>NZ_CP025030.1:2753907-3059896 GCF_002812705.1 Achromobacter spanius | reverse complement strand
GACAAGATAGTGACAGTCACATACGGTTCATGTTGCCCTGTCCCCAACCCCGGAAAAACCTGTGGCCGCCCGGCGAACCAAGGCGGCCACAGTATTTTGGGGACGCACCCCAACAAGCAAACGGTCGGCTTATACGCCCAGCTTCTGCATCAGGTATTGGTGCACGTTGAAGGGTTCGCGGCGGCTCTTCACCCGAGCATAGTCGCCATCCGGCTTCTGCTGCCACGCCAGTTGGTTGTCGCGCAGCGCGTAGGTAAACGCTTCGTCGATCACCCGCTTTTTCAGGGTCTTGTCGTAGATCGGGAACGCTATTTCCACCCGACGGAAGAAGTTGCGGTCCATCCAGTCGGCCGAAGACAGATAGACCGTTTCCTCGCCGTCCGCATAGAAATAGAACACCCGCGAGTGCTCCAGGAAGCGGCCCACGATGGACCGCACGCGGATGTTCTCAGACAGCCCGGACACGCCGGCGCGCAACGCACACACCCCGCGCACGATCAGGTCGATCTTGACCCCGGCCTGGCTGGCCTTGTAGAGCTCTTCGATCACCTGCTCTTCCAGCAGCGAATTCATCTTGGCCATGATGCGCGCGCGCTTGCCCGCCTTGGCCGCCCGCGCCTCGGCACGGATCAGCGCCACCATGCCGTCATGCATGGTGAACGGCGACTGCATCAGTGCCTTGAGCGAGCGGCGCGCGCCCAGCCCGGTCAACTGCGCAAACACCTTGTCCATGTCCTCGCACAACTTCGGGTCGGCGGTCAGCAGGCCAAAGTCGGTGTACAGGCGGGCCGTGCGGGGATGGTAGTTGCCGGTACCCAGGTGGGCATAGCGGCGCAAACGCCCTTTTTCGCGACGCAGCACCACGGCCATCTTGGCGTGCGTCTTGTGGGCCACCACGCCATACACCACGTGCGCCCCCACCTCTTCCAGCTTGGACGCCCAATTGATGTTGGTCTGCTCGTCGAAGCGAGCCATCAACTCCACCACCACCGTCACTTCCTTGCCGGCCCGCGCGGCGGCCAGCAGGATCTTCATCAGCTCGGAATCTTCGCCCGTGCGGTAGATGGTCTGCTTGATGGCCATGACGTCGGGGTCCAGCGCCGCGGCGGTCAGGAAATCAATAACGGGCTGGAACGACTGGTAGGGGTGGTGAAGCAGGCGGTCCTGCGCGGCCACGGCCTCGAACAGGTCTTGCGGCTTGTCGCCCACCTTGTCGAACGGCGCGGGCACGGGCGCGCGGTATTCCGGAAACAGCAGATCGGGCCGCAGGTCGGAATTGCACAACTGCATCAGGCGCGACAGGTTCACGGGGCCTGGCACGCGGTAGGTGTCTTCGGCCTTCAGCGAAAATTCCCGCTGCAGGAAGGTTTCGAGTTCGACAGGGGTGAGCTTGTCGATTTCCAGGCGGACGGCGGCGCCGAAATTACGCTGCGACAACTCGCCTTGCAAGGCGTGGCGCAGGTTGGTGACTTCTTCTTCGTCAACAAACAGGTCGCTGTTGCGGGTGACGCGCCACTGGTAGCAGCCCAGCATTTCCAGTCCGGGGAACAGTTCACCCACAAAGGCACGCAGCAAGGACGTCAGCAGAATGAAGCCTTCCGGGTGGCCGGACAGCTCGGGCGGCATCTTGATCAGGCGCGGCAGGGCGCGCGGCGCCTGCACCACGGCAATCGAGGCCTGCCGGCCGAAGGCGTCGGCGCCCGACAGCGACACAATGAAGTTCAGGCTCTTGTTGTAGACGCGGGGAAACGGATGCGCCGGGTCCAGCCCGATGGGGGTCAGCAGCGGCATCACATCGCGGTTGAACACCTGGCGCGCCCACTCCTGCTGCTCGGCGTTCCATTCGGACGCGTGATGCAGGGTGATGCCTTCTGCCTGCATGGCGGGCAGGATGTCGTCGTTAAGCAGGTTGTATTGGCGCGCCACCAGGGCGTGCACGGCATGCTGGACGTTTTCAAAGGCCTGATCCGGCGTCATCCCGTCGGGGCCCACCAGGTTGGGCGACTGAAGCTGCTGCTCTTTCAGGCTGGAAATCCGGATTTCGAAGAACTCATCCAGATTGGAACTGACGATACACACGTAACGCAGCCGCTCCAGCAACGGTGTCGTCGGATTTTCCGCCATCGCCAGCACGCGCTCGTTGAATTTGAGCAGCGACAATTCACGATTCATGAGCAAAGGCTCGCCAGGCGGGCGTGTGGGCATACCGGATTCCATACGTTGGGAGGAGCGTGGAGTTTTACTGCAAAAAAGTGACGGTTCTATGACATAACGACAAAACCGTAGCGTACGTCAAAAGCGGGACGTATAGCGCACGTCGTGATTTCGCCAAGCCCATGATCCATAAGCGAAAACCCGTACCGAAGGGCACTGTCACATGGGGTCTCTATAATCAGGCCACCTCAAAGCCTATATTACGAGCCGCATGGATCAACTTCTGGCCGCGGTGGACCTCGGGTCCAACAGCTTCCGCCTCTCTATCGGACGCATCGTTCAACAGGACGGTACGCCCCAGATCTACCAGATCGATCGTCTCAAGGAAACCGTCCGGCTTGCCGCCGGACTGGACGCCGAGAAACGCCTGGGCGACGACGCGATCGAACGCGCCATCGCCGTGCTTGAGCGTTTTGGCGACCGCCTGCGCAGCTTCCACCCCAACCGGGTGCGCGCGGTGGCCACCAATACCTTCCGGGTGGCGCGCAACACGCGCGACTTCCTGCCTCGCGCCGAAGCGGCGCTGGGCTTTCCGATTGAAGTCATCGCGGGCCGCGAAGAAGCCCGCCTGATCTTTTCGGGCGTCGTCCACACGCTGCCACCGTCGCCCAACAAGCGCCTGGTCATCGACATCGGTGGCGGGTCCACCGAAGTCATCATCGGCAAGGGGCACGAGCCGGGCCTGATGTCGTCGCTGTACATGGGTTGCGTCAGCTACAGCCGTCAGTTCTTCTCTGACGGCGTGGTGGACGCGCACCAGATGAAACAGGCTGAATTGGCGGCACGGCGTGAAATTGAAGTCATCGCCAAGCAGTACCGCAAGATGGGCTGGAAAGAAGCCTATGGCTCCTCCGGCACCGCCAAGGCGCTGTTCGCCATCCTGACCGAAAGCCGCTTTTCCGACCGCGGCATTACCCGCGCCGGCCTGGCCAAGCTGAAAGACCGCATCGTGCGCTCGGGCCGCGTCATCCCGTCCGAGCTGCCCGGCATCAAGATCGAGCGTTCCGATGTGCTGCCCGGCGGGCTGGCCATCATGACCGCCCTGTTCGACGAATTGGGCATCGACGTCATGCACACCGGCGACGGCGCGCTGCGCCTTGGCGTGCTGTATGACCTGCTGGGCCGCGACGACGAACACGACAAGCGCGACGAATCGGTGCGCCAGTTCATGAAGCGCTACCACGTGGACGTGAACCAGGCGCGCCGTGTGCGCCATGCCGCGCTGACGCTGTTTGACGCGATGTTCCCCGAAGGCCAGGAACGCGCGGAACTGCGTCCGGCGCTGGGCTGGGCGGCGGACTTGCACGAAGTGGGCGTGTCGATTGCGCACAATGCGTATCACAAGCACACGGCCTACGTGCTGGAAAACGCCGACATGCCGGGCTTCTCGCGCGCCGACCAGCAACTGCTTGCACTGTTGGCGCTGGGCCACCAGGGCAAGCTGACCAAGCTGGAACCGCTGATCCGCACCCGGGCGCAATGGAAAGCCATCCTGAGCCTGCGCCTGGCCGTGCTGCTGTTCCGCCGCCGTGGCGAAATCGAGCCCCTGCCGCTGACCGCGTCGGTACGCGAAAGCTCCATCGTTGTGCGGGTCAACCGCGACTGGCTGACCCAGCACCCCTTGAGCGACTTCACCCTGCGCGCTGAAGAAGCGGAATGGAACAAGGTGGGCTTTTCGTTCGAACTGCTGGAGTTCTGATTCAGGCGTCGTGCGCGCCTACACAAGGCGCAGACGGCGCGCGTGGCGCAGACGGCACAGACGAAAAAAAGCGGGTGACGGCGGCAACGCCCTCCCCGCTTTTACGTTCTTATGTGCTTAATCTGGAGACAGATCTGTCTGCCGGTGCAACTGCCTGAGCTCAAGACGGATAGGCCGCGTGGCCCGCCGTATCAGCCTGATTTTCATACGGCGGAGCAAGCGGCGCATGATGATCAGCGCTGGCCGTTGACGGCCGTCGGTTGGTCCAGGCCGAAGTGGCGGCGGTAGCGCTCGTCCATCCGCTCCATCTTCAGCAGCACCGGGAAGTCGGCGGCATTGAAATCCGGGTCCCAGGCGGGTTCGCCACAGACTTTGGCCCCCAGCTTCAGGTAGCCCTTGATCAACGGCGGCACGCGCGCCGGCAAGGTGCTGTTCAATTTTTCCACCGGGTAGCGGTGCAGCGGGGTAACACTGGGCTCGCCGGCCTGGGGCAGCTTCGGCATGATGGTGCGCCAGACTTCGGCGGCGGTAACGCCATCGTCCCGCAGGCTGACGCTGGCGCAGCCCAACACGTATTCGTAGCCGCCGCGCCGCAGGTATTCCGTCAGGCCCGACCACAACAGCATGATCACCCCGCCGTTGCGGTAGTCGGAATGGGTGCACGACCGGCCCACTTCAACCAGTTGGTCACGAATGGGACCCAGCCCGGAAAGATCAAACTCTGATTGCGCGTAATAGCCGCCCGCTTCTCGCGCCTTTTCAGGAGTCAAGATTCGATACGTGCCGACGACGCGACCTGTATCCATTTCGCGCACCATCAGGTGTTCGCAAAAAGGGTCGAAGCGGTCGTGCTCAATGCCGTCAAGCGCGTCGGGAAACACCGCGCCCATGTCCTCGGTGAAGACGTCGTAACGCAGACGCTGGATCTGCTCGATTTCTTCAGCCGTGCGCGCCAAGCCCACCGCCAACACTTTTGGAGCGTTGCCCTTCCAGGGTTCTGCGGGATTACGGCTTGGGGTGGTGCGTGCTAATTCAAGCATTGCGCGAAGCTCCTAGAGAGTCCAGTCAGTTTGGACGCCCTGTATGTCAAAGACTTGACCGATATGTTACGTGACTATGAAGTTTAGTTCGGAGGAGATAGGTCAATTTAGGGCAAATCTCGACAAAACTTTACAAAGCAATACTTATCAAAAATGCACAAAAGCCACTCACCGCTAGGCGGTGCGTGGCTTTCGGGGACACAGTCAGGAGGCCGGGCTTAGGCCAAGCTGGCGGCAAGCTTCTCTGCGCAGGAAACAGCAAGGGATTCATCTTCCGCTTCGACCATCAAGCGCAGCTTGGGTTCAGTACCCGAAGCGCGGATCAGGATGCGACCGCGGCCGTTCAGTTCCGCCTCGACCGCTTCGCGCGCGGCAGTCAGCCCGGCGTGGGTCTTCCAGTCCTGGCCGGGCGTCAACGGCACGTTGATCATCTTCTGCGGATACATGCGCAGATCGCGCACCCATTGCGCCATCGTCTCGCCGCTGCGGCGCAGGGCGGTCAGCACCTGCAAGGCGGCGATGATGCCGTCGCCCGTGGAGTGGCAATCCAGGCACAGCAGGTGGCCAGAGCTTTCGCCGCCGTACTGCCAGCCGTGCGCCTGCATTTGCTCCAGCACGTAGCGGTCGCCCACGTTGGCGCGCTCGAAGCCCACGCCCAGGCGCTTCATCTCGCGCTCGAAGCCGAAATTGGTCATCAGCGTACCGACCACGCCGTCGACCTTGCCGCGCTGCATGCGCTCGCGCACGATGGCGTACAGCAGTTCGTCGCCGTTATAGATGCGGCCTTCGCCGTCCACAACCTGCAGCCGGTCGGCGTCGCCGTCCAGGGCGATGCCCAGGTGGGCGCCACGCGCCTGCACTTCCTTGGCCAGGGATTCGGGGTGCAACGCGCCCACGCCCTTGTTGATATTGAAGCCGTCCGGATGCACACCAATGGCATGCACCTCGGCGCCCAGCTCGCGGAACACGTGCGGGGCGATGTTATAGGCGGCACCGTGCGCGGCGTCCACAACGATCTTCATCCCGTTCAGGTCCAGATCGTAGGGGAAGGTGCTCTTGCAGAACTCGATGTAGCGGCCTTGGGAGTCCGACATGCGGCGGGCGCGGCCCAAGCCTTCGGAACTGACGCAGCCCAGCGGCTCGTCCAGCGCGGCTTCGATCGCTGCTTCGATTTCGTCCGGCAGCTTCATGCCCTGCGCCGAGAAGAACTTGATGCCGTTGTCCTGATACGGGTTGTGCGAGGCGCTGATGACGATGCCCGCCACCAAACGCAATGCCCGGGTCAGATAGGCCACGGCCGGCGTCGGGATGGGGCCGGCCAGCAGCACGTCGATGCCGGCGGCGGACAAGCCGGCTTCAAGGGCGGATTCCAGCATGTAGCCCGAAATGCGCGTGTCCTTGCCAATGACGACCTGCGGGCGGCTACCGCCGCGCACAGCGTGTTCGCGCGCCAGCACACGGCCGGCGGCATAACCCAGGCGCAGCGCAAATTCGGCGTTGATCACCGGACCGCCGACTTCACCACGCACCCCATCGGTGCCGAAATACTTGCGTTGACTCATGAACTGATAGCTCCTTGTTCAGCCGCATGCCATACCTTAAGGGCATCCACGGTGGCGGCAACATCGTGCACACGCACGATGGAAGCGCCCCGGGACACGCAGGCAAGCGCTGCGGCGATGCTGCCGGACAGCCGGTCGCCGACCGGTCGGCCCGTGGCCTGCCCGATCATGTTCTTGCGCGACAGGCCGATCAGCAATGGATAACCGGTGCTGCGCAAACTGGACAAGCGGCGCAGCAATTGGAAGTTTTGGTCCGCCGTCTTGCCGAACCCGAATCCCGGGTCCAGCACGATGCGGCGAGGGTCTATCCAGGCCGCGCGCAGCTTCTGCGCGCGAGACCCCAGGAAGAATCCGATTTCACCGATCAGGTCGGTGTATTCGGGGGGCGAGGCCTGCATGGTACGAGGCTCGCCTTTCATGTGCATTACGCAAAGCCCGCAGCGCGATTGCGCCACTGCCTCGACGGCGCCGGGTTGGCGAAAGCCATAGATGTCGTTGATCATGTCGGCGCCCGCGTCCAGCGTGGCGCGCATGACTTCCGGCTTGAAGGTGTCGATGGATAAGGGCACGCCGCAATCGCGCAATGCCTCGATCACGGGCAACAGGCGGTCGAGCTCATCGGCCACGGAAACCGGATCGGCGCCAGGGCGTGTGGACTCACCGCCCAGATCCAGGATCTGCGCGCCCTCTTCGATCAACTGGCGCGCGTGCGCCACCGCGGAATCCGTATCGTCGTGCTGGCCGCCGTCGGAAAACGAATCCGGCGTGACATTGACGATACCCATGACAAGCGGGCGCTCGAGATCAAACTCGAAGCGCCCGCAAAGGAAGTTATTTGCCATAACTCAGGACAAAAAACCTCAGACTGCTGCAGCCGTGCTGCCGTCAGCCGCCAGACCGGTGCTGGGAGGCGGCGTGTCGGTGGAATCCGACGGGCCTTGCGGCGTTTTCGGGGGGCGCGGAGGGCGGCCCTCGATGATGTCGTTGATCTGGTCGGCGTCGATGGTTTCCCATTCGAGCAGCGCGGACGTCATCACTTCGACCTTGTCGCGGTTGTTTTCCAGGATCTTGCGCGCGACTTGGTATTGCTCGTCGATGATGCGGCGGATCTCGGTGTCCACCTTCTGCATGGTGGCTTCGGACATGTGGGTCGTCTTGGTGACGCTACGGCCCAGGAAGACTTCGCCTTCGTTCTCGGCGTAGACCATGGGACCCAGTTCGTCAGTCATGCCGTAGCGGGTGACGATGTCGCGAGCGATGGCGGTGGCGCGTTCGAAGTCGTTCGAAGCGCCCGTCGTCATCTGGTCCATGAACAGTTCTTCGGCGATACGGCCACCGAACAGCACGGCGATGGTCGACAGCAGACGGCCCTTGTCCATGCTGTAACGGTCGGTCTCGGGCAACTGCATCGTCACGCCCAGCGCACGGCCGCGCGGGATGATGGTGACCTTATGGACCGGGTCGGTCTTGGGCAGCATGCGGGCAACGATGGCGTGGCCGGACTCGTGGTACGCGGTGTTCTTGCGTTCCTCTTCGGGCATGACGATCGAGCGGCGCTCGGCACCCATGATGATCTTGTCCTTGGCCTTTTCGAAGTCGGACATATCCACCGTGCGGCCATTACGGCGCGCGGCGAACAAGGCAGCTTCGTTGACCAGGTTGGCCAGATCGGCGCCCGAAAAACCGGGGCAGCCGCGCGCCAGGATGGTCGCGTCGACGTTAGGCGACAGCGGAACCTTGCGCATGTGAACTTTCAGGATCTGCTCGCGGCCACGGATATCGGGCAGCGGCACCACGACCTGACGGTCGAAACGGCCGGGACGCAGCAATGCCGGGTCCAGCACGTCGGGACGGTTGGTTGCGGCGATCACGATGACGCCCTGGCCGGATTCGAAGCCGTCCATTTCAACCAGCATCTGGTTCAGGGTCTGTTCGCGTTCGTCGTTGCCGCCACCCAGGCCGGCGCCACGCTGACGGCCCACCGCATCAATTTCATCGATGAAGATGATGCAAGGCGCGTGCTTCTTGGCGTTTTCGAACATGTCGCGGACACGGGCCGCGCCCACGCCAACGAACATTTCAACGAAGTCCGAACCCGAGATGCTGAAAAACGGCACCTTGGCTTCACCGGCGATGGCCTTGGCCAGCAGCGTCTTGCCGGTGCCGGGCGAACCCACCATCAGCACGCCGCGCGGGATGCGGCCGCCAAGCTTTTGGAACTTGCTGGGGTCACGCAGGAAATCAACCAGTTCCTGGACGTCTTCCTTCGCTTCATCGCAGCCAGCGACGTCGGCAAAGGTGATTTGATTGGTGTTTTCGTCGAGCATGCGAGCGCGCGATTTGCCGAAGCTGAATGCGCCGCCCTTACCGCCGCCCTGCATCTGTCGCATGAAGAATACCCACACGCCGATCAACAGCAGCATGGGGAACCACGACACGAAGATGCTCATCAACAGCGACTGCTCTTCGCGCGGCTTGCCCGAAACCTGGACGCCGTACTTCAACAGATCGGAAACCATCCAGAGGTCGCCCGGCGAAGTCAGCGTATAGGCGCGGCCCGCGTCCGGGGTGACGTACAGCACATCGCCCTGAACGTCGACCTTGCGGATACGTCCCGCCTTGGCGTCGTCCATGAACTGCGTGTAGCTCACGCCGTCCTGGGTCTGAGCGCGTCCGTCGAACTGTTTGAAGACGGTGAACAGCACCAGGGCTATCACCATCCAAACAGCGACTTTCGAAAATGAATTATTCAAGGTCGATCTCCTGCTTTTGATTCCGACCAGCAACCGCGCACCCGCGTATGGCACGGTCACAAGTATGTCAATAGCCCATTCTACCCTGTTGGACCCAACTGCGTCCTGGGATCCCTGGGGTCCGTGTAGTTACGTCTGGTTTGTCGTTATGGTGGTCGTTGTCTCGGCAAGCAGGTCAACTTTTCAGGGGTGCGGGGCAACATGCCCCGGCCCGGGTTATTTCAGATCGCGCGCAACCAGAAAGGTTTCAGAGGATTTATCCCGTGACGCCTTCGGCTTGCGCTCGACTACCCGCTTGAAGTGCTGTTTGAAGGACTGCACGATCTGCGAAAATCCGCTGCCGTGGAAGGCCTTGACGATCAGCGCCCCGTTGGGCTTGAGGTGGGCGCGGGAAAACTCCATCGCCAGCTCGCACACATGCTGAATGCGCGCGGAGTCGGCGCTACCCACGCCTGACAAGTTGGGGGCCATATCCGAGATTACAAGGTCCACGGCTCGAGATCCGACCATGTCTTCCAATTGTTTCAGAACGTCATCATCGCGAAAGTCGCCCTGGATGAATTCCACCCCGGCCACCGGCTCCATCGGAAGCAGATCCAGCGCAATAATACGTCCGTCCACGATGCCGCCCGGGCCCGCCAGGCGCTCGCGCGCCACTTGGGACCAGCTGCCGGGCGCCGAACCCAGATCGATGACCAGGTCGCCCCGGCGCATCAGCTTTTCGGTATCCAGGATCTCGATCAGCTTGAAGGCGGCGCGGGCGCGATAGCCCTTCTGTTGCGCCAGCTTCACATAGGGATCGTTGATGTGCTGGTGAATCCAGTCTTTAGAGAATTTATTCTTGGCCATTACCGTACAATTCCACGCATGCCTATATTAGAACTTACCTCTCGTGAGCGCAGCGACCTTCGCTCCGCCGCTCACCCTCTGCGCCCCGTCGTCCTGATTGGCGACAATGGCCTGACTGAAGCCGTGCTCAAGGAAATTGACCTGGCACTGGCTTCCCACGGCCTCATCAAGGTACGCGCCGGCGGCGATGACCGCGAGGCCCGCGAGACCATGTTGTCGACCATTTGCGACACCCTGTCTTGCGCCCCGGTGCACCATCTGGGCAAGACCCTGATTCTTTTCCGCCCGCTGGCCGGCAACATCAAGCCCGCCGCCCTGGCAGCGATGGAGCCCGAGGCTCCCGCCAAGCGCCGCGCTTCCGAGCCGTACACGCCGAAGAAGCTGGCCGCCGAAGGCAAGACCCTGTCCAAGCGTCCGCGCCGCAGCGAGTCCGAAGAGCCCAAGCCGGCCAAGGCGCGTTTCGTGCCGCAAGACCAACTGAACAAGAACGGCAAACCGATGCGCCCCAGCAACAAGCGGGCTACCGCCAGCGGCCACGGTATTCCGCGCCGCGCCGGCAGCGCGCTCAGCCTGCGCGCCGGTGCACGCAGCGGTACCAGCCGCAAGACGTCGAAAAGCTAAGGCCGGGCACAAAAACGGGCGCCTGACGCGCCCGGTCCACCATAGCGATCCGCGCGGTTTCCGCGGACACTCAGCCTGAATCAGGCTTCGAGCTATGGCGTTTTGACAGTTTACCGCTAAGGCGAGCGCGTTAGATGTAACGCACGCCCAGAACTTCGTATTCGCGAACGCCGGCCGGGGCCTTGACCTCGACCACATCGCCTTCGCTCTTGCCGATCAGCGCGCGCGCCACCGGGCTGGACACGGAAATCAGGTTGGCCTTGATGTCGGCCTCGACGTCGCCCACGATCTGGTACGTGACGCGGTCACCGGAATCCAGGTCTTCGATGTCGACGGTTGCGCCAAACACGGCACGGCCTTCGGCGTCCAAGGAAGTGGGGTCGATCAGGTGGGCATTGGAAAGCGTGCCTTCAAGTTCGGCAATCCGGCCTTCGATAAAGCCTTGGCGCTCGCGAGCAGCGTCATATTCGGCGTTTTCCGACAGATCACCCTGCGCTCGCGCTTCGGCGATGGCATTGATAACGGCAGGGCGTTCCACGGTTTTCAGCCGCTGGAGCTCTTCTTGCAAGCGCTCGGCCCCGCGCACGGTCAAAGGAATGGCAGACATGTCGTTTCCCAAACAAAAAGTAGAAAACGCCCCGAAGGGAGCGTTCTCGGTGAAGGTCGTTACCGGGGCGCGCACCTGCCATCGGGACAAAAATCAAAGCGAGGCAAGCGGCGCGGACGACCAAAACAAAACCCCGGCTCGGGTCGGAACCGGGGCAATCAAAGTCATATTGTGGGCAAAGTCCCTCGGAATTGCAAGCCACCGCGGAAAACGTGCTTTTGCACGGTTTTCGCTGCTGTAACCCGCGAAAACCGGCTATTTCCTCAACAATTTCCAGACGCGGCGGCGGCCCCCGGCAAGGGACGCCCGCCCCGCGTTGCTGAAAAGATACTTTTCAATAGTATTTTGTCATTTTGACCGCTGACGAAGGCCAAAACGGCCCGATTCATGCCGAAACAGGCTTCCTGCGACGCAACAAGGCGTACAAGATGATGGCCCCGAATGTAGCGGTGCCGATGCCGCCCAGCATGAAGTCACCGATCTTGATGGTGAAGTCGCCCGCCCCCATCACCAACGTGACCGCGGCCACGATCAGGTTGCGGTTATCGCTGAAGTCGACCTGGTTCACCACCCAGATGCGCGCACCCGCAATCGCGATCAAGCCAAACACCACGACCGACATGCCGCCCAGAACCGGGCCGGGAATCGTCTGGATCAGCGCGCCGAACTTGGGAGAAAAGCCCAGCACGATGGCGATCAGCGCAGCCACCACGAAGACCAGCGTGGAATAGATGCGTGTCACCGCCATCACGCCGATGTTCTCGGCGTAGGTGGTGACGCCCGTGCCGCCGACCGCGCCCGACACCATGGTCGCCACGCCGTCGCCGACGAAGGCGCGACCCAGGTAGCGGTCCAGGTCGCGGCCCGTCATGGCGCTGACCGCCTTCACGTGGCCCAGGTTTTCCGCCACCAGGATGATGGCGACCGGCACGATCAAGCCCATGGCTTCGGCCTTGAAGACCGGTGCCGCGAAATGCGGCAGGCCGATCCAGGCGGCGGTGGCCACGCCCGAAAAATCGATGGGCTTGCCCAGGCCCATGCCATTGGCCAGCACCGCGTAGACCACGCAGGCGAGGATCAGGCCGACCAGGATCAGCAAGCGTTGGACCATGCCTTTCGTGTAGACGGCGATGCCGCCGACGCAGACGATGGTGACCAGCGCCATGAAGGTGTCGAAGCCCGACGCGCCCATGGCGCCCTTGGCCGCGATGGGCGCCAGGTTCAGGCCGATCACCGCCACCACGGCGCCCGTGACGACGGGCGGCATCAGCGCATCGATCCAGTTGGCGCCGCTACCCGATCGGGCGTTGGCAATCCAGACGATCACGCCGATCAAGGTATAGGCCAGGCCGCAGGCGATGATGGCGCCCAGCGCCACGCCGATATTGGCGTTTGCCCCGCCCCCCGCATACCCCGTCACCGCGATCACGCCGCCAATGAAGGCGAAGCTGGACCCCAGGTAGCTGGGCACCCGGCCGCCGACGAACAGGAAGAAGATCAGCGTGCCGATGCCGGACATGAGGATCGCCACGTTGGGGTCGAAGCCCATCAGCAGCGGCGCCAGCACCGTCGAGCCGAACATGGCCACCACGTGCTGCGCGCCCATCGCCACATTCTTGGGCCAGGACAGCCTTTCATCAGGCGCGATGATGACGCCGGGTTCGGCATCGTCCGCCAGGCGCCAACGCGGAAAGTACGAATTCGACATAAATATCCCAAATAAGGGGTTGGGTGAGCGGGCGCCAGTGTAAAGGGGGCTGCGAAGGGGCGGCAACGTTTAAGTATGGCTCGCGCGATGCCGTACTTAGGGAAACCCCGGAAATCCAAGGGGACCCCGAAGTACTACCCGGCAGCAGGAGACATCATGGCTATCAATTCCATCGGCGGCACATCCCGGATCGGCAGCTTGGCCGAGCTGTGGGCCCAGAAGATTCAGGCCAACAAAGAAGCGAAGGAATCCGCCGGCGCGGAGGCGACGACCGTTACGCCCGACGGCAAGATCCGCGTCAACAACGCCGGGGCGATGGGCATTGGCGGCGCCAAGGCCACTGAAGAGACCGACAACGACGACGAGTTCACCCGCCAGATCAAAATGCTGCAAAAGCAGCTCAAGCGCATCATGGACCAGATCGCCAAGGTGCAGGCCAGCGGCATGTCGGACGAGATGAAGGCGCAGCAGTTGCAGTCGCTGAACGCCCAGGCCATGCAGATTCAAGGCCAGATCCAGCAGGTGCTGACCCAGCAGGCCAAGGCGGCCAAGGCCAACGGCGTGTCCGCCACGGCATAAGCGCCACAGCCCCGCCAGCCGCGCGCCGCCACCAGGGTGCCCGCGCTGATGAGGCGCATCAAAATTTCTGATTGGACGCATAGCAGGCCTGACATTACTGTCTCCAGACAAATTAAAACTACGGAGACAAACCATGCATGCAATGCGCACAGCCCTTGCAGGAGCCCTGCTGGCCGTTTGCTCGGCCCCTGCCCTGGCCGGCACCGTCACGGTGATCACGTCGTTCCCGAAAGACCTGACCCAGGCCTACAAGACCGCGTTCGAAAAGGCCAACCCCGGCATCACGCTGGAAATCCTGAACAAGAACACCGTGTCGGGCATTGCCTATGTGCGCGAGACCCCAGCGGGCCAACGCCCCGAGGTGTTCTGGGCCAGCGCGCCCGACGCCTTCGAAGTGCTGGGCCGCGACAAGCTGCTGGCCAAGTCTTCCGACGTGGCCAACAAGGATGTGCCGGACAAGATCGGCAACTACCCCATCAACGACCCGTCCGGCATGTACCTGGGCCAGGCCTTGGCGGGCTACGGCATCGTCTACAACACGCGCTACCTTGCCGCGCACAAACTTGCCGCGCCGGTGGAATGGAAGGACCTGCTGTCGCCCAAATGGTTTGGGCATGTCGGCATCACCTCGCCGTCGCGGTCGGGCACGATGCACCTGACGGTCGAAACCATATTGCAAGGCGAAGGCTGGGATGATGGCTGGAACACGTTGCTGCGCATGTCGGGCAACAGCAGCGCCATTACGGAACGGTCCTTCGGCGTGCCCGACGGCGTGAACAACGGCCAGTTCGGCGCCGGCCCGGTCATCGACTTCTTTGGCCTGTCCAGCAAGTATTCCAAGTTCCCGGTGGAATTCGTCTACCCCTCCGAGACGGCCATCGTGCCGGCCAACATTGCGCTGATCGACGGCGCGAAAAACACCGAGGAAGGCAAAAAGTTCATTGCCTTCACGCTTAGCCAGGCGGGCCAGGAACTGCTGCTGCAACCCAAGATCTCGCGCCTGCCCGTGCTGCCGTACTCGGCCTTGGCCGGCAAGATTCCGCCCGGCTACCCTGACCCCGCCGAGATCGCCAAGCGCAGCAAGGTGCAGTTCAACGCCGACCTGTCGCAAAGCCGCTACTACGTCGTGCAATCGCTGTACGACCAGACCATCACGTTCCGCCTGAAGGAATTGCAGGCCGCCACCAAGGCGATCTACGACGCCGAGGCCAAGCTGGGCGACAAGGCCAATAGCGGGCGCGCCGCCGAGCTGCTGGGGCAGGCGCGCAAACTGGCCTGGGCGCCGCTTATCGATGGCAAGAAAGCCGCCGACCCGGCGTTCCTGGCGGTCTTCGCGGGCAACAAGAAAGACGCCTCGGTGAACCAGCAGATCACCCAGTTGGAAGGCGAGTGGAACGGCCGCGCTCGGGCGAACTACGAAGAAGCCGTGAAGCTGGCCAGAGAGGCTGCGTCACTCTAAGCCACACGTCGCAAGGCGCGTGCGGTGGGCGCGACAACATGCCCCCGCCGCGCGGGCAATCCCCTGGCAACACATTCGGGAATCTCGATGACTTCTTCGGGCCACTCACGCCTGCCCGCCGGCCCCGTATTGACGGCGCTGCTGGTGTTCGGCTTTCTGCTGCTCTTTCTTGCCGTGCCCGTGGGCACGGTGTTCTACAGTGCCTTCGTGAACGCCGACGGCAGCTTCACGATGGGCCACTTCGGCGCGTTCTTCAACCAGCCTTTGATGCAGGAAGCGTTCTTCAACAGCCTGTACGTGGCGGGCTGGTCTGCGCTGCTGGCGTCCCTGATCGCCGTGCCACTGGCGTACTTCACGGTGCGCTTCGAGTTCCGGGGCGCGCTGATCATCCAGACGCTGGGCGTACTGCCGCTGATCATGCCGCCGTTTGTGGGCGCGGTGGCGATGCAGCTGATCTTCGGACGATCGGGCAGCGTCAACCTGCTGCTGAACGATTGGTTCGGCTTCACGATTCCGTTCATGGAAGGCTTGAACGGGGTCATCTTCGTTGAAGCCCTGCACTACTTCCCGTTCATCCTGATGAACCTGGTGGTGGCGCTGCGCAACATCGACGGCGCCATGGAAGAAGCCGCGTTCAACCTGGGCTCGCGCGGGTTCCGCCTGTTCCGCCGTGTGATATTTCCGTTGGCCCTGCCCGGCTACGTGGCGGGCGCGTCACTGGTGTTCGTGAAGGTGTTTGACGACCTGGGTACGCCGCTGGTGCTGGGCACCACCAACATGCTGGCGCCGCAAGCGTACCTGCGCATTACGCAGGTGGGCCTGGAAGACCCGCTGGGCTATGTGATCAGCGTCATCATGATCGCGTTTTCGATTTTGGCGTTGTGGCTGTCGGCGCGCGTGCTTAAGGGGCGTGATTACTCCACGCTGCAAAAGGGCGGCAATTCGATCCAGAAGCGCAAGCTGGGGCCGATGGAAAGCGTGCTGGCCTACGGCTGGATCATCCTGGTGCTGCTGCTCGTGCTGTCGCCGCACATGGGTGTGCTGCTGCTGTCGCTGGCCAGCGTCTGGAGCTTTGCGCCGCTGCCCGACGGCTACACGTTGGCGCATTATTCGGCGGTGTTTTCCGAGTCGCAGGGCATGATCGCCAACACGCTGCTTTATTGCGGGCTGGCGGCGGGCGTGGATGTGATTATTGGCACCGCCATCGCCTACCTGATGCTGCGCACCCGGCTGCCGGCGCGCCAGTGGCTGGACTTCATGGCCTCCGCTGCCTTGGCAATCCCCGGCATCGTGCTGGCCATCGGCTTCCTGCGCACGTTCCGCGGGATCGAGCTTCCCGGAACCGGCACGCTGCTGACCTCGTCGTGGATCATCATCATGATTGCGTATTCGGTCAGGCGCCTGCCGTACGCGCTGCGCTCTTGCGTGGCGTCCTTGCAGCAGATCAATGTGTCGCTGGAGGAAGCCGCGCAATCGCTGGGCGCCACGCGCATGAGCACGATCCGCCGCGTGGTGGTGCCGTTGATGGCGGGCGGCATGCTGGCGGGCTTCGTGACCAGCTTCGTGACGGCGGCAGTTGAGCTGTCGGCCACCATCATGCTGGTCACCAAGGACAGCCAGGCGCCCATGAGCTACGGCATTTATCTGTATATGCAAAGCGCGGCGGGACGGGGGCCGGGGGCCGCGCTGGGCGTGCTGGCGGTGGCCGCGGTGGCTATCGGCACGTATGTATCGCACCTGCTGGTGGAGCGCGCGCAGTCGCGCCAGCGTCCGGCGCGCACTGAGGGGGAATCCGCATGAAGAAAGTTAGCGTAGAGTGCCGCAACATCCGCCTGTCGTACGGCACGACGGAAGTGCTGAAAGATGTGAACATCCACGTCGAGCCGGGGGAGTTCTTCGCGTTGCTGGGGCCGTCGGGCTCGGGCAAGTCAACATTGCTGCGGCTGATTGCCGGCTTCAACCGGCACAGCGCGGGCCAGTTGCTGGTGGACGGCAAGGACATCAGCGGCACCCCGCCCTGGAACCGCAACATCGGCATGGTGTTCCAGAACTATGCGTTGTGGCCGCACATGTCGGTCTGGGACAACGTGGCGTTCGGCCTGGTCGAACGCAAGCTGCCCCGGGCCGAGATCCGCGCCAAGGTCGAAGCCGCGCTCGAACTGGTGGGGCTGTCGCAGTTTGGCAAGCGCCGGCCGAATCAATTGTCGGGCGGGCAGCAGCAGCGCGTGGCGCTGGCCCGAACCATCGTCATCGAACCGCAGGTGCTGCTGCTGGATGAACCGCTGTCGAACCTGGACAAGAAGCTGCGCGTGCAGATGCGCCAGGACCTGCTCAGCCTGCAACGCCGGCTGGGCATCACCACCATCTTCGTCACGCACGACCAGGAAGAAGCCATGACCACGGCTGACCGCATGGCCGTGCTGGACCACGGCGTGGTGCAGCAGATTGGCGCGCCCAGCACGCTGTTCGATTATCCGGTGAACCGCTTCGTGGCCAACTTCGTGGGCACGATGAACGTGCTGGAAGGCGATGTGCGCGAACGCACCAGCGGCAGCGTCGTGCTGGCGGTGCCGGGCGTGGGCGACCTGCATCTGCCGCTGACGGCCGAGGCGCCCGCCGCAAGCCGCCTGGCCGCCAGCTTCCGGCCGCATACCGTGCAGATCGAAATGGCGGATGGCCTGGGCGATGCGCGCTATGTGTGGCTGCCGGGCATTGTGGAAAGCAGCGAGTTCCTGGGTGAATTCACGCGCTATCAGGTGCTGATCGGTGAGCAGCGCCTGACGGCCGACCAGTCGCACCTGGCGGGGCTGTCGCCCTTTCCTGCCGGCGCGCCGGTTTCCATTGGACTGGAGCCCACCCAGATACGGCTGCTGGCGGCCTAAACTTGCCGCCATGGAAATCTATCAGATCCGCGCTTTCGTCACGGTTGCCCGGCTGGGCAACCTGACCAAGGCGGCCGAAGCGCTGTCCCTGACCCAGCCCGCCGTGACCGCGCAGATCAAGGCGCTGGAACAAAGCCTGGGCGTGGCCTTGTTCGACCGTAGCGGCGGCCGGCTGGCGCTGGCCAAGGCGGGCGAGGTGCTGCTGCCCACGGCGGAATCGCTGCTGGTGCTGGGCGCGCAGTTCAAGTCTGAAGCACAGCAGTTGCAGGGCAGCCTGCATGGGGTCGTGGAACTGGGCGTGCCCAGCGAAAAGCCGGACTTCCTGCGCCTGGGGGAGCTGGCCTCGGCCGTGACGCAGCGCCTGCCGCTGGTGGAATTGAAGACCCAGACCCTGCCCACCGCCACGCTGGCCGAACAGGTCAGCACCGGCCGGCTGCCGGCCGCGCTGACCATCGCCGCCAACCCGCCGCGCGGGGTGCTGTGGCTGCCGCTGCGCAGCGTGCGCTATCGCATTGCCTTGCCGAAAGAACACGCCACGGCGCTCAAGCGCGGCGGCTGGCGCGAAGTGGCCCAGTTGCCGTGGCTGGACGGGCCGTCGGGCAGCCATACGCATCTGCTGCTGCGCGACATGTTCGAACGCCATGGCCTGACACCGCGCATCGTCATGCAAAACGATGACCAGGCCAACCTGGAGGCGCTGGTACGCGCTGGCGCGGGCTGCGCGCTGTTGCGCGAAGAGACCGCACTGGCGGGCGCCGCGTCCAATGATTTCATCGTGTGGGGCCAAGCCCGCGCCGACGCCATGCTAGGCTTCATCCTGCCTTATGAGCGCGCTAGCGAGCCCGCGCTCGTCGCGTTAAGCTCGATCATTCATGCCATTTGGAAGCCGCGCGCGGTGATCGCGCCGGCCCAGCTTTGATGACCAAGCGTTGATTAACAAGCGTTGATCACCACGCTTTGCCCCACTCCCTGCCTTATTCCCCACTACGACCGTAATGACTGAAATCTGGTTCATCCGCCATGGCGAAACCGACTGGAACCGCCAGCGCCGCCTGCAAGGCTGGAAAGACATTCCCCTGAACGAATTCGGCGTCAACCAGGCCAGCCTGCTTGCCGCGCGCCTGCGCGACGAGGCCCGCGAAACGCCCATCCACGCCATCTACAGCAGCGACCTGCAACGCGCCCACGCCACGGCGGTGCCGGTATCCGAACAACTGGGTTTGCGCGTGCGGGTAGAGCCCGGCATCCGCGAGCGCGGCTTCGGCGTGCTGGAAGGGCTGGACCACGAACACATCGACGTGCAGGCGCCCGAAGCCGCCGCCGCCTGGAAAAGCCGCGACCCCTTGCGGCCGCTGGATGGCGGCGAAACGCTGGGCCAGTTCCAGTCGCGCGTCATTTCCACCGTGGACGACATCGCCAGCCGCCACGACGGCGAGCGCATCCTGATGTTCACGCACGGCGGCGTGCTGGACATCATCTGGCGCCATGCCTCGGGCGTGCCGCTAAACGGCGCGCGCGATGCCGCGCTGCTGAACGTCAGCATCAATCGCGTCGGCGTAGAGGGGCGTAAATGGGAAGTGCTGGATTGGGGCGACGTGGGCCACGTGGCCGATGAGGTCGGCGACGACGTGGTGCCGTAACGCACGCAACACGCATCACCCTGCTTTGCGCGGCTTGCGTGGCGCGTTGCGCGCCAGCTTGTCGTACACCGCGTTGGGCAACAGGCGCATCAGCTTGGCCACCACGCCCATCTGCCACGGAATCACCGTATACGACGTGCCGCGTGCAATCGCTGCATGCGCGCGTTGTGCAAAGGCGGCCGCTTCCATCAAAAAGGGCATGGAATACGGGTTCTTCGCCGTCATGGCGGTCTTGATGTAGCCCGGGGCAATTGTCACCACCCGGATACCGTCAGCCGCCAATTCCAGACGCAGGCTTTCGCAATAGGTCACCACGGCGGATTTGGAGGCGCTGTAGGCGCCTGCGCCCGGCAGTCCGCGCACACCCGCCACGCTGGCAATACCCACCAGGCGACCCGATCCAGCGGCGCGCATGGCGCCTACGAAGGGCTCGAAGGTGGCCACGGTGGCCAGCAAGTTGGTGTCCACGATGGCCTTGAAGACGTCGTAGTCCTCGCCGTGCTCGGTCAAGGTGCCCGCGCTGATGCCGGCGCTGGCGATGACGACATCCACCCTGCCCTGGCAAAACGCAATGAAATCGGCCGCCGCCGCATGCAGCGCGGCGCGGTCGCGCACGTCCACCGCGTAACAACGATGCTCGCCCGGCAGGCTGTCGGCCAATTCACGCAGCGCGTCTTCGCGCCGGCCCAAGAGACCCAGCGTGGCGCCCGATGCGGCGTACTGCTGCGCCAGGGCGCGACCCAGGCCACTGCTGGCGCCGGTGATGAAGACTCTGTTCATGGGATCGTCGTAAGCGAATAGGAAGATAGAAAAGAAAAAGGGCGGCCCTGATCAAGGGCCGCCCCGGCATCCTACCTCAAGCCCGTAGGCTTGGCGCTATCGCGTCAGCCTTGACCGCTAAGCGATGCGTGCAGTTCCTGCAACGGATACACCTGCAGGCCCAGGCCCTGGCGCAGATACTGCATGCCTTCGACCGCGGCGCGGGCGCCGGCGATGGTGGTGAAGAAGGTGACGCGGGCAGCCAGCGACTGCGTACGGATCGTGCGCGAATCAACGATGGCGTTGCGGCGTTCTTCGACGGTGTTGATGACCAGCGCGATTTCGCCGTTCTTCACCATGTCGACGATGTGCGGACGGCCTTCGGTGACCTTGTTGACCACTTGCACCGGAATGCCCGCGGTTTCAATTTCGGCCGCCGTGCCGCGCGTGGCAACCAGCTTGAAGCCCATGGCGTGCAGGCCGCGCGCCACTTCCACGGCGCGGGGCTTGTCCTGGTTCTTCACGCTGATGAACACCGTGCCGGATTCCGGCAGGCGCACGCCAGCAGCCAATTGCGACTTCACGAAGGCTTCGCCGAAGCTCATGCCCACGCCCATCACTTCGCCGGTCGACTTCATTTCCGGACCCAGGATGGTGTCCACGCCCGGGAACTTCACGAACGGGAACACGGCTTCCTTGACCGAGAAGTAAGGCGGCACGACTTCCTTGGTGATGCCTTGCGCCGCCAGCGTCTGGCCGGCCATGGCGCGCGCGGCGATCTTGGCCAGTTGCAGGCCGGTGGCCTTGGACACGTAGGGCACCGTACGCGAGGCGCGCGGGTTCACTTCCAGCACGTAGACGTCACCGCCCTGGATGGCGAACTGCACGTTCATCAGGCCGCTGACGTTCAAGGCCTTGGCCATCATCGTGGTCTGGCGCTTGATCTCGGCGATGACTTCCGCCGACAGCGAGTAAGGCGGCAGGCTGCAAGCCGAGTCGCCCGAGTGCACGCCGGCCTGCTCGATGTGTTCCATGACGCCGCCGATGAAGACGGTTTCGCCATCGGCCAGGCAGTCCACGTCGACTTCGGTGGCGTTGTTCAGGAAGCGGTCCAGCAGCACGGGCGAGTCATTGCTGACCTTCACGGCCTCACGCATGTAGCGCTCGAGGTCTTGCTGCTCGTGCACGATTTCCATGGCGCGGCCGCCCAGCACGTAGCTGGGGCGCACGACCAGCGGGTAGCCGATCTCGGTGGCGTGGGCCAGGGCCTCGCCTTCGGTGCGCGCGGTGCGGTTGGGCGGCTGACGCAAGCCCAGCTTGTTCAGCAGCTTCTGGAAGCGTTCGCGGTCTTCGGCAACGTCGATGGATTCCGGGCTGGTGCCGATGATGGGCACGCCGTTGGCTTCCAGGGCACGGGCCAGCTTCAACGGGGTCTGGCCGCCGTACTGGACAATCATGCCGACCGGGTTTTCCTTGTGGACGATTTCCAGCACGTCTTCCAAGGTCAGCGGTTCGAAGTACAGACGGTCGGACGTGTCGTAGTCGGTGGACACGGTTTCCGGGTTGCAGTTGACCATGATGGTCTCGTACCCGTCGTCGCGCAGCGCCAGCGCGGCATGCACGCAGCAGTAGTCGAACTCGATGCCCTGGCCGATACGGTTCGGGCCACCGCCCAGCACGATGATCTTCTTGCGATCGGTGGGCGCGGATTCGCACTCTTCCTCGTACGTGGAGTACATGTACGCAGTGCGGGTGGCGAATTCGGCGGCGCAGGTGTCCACGCGCTTGTAGACCGGGCGCACGTTCAACTGGTGACGCAGCTTGCGCACTTCCGATTCAGCGGAATCCAGCAGGAACGCCAGGCGGCGGTCGGAAAAACCGCGGCGCTTCAGTTCCCACAGCGTGGCGTAGTCCAGGTCGGCCAGCGTCTTTTGTTCCAACGCCAGTTCGATGTCGACGATTTCCTTGATCTGCGACAGGAACCACGGGTCGATGTGCGTGATGTTGTGCACTTCGTCCAGCGTGAAGCCTTGCGCGAAGGCGTCGCCCACGTACCAGATGCGTTCGGGACCGGGCTCGCCCAGTTCGACTTGCAGCTTTTCGCGGTCGGTGGTTTTCTGGTTCAGGCCGTCGACGCCGACTTCCAGGCCACGCAGCGCCTTCTGGAACGATTCCTGGAAAGTGCGGCCGATGGCCATGACTTCACCCACGGACTTCATCTGGGTGGTCAGGCGCGCATCGGCGGTGGGGAATTTTTCGAAGGCGAAACGCGGCACCTTGGTGACGACGTAGTCGATCGACGGTTCGAACGAGGCAGGCGTGGCGCCGCCGGTGATTTCGTTCTTGAGCTCGTCCAGCGTGTAGCCCACGGCCAGGCGCGCGGCGACCTTGGCGATGGGGAAGCCGGTGGCCTTGGATGCCAACGCCGACGAACGCGACACGCGCGGGTTCATCTCGATGACGATCATGCGGCCGTCACGCGGGTTGACCGCGAACTGCACGTTCGAACCACCCGTATCCACGCCGATCTCGCGCAACACCGCGATCGATGCGTTACGCATGATCTGGTATTCCTTGTCGGTCAGCGTCTGGGCCGGCGCCACGGTGATCGAGTCACCGGTGTGCACGCCCATCGGGTCCAGGTTTTCGATTGAGCAGACGATGATGCAGTTGTCCGCCTTGTCGCGGACCACTTCCATCTCGAATTCCTTCCAGCCCAGCAAGGATTCTTCGATCAGCAGTTCGCTGGTCGGCGAGGCTTCCAGGCCGCGGCGGCAGATGGTTTCGAATTCTTCGGCGTTGTAGGCGATACCACCGCCCGAGCCACCCATGGTGAAGCTGGGGCGAATGACGGCCGGGAAACCCGAGGTGCCCACTTCGGAAGCGATGCGGCGCTGCACTTCCCAGGCTTCGTCCATGCTGTGGGCGACGCCCGACTTGGCCGATTCCAGGCCGATGTCGGTCATGGCCTGCTTGAACTTCTGGCGGTCTTCGGCCTTTTCGATGGCGTGCTCGTTGGCGCCGATCAGTTCCACGTTGTGCTTTTTCAGCACGCCGTGATGGGCCAGGTCCAGTGCGCAATTCAGCGCGGTCTGGCCGCCCATGGTGGGCAGCAGCGCATCGGGCTTTTCACGCTCGATGATCTTTTCAACCGCTTGCCAGGTGATGGGCTCGATGTAGGTGACGTCGGCCGTTTCCGGGTCCGTCATGATCGTGGCGGGGTTGCTGTTCACCAGGATGGTGCGGTAACCCTCGGCCTTGAGCGCCTTGCACGCCTGTGCGCCGGAATAGTCGAATTCGCAGGCCTGCCCGATGATGATGGGGCCGGCGCCGATGATGAGTATGCTTTTTAGGTCTGTACGCTTGGGCATGATGCAATCTTTACTTTTGGCCGGACATCAGGGCGATGAACTTGTCGAACAGTTCAAGGATGTCGTGCGGACCCGGGCTGGCTTCGGGGTGACCCTGGAAGCAGAAGGCCGGGCGGTCGGTGAGCTCGAAGCCCTGCAGCGTGCCGTCAAACAGCGACACGTGCGTGACGCGCGCATTGGCCGGCAGGCTGGCCGCATCGACCGCGAAGCCGTGGTTCTGGCTGGTGATGAACACGCGCTTGGACTGCAAGTCTTGCACGGGGTGGTTCGCGCCGTGATGGCCCGTCTTCATCTTGAGCGTCTTGCCGCCCACGGCCAGGCCCATGATCTGATGGCCCAGGCAGATGCCGAAGACCGGCAGCTTCTTGTCCAGGAACGTGCGCGTGGCGTCGATGGCGTAGTCGCAGGGCTCGGGGTCGCCGGGGCCGTTGGACAGGAACACGCCGTCGGGATTGAGCTTCAGGACGTCTTCGGCGCTGGTTTGCGCCGGCACCACGGTCAGGCGGCAACCGCGATCAGCCAACAGGCGCAGGATGTTCGTCTTGATGCCGAAGTCGTAAGCGACGACGTGGAACTTGGATTGGTCGGGCTTGGAGAAGCCTTCGCCCAATTGCCAGGTGCCTTCGGTCCATTCGGTGCTGGCTTTCTGCGACACGACCTTGGCCAGGTCCTGGCCGGCCATGCCGGCAAAGCCCTGCGCCATTTCAACGGCGCGTTCGGCGTCGGTGCCGACGAAGATGCAGGCGCCCTGGGCGCCTTTTTCACGCAGGATGCGCGTGAGCTTGCGGGTGTCGATGCCGGAGATGGCAACGATGCCCTGCGCGGCCAGATAGTCGGGCAGGGATTGCGTGGAACGGAAGTTCGACACGCGGGCGGGACAGTCGCGGACCACGAGTCCGGCGGCATAGACGCGATTGGCTTCCACGTCTTCGGCGTTGACGCCGGTGTTGCCAATGTGCGGATAGGTCAGCGTAACGATCTGACCGCTATAGCTGGGATCGGTGAGAATTTCCTGGTACCCGGTCATCGCGGTGTTGAACACCACTTCGGCAACGGTAGCCCCAGGCGCACCGATCGACACGCCTCGAAAAATGGTACCGTCCGCCAGAGCCAGAATTGCAGGAGGGAAGCGGTTGATCCCCTCGGGAAAAAGTTGCGGCAGCACAGTAAACCCCGGTTTTAGAATCGATAATCAAACCTTCGGATTATACCTTGACCGGGCAAATTCCCCGGCGAACCGCGCCAAATAAGGCCGGAATCGCTGATTGGCCCCTGCGCGACCTCCGGCTTGTGGGCGACGGCGAGACACCAAAGGCAGTGATACGCTAGGGAATCTTCAACCCTTGCCGTTGTGAGCCGCACCTTGTCCATGCCCAGCCAACTTGACGCCTTGCGCAACCACACCACCGTTGTCGCCGACACCGGCGATTTCGAAGCCATGAAGGCGTTGCGCCCCACCGACGCCACCACCAACCCGTCCCTTATTCTTAAAGCCGTTCAGCAGGATGCCTACCGCCCCCTGCTGGAACAAACCGTGCGCGATCACCCGGGTGCGTCCGCGCCTGAACTGGTCGACCGCCTGCTGGTGGCCTTTGGCCGCGCCATCCTGAACATCGTGCCGGGCCGCGTGTCCACCGAAGTGGATGCCCGCCTGTCGTTCGACACCCGCGCCACCATCGAGCGCGCGCGCGGCCTGATCGCCCTGTACGAAGCCGCCGGCGTGCCGCGCGAGCGCGTGCTGATCAAGATCGCGTCCACCTGGGAAGGCATCCAGGCCGCCCGCGCCCTGCAAGCCGAAGGCGTGCGCTGCAACCTGACGCTGCTGTTTTCACTGCCCCAGGCCGTCGCCTGCGCCGACGCGCGTGTGCAGCTGATTTCGCCTTTTGTTGGCCGCATCTACGACTGGCACAAGAAAAGCGCCGGCGCCGCGTGGGTGGAAGCCGACAACGCCGGGCCGCAAGATCCCGGCGTGCTGTCGGTGACGCGCATCTACCGGTATTACAAGCAACACGACATTTCTACCGAAATCATGGGCGCCAGCTTCCGCAACGTGGGCCAGATCCTGGCGCTGTCGGGCTGCGATCTGCTGACCATCAGCCCGGACTTGCTCAATCAGTTGGCCGGCACGCAAGGCGATGCACCGGCGCAATTGCGCGCCGACGACACGGGCCCCGCCATTGATCGTATCGACGCGGACGAAGTCAGCTTCCGCACGCTGCTCAACGACGACGCGATGGCCAGCGAAAAACTGTCCGAAGGCATCCGCCTGTTCGTCGCCGACGCGGTGAAGCTGGATGCATTGATCGCCGCTCAGCGCCGCTGATCCTACCGCTTTCAGCTAAAAAACAAGCGTGCCCAAACTTTGGGCACGCTACTTGCTGACACGCCTGATGGCCTGCCTGTTTGGCGGTGAACTTGGCGGTGAACTTAGCGGTGAACTTAGCGGTGGTCGTGCGAATGCACCTGCAACGCTTCCAGAAACCGCGACACCATGTTGTAGGCCGCGACCGTCGCGGTCAGTTCGACGATGAGCTTTTCCGAGCCCATAGCCGCGCGGGCCGCCTGAAACACCGGTTCCGGCACCTGGACGTTGCGCGTCATGGCGTCGGTGTAGGCCAGTACGGCTTTCTCGCGCTCGTCGAACAGCGTTGAGTTCTCCCAATCGCCCAGGGCATCCAACTGGGCTTGCGACACACCTTCTTTAAGCGCGATCGGCGCATGCTGATCGGCTTCGTAGGGCGCGCCGTTTAGCGCGGCGACGCGCATGATGACCAGTTCGCGCACGTCGCCGGGCAAGGTACTGAGTTGCCGAATGGACGTCAGGTAGTTCAACCAGCCTCCGGCCACAGCGGGGCTATGCAGCAGCATTTGGTACAGATGAAGCACGCTGCCCCGTTCGGCAACGATGCGGTCCACCAGGGGACGTGCTTCGGGATGAGACAGATCGGCGTAGGGAAGACGGGCCATGGGCGCTCCAGAGAGTTGAAGGGGCTGCAAATGCATACATTCGAACAATATATTTGACATAATGACAGCTCATTGCGCGTCCCAGGTACCCCACCCACAATGAATGCGCCAACCCAATCCCCCACGCCAGTCACGCTCGCCAACTGCGACAGCGAACCGATACATATACCGGGCGCTATCCAGCCGTTGGGAGCGTTGCTGGCGTTCGACGCGGATGGCGTGCTGCAATTTGCCAGCGAAAATGCGCCTGCCGTGCTGGGGGTGTCGCTAACCTTGGGCGAGTGCTGCCTGCCAGGCGCGCTGCCCGCCAGCCTGGCCGAGTATCTGACGGTGTGGCTGGACAAGTCCGATCCCGTTTTCGACCCCTTCGCGCTTGCGTTGAACGACGCTACGTACGACGTGATCGGCCACCGCAATAGCGACGGCCTCACGATTATCGAACTGGAGCAACGCGTCCAGGTCGGCGAGAGCGTCGCCGACCCCGCACGCATTTACCGCAGCATCGAGCGCGTGCGTCGCGAGCGCGACATCGCCGGCTTGCTCAAGAGCGCCGTGCGCGAGGTGCGCCGCGCCACCGGTTTCGACCGCGTCATGGCCTACCGCTTTCATCCCGACGACAGCGGCGAAATCTTCACGGAAGAACGCCACGAGTCGTTGGAAGACTGGGTGGGCCGCCGCTATCCCGCCGGCGATATCCCCGCGCAAGCGCGCCGCCTGTACACCATGAACACGCTACGCCAGATTGCCGATGCGCGCTACACACCGGTGCGCGTGCTGGGCGCGCCCGCGGCGGCCGCGAAGCCGCTGGACATGAGCTTTTCAGTGTTGCGCAGCGTGTCGCCGATCCACCTGGAATACATGGCCAACATGGGCGTGCAAGCGTCGATGAGCCTGTCGATCGTGATCGGCGACCGGCTATGGGGCATGATTGCCTGCCATCACCATGGGCCGCGCCCCATCCCCTACCCCGCGCGCCTGGCCTGCGAAGCGCTGGCGCAGGTGCTGTCCGCCGCGTTGGCCAATATCGAAGGGGCTGAACGCGCCGCCCAGGCGCGCCGCAACGCAGTCTTGGTCAGCCAGCTGACCGAACGCGCCTCCGCCTCCGAAAACCTGCATCTGGCCTTGTCGAGCGGGCCCGACACGCCCGCGTCACTGATCGAGAACGACGCCGCGCTGTGCCTGTGGGGCAACAGCGTCACGGTGTTTGGCGGCATCGCGCCGCGCGGCGAGTTGTCGGGCATTCTGTGCGCGCTGGACCAAAGCGGCCAGCGCCTGGTGCATACCGACAACATCGCTCGCGACTACCCCGATCTGCAAACCGATCTGGTCCCGTATGCCGGCCTGCTGGCCTGCAAGTTCGACCCGATGAACAACGGCTGGCTGATCTGGCTGCGCAAAGAGCAGATCGAAACGCTGGTGTGGGGCGGCAAGCCCGAAAAGCAATACGCGGTCGGCAACCAGGGCCCGCGCCTGACGCCGCGCGGCTCTTTTGAGGCCTGGCGCGAAGTGGTGCGCAATACCTGCACCCCGTGGCTGCCCGCCGAACTGGAAGCCGCCGACAATCTGCGCGACGAACTTTCCCACATCGCCACGAGCCGGGCTGCCGACGTCGACCGCGCGCGCACCGCGCTGCTGGCCATGCTGGGCCATGATCTGCGTGACCCATTGCAGTCCATCTCCATGGCCGCCACGCTGCTGTCCAAAACGGATTCCGGCGCGCGCATGGGCGAACGCATCCGTTATTCCAGCGGCCGTATGCAGCGCCTGATTTCACAGGTGCTGGATTTATCGCGTTTACAGGGCGGCATGGGCCTGGGCATCGAAAAGCGGCCGTGCGCCCTGAGCGATCTGGTCAACGGGCTGATCGACGAAAAGCGGCAGGCCTACCCCGGCTTGCGCATCGAACCCGATGTGGAACCCGGCTTGATGCTGATGGCCGACACCGATCGCATCGCCCAGGTTGTGACCAACCTGATGAGCAACGCGCGCCAGCACGGCGCGCCGCGCCAGCCCATCATTGTTCAGGCGCACCAGCGCGGCAACGACATAGAATTGCGCGTCATCAACCATGGCGCGCCCATTGCGCAAGAGGTGCTGACGCATCTTTTTTCGCCTTTCAAACCCGAATCGCTGGGCCAGTCGCGCAACCGCAACGGCCTGGGGCTGGGCCTGTATATCGCCGAACAGGTCGTGCGCGGCCATGACGGCGAGATCTCGGTTGCGTGCCGGGACGGCCTGGTCATTTTTACGGTGAGGCTGCCGCGCGACGTGCGCGACACGCCCGCCCCTTGAACCTTGGAGACACCTTTTGAACGAAGTGCGCGCAGTTCGCGTCCTGCTGGTTGACGACAATGAAATGGGCTCGGAGCTGCTTGCCGAGTTCCTGGCGCTTTCAGGCGTGGAAACGCGCTGCGCCGCCTCAGGCGAAGCCGCCCTCGACATGATTGACGGCTTCAGCCCCGAAGCCGTGCTGGTTGACATCCTGCTGCCTGATATGGACGGCTATGAGTTGGCGTCCCGCTTGCGCTCGCGCGGCGCACCGCCGCGCATCTATGCCCTGAGCGGCCTGGCGCGCCACGAGCGCCGTGACGCGGACGGCATGTTCGACGGCTGGATCGAAAAGCCCGCCGACCCCGACGCGCTGCTGGCCATCTTGCAACAGACTCACTAGGGCCGCCCATGTCTATCGCCAACCCCCTGGACGCCCTTGCCGCGCAAGGTGTGCGGTTCAAAGTGCTGGCCCAGGTGTTCCCGGTGCTGCGCCACGAAGTCGTGGGCCCGCTGTCCAACGCAACGCTGGCCGCCGCGATGCTGCGCCAAACCCCGGACGGCGCCGATGCCGACGCCTTGCAGCAGCGCTGCCATCGCCTGGCGGGCGACCTGACCGGCATGCTGGAAGACAGCGTCACCATCGTGCGCGAACTGGACCAATGGCTGCTGGACAGCGACGCCACCACGTCCGTCGAAGCCCTGCTGCGCGAGTGCCGCAAGCTGATGTTTTCGCATCTGCTGCTGTCGCGTCACAGCATCACCTGGCCCGAAGACGCGGCCGACATCCAGGTGCCGCAATTCACCTCGCGGTATCTGCTGCTGGCCTGGCTGCTGAGCCTGCTGTCCGTCCTGCCGGCGGACGCCGCGTTGACGCTGGATTGTTCGCAGCCCGATGCCTGGCATGTGCTTTTTCCGAACAGCTTGGCGTCGACGGCGCCGTCCGAGCAGCCCGCCTTTGCCCCCGAGGAAGTGGAACTGCTGGCGGCGGTATCCGGCTGGCGCCTGGAGCGCCAAGCACAGTGCTGGTCGTTGCACCTGCCTGTTGCCACCCAAGAGCAATAAGCAACCGCCATGATTTCGCCCGTACACCAGTGGCTTCGCGACGGCACGCGCGACAGGCACGAGGCGCTGGACCAGGGCCTGGCCCTGACCAGCGGCGACATGGACCGCGCCGGGTATTTGAATTATCTGCGCGCGTTGCTGGGCTGGCTGGAACCCTTGGAACAGCGCCTGTGGCGACTGGACTGGCCCCACAGCCTGCAAGCCTCCGCGCGCGCCGGTAAAAGCGAATGGATCCGTGCCGACCTGGCCGCCGCTGGTGACGCGGCACCGGTGTCGTACTGCGCTGACGCGCCCCGTATCGAGGCGGCCGACGCTTATGCGTTGGGGGTTGCGTACGTGGTGGAAGGGTCGCAACTGGGTGGACGCTTTCTGGCCAGGCAACTGGCCGATGCCACGCCCGCGCTGCCGCTGCGCTATCTGCGCGGCTATGGCGAGGCGCTAGGGCCGATGTGGAAGACGTTTCTACAGTTTCTGGACAGCGAGGCCGGCGCCCAAGGGCGCGAGGACCACGCTTTGCAAGGCGCGCGTGACGCCTTCGACAGCCTGACGGCCTGGCTGCACAGCCGGCACGCGCTGCGAACCTGATCGGCTCGCGGCGCGGCCGCGCTGCTTGATTACAGCTTTTCGGTTTCGCCCGATTTGGGCTGCCACTTCATCAAGCGCTTTTCACCCACGCCGACGATGTAGTCCAGCACCAGCGCAAACGCGGTCAGCACCACGATGCCCGCGAACACGGTGTTCACGTCGAACGTGCCTTCCGCCTGAAGGATCAAGTAGCCCACGCCGCTTGCCGAGCCCAGGTATTCCCCCACCACCGCGCCCACGAAGGCCAGGCCCACGGAAGTATGCAGGCTGGAAAACACCCAGCTGGTGGCCGACGGCAGGTAGACGTGACGCAGCAACTGACGCTTGCGCGCGCCCAGCATGCGGGCGTTGTCGAGCAGGGTTGGGCTGACTTCGCGCACGCCCTGGTAGACGTTGAAGAACACGATGAAGAACACCAGCGTGACCGCCAGCGCCACCTTCGACCAGATCCCCAAGCCGAACCACATGCCGAAAATAGGCGCCAGAATGACGCGCGGCATCGAGTTGGCGGCCTTGATGTAGGGGTCGAGGATTGCGCTTGCGCGCGGCGACAAGCCCAGCCACAAGCCAAAGCCCAAGCCCGCGATGGTGCCGATGAAAAAGGCCAGCACGGTTTCGGTCAGCGTCACCCCCAGGTGCGTGTAGATGTCCGCATTGGTGACGAACCAGGCCCAGATACGGCCCCAGACCTTCAAGGGCTCGCCGAAGAAGAACGCAATCTTGGGATCGCGCGACGCAAAATGCCAGACGCCCAGGATGACGACCAGCAGCAGCAGTTGCCAGAAGCGCAAGCTGGCGGAACCGGATTTCAGTGACTTCGACATACCTCAGGCTCGCTTCTGTTGGGCATAGCCCTTGAGCACTTCTTCGCGCAGCACCGCCCAGATGGCCGAGTGCAGTTCGACAAAGCGCGGATGGGCGCGTACCTCGGCCACGTCGCGCGGACGCGGCAGGTCAATGGCGAATTCCCCGATGGGGTGCGTGCCGGGACCGGCCGACAGCACGATCACGCGGTCGCTCATCGCGATGGCTTCGTCCAGGTCGTGCGTGATGAACAGCACGGCCTTGCGCTTGGCCATCCACAAGTCCAGGACTTCGTTTTCCATCAACTGGCGCGTCTGGATGTCCAGGGCGGAAAACGGCTCGTCCATCAGGATGATGTCGGGGTCGCGGATCAGCGTCTGGGCAAGCATGGCGCGCTTGCGCATGCCACCCGACATCTGGTGCGGATAGCGGCTTTCGAAGCCGCCCAGCCCCACCCGGCGCATCCACTCCCGCCCGCGCTCCAGCGCTTCGGGGCGTGGCACGCCGGCGAAATCCAGGCCGGCCACCACGTTGTCCAGCGCGCTGCGCCAGGGCAACAGCGCTTCGCCCTGGAACATGTAGCCCGCACGCTCGTTGATGCCGGACAAGGGTTGGCCGAAGACCTTCACCTGCCCGCTCGACGGCGCCAGCAAGCCGGCGCCGACATTGAGCAAGGTGGACTTACCGCAGCCGGTCGGGCCCACCACCGACACGAACTCGCCCGGCGCGATGGCCAGGCTGGTATCGCTGACGGCGGTGTAGCGTTGCGACCGGTCGTCGCGCGAAACAAAGGTGCAACTGATATTTTCCAGCGATAGTGCGGCTTCAACCATTGGCGTATTTCTCGTTGGCGCGGCGAGCGAAGTCGTTGGTCCAGACCTTGGACGGATCAATCTTCGACGCGTTGAACTCCGCCTGGTACGCGGCCAGCGCCTTGAGCGCGGTGGCCGCGCCGTCCTCGGGGATCATGCCGTCGGGCGACAGACCTTCCAGGCTCTTCGCGATGGCGGCCTTGTAGATGGCCGGGTCGCCCAGCAGATACGTTTCCGGCACGACCTTGGCGATTTCATCCGGGCCTGCCTTCTGAATCCACTTGTCGGCGCGCACCATTGCATTGGCCAGCGCCTGGGTGGTGTTCGGATTGGCGTCGATGAACGCTTGGGGCGCGTACAGGCAACCGGCCGGCATGTTGCCGCCGAAGATGTCCTGCGTGTCCTTGAGGGTGCGCGTGTCGACAATGATCTCGATGTCGCCCGGCATCTGCAACATCGACACCACGGGGTCGGTGTTGGAGATGGCGTCGATCTGGCCGCTGCGCAGCGCCGTCACGGCACCCGCGCCGGCGCCCACGCCGATGATGGAAACGTCAGAGGCCTTCAAGCCATGCTTGGCCAGGAAGAAGCTGACCACCATGTTGGTGGACGAACCCGGCGCGGTCACGCCGATCTTCTTGCCCTTGAGGTCAGCGGCGCCTTTGTAGTTGGGCAGGTTCTTCTTGGACACGCCCACACCGATCATCGGTGCGCGGCCTTGCAGCACGAAGGCGCGATAAGCCTGGCCCTTGGACTGCATCGACAGCGTGTGTTCGAAGGCACCCGACACGATGTCGGCGCTGCCACCCACCACGGCTTGCAAGGCCTTGGAGCCGCCCGCGAAGTCGGCGATGCTGACGTCCAGCCCTTCATCCTTGAAGTAGCCGCGAGCTTCCGCGATGGACAGCGGAAGGTAATAAATCAGGGGCTTGCCGCCCACGGCGATCTGGACTTTGGTCTTCTCAAGCTTCTGAGCCCGCACGATGGCGGGGGCCATGCCCATGACGCCGGCGGCGCCAGCCATCTTGAGCAAGTCACGGCGAGTAACTGACATTGGGTTGTCTCCTTAGTTGTCGGGTTTACCGATAGCGCCGGTCTTCGCCAGCTCGTCAATAGCCGCTGAATCATACCCCAGCGCTTTCAGGACTTCCTCGGTATGTTCCCCTAATTTCGGGCCTACCCAGCGCGTCTGGCCAGGGGTTTCCGACAGCTTGGGAACCACTGCGGGAAGCTTCACGGGACTGCCGTCGGCAAGCTGATGTTGTTCGATCATGCGGCGCGCCAGGAACTGCGGATCGCTGAACATATCGGCCACGCTATAGATTTTTCCGACCGGCACATCGGCGCCCTTGAGCGTGCCCAGCGCCTCGTCGATGGTGCGCCCGTTGCACCACTGCTGGATCGCCCCGTCGATTTCTTCCACGCGGCGCGCGCGCCCATCGTTGCGCACCAGGTCGGGGTCTTCGGCCAGGTCGTCGCGGCCGATGGCGCGCATCAGGCGGTGAAAGATGGCGTCGCCATTGCCCGCGATAACGATGTTCTGGCCGTCGCGGGTGGTGTAGGTGTTTGATGGCACGATGCCCGGCAGCGCGCCGCCGGTGCGCTCGCGCACCACGCCGGCCACGTCGTATTCGGGCACCAGGCTCTCCATCATGTTGAAGACGGCTTCGTACAAGGCCACGTCCACCATCTGCCCCTGCCCCGCCTGGCAGGCATCGCCCGTCTTGCCGTTCCACCGCCCGCCCGTGGCGTCGCGGTGGCGCAGCGCCATCATGGCGCCGATCACGCCGTGCAGCGCGGCGATGGAGTCGCCGATGGAAATGCCGACCCGCAGCGGGGGGCGGTCAGGATGGCCCGAGACATAGCGCAGACCACCCATCGATTCGCCGATGGCGCCAAAACCAGGCTGGTCTTTCATGGGGCCCGTCTGGCCGTAGCCCGACAGCCGCACCATGATCAACGCAGGGTTGATGGCGCGCAGTTGCTCAAAGCCCAAGCCCCACTTTTCCAGCACGCCGGGCCGGTAGTTTTCCACCACGACATCGGCGTCCAGCGCCAGCTTGCGGGCAATTTCCTGCGCGCGCGGGTCTTTCAGATTGAGGGCAATGGATTGCTTGTTGCGCGCCTGTACCGTCCACCAGAGCGAATTGCCCTCGTGCAGGTGGCGCCAACTGCGGATGGGGTCGCCACCGCCCGTGCCATCCGGCCCGTGCGGCGTTTCCACCTTGATGACGTCGGCGCCGAATTCGCCGAAGATGCGCGCGGCGAAGGGGCCGGCGATAAGCGTGCCGAGTTCCAGGACTTTCAGTCCGGTCAGCGCTGACATGGTTTGTCTTCCTCACGTTTCGTGCCGAGCCGGTACGTTGCCGGTGGCTGTTTTAACGTTGCGAGCCTTGGGTCAGGTGGTCTTGCGCTCCATCAGCGCCCAGGCGATGGTGCCGGCATCCACGTATTCAAGTTCGCTGCCCGCGGGCACGCCACGCGCCAGGCGCGTAACGCGCAGGCCGCGTTCACCCAGCGCTTCGCCCAGGAAGTGGGCGGTGGTTTCGCCTTCGGCGGTGAAGTTGGTGGCCAGGATGACTTCCTGCACCACCCCATCGGTTGCGCGCTTGATGACGCGATCGAAATCCAGCTCGCGCGGGCCGATGCCCTCAAGCGGCGCCACACGGCCCATCAGCACGTAGTACAGGCCACGGTAGCCGTGGCTGGACTCGATCATGTTCTGGTCGGCCGGGGTTTCCACGATGCACAAGAGCGACGGGTCGCGCTTGGGGTTGGCGCAGGTGCCGCAGACCTCGTCTTCGGAAAAGCTGTTGCAACGGGCGCAATGTTTCAAGTCCCGCACCGCGCCGGCCAACGCCCGCCCCAGCATGTCCGCGCCTTGCGGGTCATGCTGCAACAGGTGATAGGCCATGCGCCGGGCTGATCGAACGCCCACGCCGGGCAGGCGCCGCAGCGCCTCGATCAGGGACACCAGCGGTTCGGGTTCAGGCAGTAAGGGATCCATTGCAGCCCAGGGCAGCCTTGATCAGAACGGCAGCTTCATGCCGGGGGGCAGCGGCATGCCGGCGGTGACGCCCGCCATCTTTTCCTGCGACGTGGTTTCGGCCTTGCGCAGCGCGTCGTTGAACGCGGCAGCAACCAGGTCTTCCAGCATGTCCTTGTCGTCGCCCAGCAGCGACGGGTCGATCACGACGCGCTTGACGTCGTGGCGGCAGGTCATGGTGACCTTGACCAGGCCGCCGCCCGAGGCGCCTTCGACCAGGATCTCGGCCAGCGCGTCTTGCGCCTTCTTCATGTTTTCCTGCATCTGCTGCGCCTGGCGCATCAGGCCGGCCAGTTGTCCTTTCATCATGATGGATGTTCCTTGAACGAGGGGAATAAGAGATGGCCGCCGCGTCAGGCAGCGGCCGGGGGATCAACGTGGCGGATGGAGCCGGCAACGACCTGCCCGCCGAAATCGGCCAACAACGCTTGCACGAAGGGATCGACGGCCACCGCATCTTCGGCGGCCTGCTGGCGCGCGGCGCGTTCGGCTTTGGCAACCGCGTGCGCGGTGTCGTCGCCGGTGATGCCGACTTGCACATCCAGCCGGATGCCCTGGCCGAAATGTTCGCACAAGACGGTTTGCAGACGCACGCGGCTTTCGCTTTCGGCCAGCGTCTTGACGGCCACGCGCAGCACGATGGCATCGCCCTGCACGCCGGCCCATTCGCTTTGCCGCGCCAGTTCCGCCGCCAGGCCCGTGACGGGCAGGCGCGCGGCCAATTCGGGCCAGCCGGCCTGGGTCATGTCAGACATGCGAGCGCGAGAGGCGCGCTTGCGCGACGGCGCGGGGGCTTCACGGCGGGCAGCGGGTGGCGGCGCCACCGACGGCGCGCTGGCCAGCGTTTCAAATTCATCGTCGTCCGGGTTGGACGTGAAACCGCCCTCCGGCACAAAGCCGCCTTCGGCTTCAAAGGGGATTTCTTCGTCGACCCAGGACGGCGGGCCGTCGTTGTCGGCCTCGGCCGGCGCGGTGGCCAGCACGGCCGCCACGGCGGGCGTGACAGCGAGCGCGGCGGAACCTGCGCCCTTGGCGGCGGCGGTGTCGGCGGCGGATGCTGTAGCAGCAGCGGGCGCAACGGCAGCGGCCGCATCGGCGTCAAAGGCAGGCGCGGCGGGGGACAGTTCTGGCGTGGGTTCCGGCGTAGGCGCCAGCGTGGATTCGGGCGGGGGCTCTGGTGCGGGTTCGGGCGCAGGCGGTGGCGCCGCTTGCGCGGTAGTCGTCGTCCCAGCCGGAAGGTCTTCCCACGGCGGCACGCTGTCTGGCGCGGGCGTCGCTGCCGTTGCGGCAGTGGCCGATTGCGGCGCGGGCTGGGGTGCGGCTTGCGGTGCCGGTTGCGGTGCGGCTTGGGGCGCGGCTTGCGGTGCGGCTTGCGGTGCGGCTTGGGCCGTAACTTGTGGCGTCGGCGCGGCGGGTGCGGGAGCCGCCTGGGCAGGTTCGGCAACCGGCGCGGTGGACGCGACCGTTGCCTGCGGCGCAGGTTCGGTCACTGCGGCCGGCGTGGACGCAGCGACGGCTGCGGCGGCGGGCGAAGCGGCAGGTGCAACCTCGGCAGCCGCAACAACCGCTTCCGGCGCGGAAGCCGAGGCCGGTTCCGCCGTCTGGCGGGCCGGAGTGACAGGCGCTTCCAATGCAGTCTGCGGCCCGGCTTCGCCATTGAGCGCCAGCATGCGCAGGCAGGCCATGATGAAGCCCGCGTATTCGTCCGGCGCCAACGTCAGTTCGCTGCGGCTATGCACTGCCACTGAATAGAACAACTGGACGGCGTCGGGATGCAGGCTCAGCGCCAGCCGCGCGATGTCGGCGGCCAGCGGGTCTTCGGCAGGCGTGACGCCCGTGACGCGCTGTTCGATCGCAACGCGCGACAGCAGCACGGCCAGGTCGGCCAGCGCCCCCGCGTACGACAAGCCGCGTATGGCCAGCTCATCCGCCACGGCCAACACGCTCTTGGCGTCGCCCGCCGACAAGGCGTCAAGCAGACGCACCAGATGGCGCTGGTCGATGGTGCCGAGCATGCCGCGCACGGCGTCCTCGGTCATGTTGCCGGCGCTATAGGCAATGGCTTGGTCGGTGAGCGACAGCGCATCGCGCATCGAACCCTGCGCGGCCTGGCCGATCAGGCGCAAGGCCGGCATTTCGAAGGCGACTTCTTCGTGGCCCAGCACCGCTTGCAGGTGCCCGACGATGGAGTCGGCCGGCATCTGCTTCAAATTGAACTGCAGGCAGCGCGACAGCACCGTCACCGGGATCTTTTGCGGATCGGTGGTGGCCAGGATGAATTTGACGTGGGGGGGCGGCTCTTCCAGCGTCTTCAACATGGCGTTGAAGGCGTGGCCGGTCAGCATGTGCACTTCGTCGATCATGTAGACCTTGAAGCGCCCCGCGCCCGGCGAGTACACCGCCTGTTCGAGCAACTGCGTCATTTCCTCGACGCCGCGGTTCGAGGCCGCATCCAGCTCCAGGTAGTCAACAAAGCGCCCGGCGTCGATTTCCGTACAAGCGCGGCAGACGCCGCAAGGCTTGGACGTGATGCCGGTTTCACAGTTGAGCGACTTGGCCAGAATGCGGGACAACGTGGTCTTGCCCACGCCCCGCGTGCCGGTAAACAACCAGGCATGGTGCAGGCGTTGGGTGTCGAGCGCATGAGTCAGCGCGCGGACCACGTGATCCTGTCCCACGAGGGTATCGAACGATCTCGGCCGCCACTTGCGGGCCAGTACCAGATAAGTCATGGCTGGATTGTAGAGCCTGTTTCGCGTGCTGGCTGAAATGCAAAGGGGACGGGCTTATTCCCGTGGAACGAATCCCTGGAAAATAACCCCGTCCCCCTTGAAAGCGAAGGGCCATGAACTGAAATCATGACCCTTTGCTTTGAAGAATCCGGTTGGCGAGCCTTACTCCGGCACTGACCCTAAACGACTATGGCTGCTTCGTTCCCGACCTGACCAGGTTCACCGTCGAACCATGCGGAGGGGCCCGCCAACCGGAATTCTAGCAGAGCTGCGCTTCGCTTGCTTGCAGCCTTCCGGTTGGCGGGCCCCTGTGGGGCGGTATGTTGCCCCCTCCCCGGCCCTCCCCCCGAGGGGGAGGGGGTGATGGCGTTGCTTCGCTTGCCATTTTTGGCTCGCTTCGCTTTGCCTTGCTTCTTCTCGGCTCGCTTCGCTTTGCCTGACTTTTTCCGACGTTTGATTTGCGTGACTTTTTCCGACGTTTGATTTGCCTGACTTTTTCCGACGTTTGATTTGCCTGACTTTTTCCGACGTTTGATTTGCCTGACTTTTTCCGACGTTTGATTTGCCTGACTTTTTCCGACGTTTGATTTGCCTGACTTTTTCCGACGTTTGATTTGCCTGACTTTTTCCGACGTTTGATTTGCCGGATATTTGGCGGCTCACTTGCTCGTAGGATGGGTGAAGCCCATGCTCGTAGGATGGGTGAAGCGCGGGTTGGCCGTCAGAAGAAAACAGGTCGTCTACGCGCGTAACCCATCTGCCACATACATCCCCCCACCCTCCCCCCCGCCTCCCTCACCCCTGCAAATCAATCCACGCCTTCGCCCTGGGAAAGTACAGCGCGGCTTTGGCCTTGCGGCCGTCCAGCGATGTGACTTGCGTGCAATACCGCAGCAACTGATCGCCGTGTCTTTGACGCATCCGTGCCGCGAACGCCGCTGGGGGTTCGCCGGGATGGGGGCGGCCGGTTTTGTAGTCGACGATCAGCCAGCCGTCTTCGGTGCTTAGCGCCAGGTCAATCACCGATACCTTGCCGGCCGCGTCGATCAGCGGCCATTCGCGGCGGGCGCCGGATTGGGATAGCAGCCACAGGCCGCGATCGTCGGCTAGCGTGGCTTGCAGCGTTTCCAGGACGGCCTCGGCGGCGGCGTCGGCCTGGCTGGCGGGGATGCCTGCGCGGGTCAGTTGGCGGCGCATGGCGGGAAGGCGGTCGGCCAGGGCGTTGGCCGGCCAGGCGTGGATGCCATCTTGGCCGATGCGGGCAAGCCAGGCGTGCGCCAGCGTGCCGATGGCGGCGTCGTAGCCGGCTTCAAGCTGCCAGGCGGGGTGTTCGCTGCCGTCGCCCCACGCGCCCCGTTCGGCTGCGCCGAAGCCGGGGCTGATGACCACGCTGGACAGCCGCGCCAACTGCGCAAGGCCGTCGCCGGCCACGCGGCGCAGCGGCTCGCCTTGCCATTCCGGGGTGTCGACCGCGTCGGGCTCGGCCTCGCTTTCCTGCGTGGGTGGCACGGGCGGAACCAGGCACGGCCACAAGCGGCCCAGCAAACTCGCGGACGGCGGCGTCTTGGCTTGGCCGGTGGCCTCGTCGACCGCGACATGGCCCACCAGGTGCAGGCGTTTGCGCGCCCGTGTCGCCGCCACGTACAGCAGACGATCAATCTCGTACGACGCGCGGCGGGCCTCGCGGGCGCCCAGGTAGCGCGATATCGGGTCGGCCTCGACCTCGGCGCGCGGCTTGACCGGGCCAAACAGCACGCGGCCGCTGCTTTGTTCAAAACGCACCAGCGGCGCCTGATCACCCCGAGGCGCGCGGTGCAGGCCGTACAGGATGACCGTTTCAAACTGCAGGCCCTTGGACTTGTGCATGGTCATGATTTCGACCGCGCCGTCGTCCTCGTCCGCCGCATCGGGTGCGGCGAACAGGCGTGAGATACCGGCGTCCAAGGCGGCCGGATCGATGCCGCCGTGCGGCGCCAGCCGCTCCAACAGTTGGAACAGGCTTTCAGCGTCATTCGATACCGACAGGCCGGAGTACAGCGCCGGGCCGCCCAGGCGCCGCCACAAGGACTCCACCCAGGCCGCGAACGGCATCGCGCCCGAGGCATTGCGCTTGTCCAGCAAAATGGCGGCCACCTGGCGCAGGCGTTCGAATTCATCGGCGCTCAACACCGCTTGCGCGGCGGGCGTTTCCAGCGCTTCGCTTGCTTCGGACGCTGCCGGAAACGCGTCGAACAAGGAACCCTGCGGTTCACTGCGCGCGGCCTGGGGCAGCGGCGCCGTCGGCGGCGCAATGCGCAGCGCGCGTTCCAGCAGCACGGGAACGGGCGTGATGTGGTCGTCGCCAAACAGGCGCTGCAGGGACGTCAGCGTCAAGCCGCAGTACGGCGCGCGCAGCACCGACAGCCAAGCCAGCCGGTCGCCCGGATGCGACAGCGCCCGCACCAACTGCACCAGGTCGGCCACCACCGGGCGCAGGGCCAACGGCACCAGGTCCACGGCGCGGCAGCGGATGCCTTCCTGCGCCAGCCGGCGCGTCAGGTTGCCCAGGTGGCTGCGCGCGCGCACCAGCACCGCCACCGGATGCTTGGCGCCCTTGTGGTCGATCAGCGCCTGGCGCACCAGGCCCAGCGCGATTTCCTCGGCTTGCTCTTCGGCCGGTGTTCCCCCCGCCCGCGACCAGGCCGGGTGAAAGCACACCGCCGGGTCTGGCAGCGCCTCGTGGAATGCCGTGGACGGGCTGTAGGCAATGGCGCCCGCGGCGGCGTCGCTGCGCTTGGGCAGCAGGCCCGCGAACGATTGGTTGACCCATTCCACGATGCCCGCCTGCGAGCGGAAATTGTCGGTCAGGTTCAGGAAGTCGGGCGTCAATTCGCCCACGCCCATATCGGCGACTTCCAGGAACAGGCCCACTTCCGCCTTGCGGAAACGGTAGATGGATTGCATGGGGTCGCCCACCAGGAACAAGCTGCGGCCATCGCCCGCCTGCCAGCCCGACGTCAGCGTGCGCAACAGGTCAAGCTGCGTCTGGCTGGTGTCCTGGAATTCGTCGATCAGCAGGTGGCGGATTGATGCGTCCAGTTTCAGCAGCAGTTCACCGGGATCGTCGGCGCTGCCCAGCGCGGCGGCCGCGCGTTGCGCGATTTCGATGAAGTCCACCTCGCCCTGGTCGGCGAAGCGCAAGCGCAGTTGCGCCACGGCCAGCGCCAGGGTCATCAACTGCGCGCCCAGCACTTCCCATTGCGCGTCCGTGAAATGCGGGTTGGGAATGTCGCGCACGGCGTTCAGCCGGCGCACCCAGGCGGCCTTGTCGTCCGCGGCTTCCAGCCACGCCACAAAGGGTTCCTTGTGCGCGCACTTGGCCGGAAAGCCCAGATTTTTGTTGACGGTCTTGCGCAGGCTGCCGGTGCCCGTCAGCAGCAGATGGGCCACGGCGCGCCACTGGTCCAGCACCTCGGCATCAGGCGGCAGCTCTTGCGTCCAGTCCAACAGCGCCAGCAGCTTGTTGTCGTCTTCGCCGTCTTGCAGGTGGGCCGCGGCCAAGCGGGCCGGGCCGCACAGCGCGTCGGCCCAGCCATAAGGCATGGCTTCGCAAAGCGCGTCCAGGTCTTCGCCGATGGCTTCGGCCAGCATGGCCTGCATGCCGGCGCGGTCGGAACCGTGACGCAGCAGCGGCAGCCATTGGTCGCGCTGGCCCAGCATGTCGGCGATGGCGTCCTTGGCCGCCTGCACGTCCACGTCCAGATGCTGCAACAGGATGCGCACGGCGTCGTAGTCGTCGGCCAGGTCCAGCGTGGCGCGCGCCGCCGCTTCGTAATGGGCGCGCGCGTCGTCGGTGATGTCGGGCATGCCGCCCAGTTCGGACAGCCACGGCATGCTGCGCACCAGCCCCGCGCAGAACGAGTCGATGGTGCGGATTGCCAGACGCGCCGGGTGGTCCAGCAGATGCCAGCCCTGCTCGGCGTTGCGGGCCAGCGCGGCGCGCGCCAGCTCCCAACTGCGGCGTTCGTGCATGGCCTCGGGCGGCCCGTCCAGCCCGCGCCGCAGCTTGCTGAGCACGCGCGCGTGCATCTCGGACGCGGCCTTGCGCGTGAACGTGATGGCGACGATTTCCTCGGGCCGGTTCACCGTGGCCAGCAAGGCCAGGATGCGGTCGGTCAACAGCTCGGTCTTGCCGGAGCCGGCCGGGGCTTGCACCAGGAACGAGCGGGTGGGGTCCAGCGCGTCGGTGCGCGCGGCGTGGTCCTGTGGCAGGCGTTCTGTGTCGGCCATGGCTCAGGCGTCCTCGTCGTCAAGATGCAGACGCAGGAACGGCAATGCATCGCAGTATTTCAGGTCGTCGCGGCGGTAGGCCACATTGCTGGCCACGCCCGCCACGTATTCATCGGCCAGCGCCTCGATGGCCACACGCCACCGCTGCCGGATTTCCGACCAGGTCAGGCCGTCGAAAAACTTGCTGTCGCTGGCCAGCGTCACGCCGGGCACGCCCAGGTCTTCGTCGGCCAGGCCCTGCGCGGCCACCTGGCGCGCGTGGATCTGCGCCAGCACCAGGCCCGCCACCTCGCCGCCCGCGGCATCCGCCAGCACCGACGCATAGAACGGCAACTGCACGTTCACGGGACGGCTGCGCGACCAATCGGGTTCGGGCTTGGCGGCGGCCACGCCGGTCTTGTAGTCGACGATGACGTTGCGGCCATCGGCCAGGCTATCGATGCGGTCCAGCCGCAGCTTCAAGGTCAACGCGCCGCGCTGCCACTGGTGGCTCTTTTCGACCTGGGCCACCGCGAACGGCAGGCGCTGCGCCTCCATGTGGAGCCACGACGCCAGCACGGTCTGCGCACGCTGGCATTCCAGCGTCTTCAACGCGGGCGCATAGTCCTTGAGTTCTTCGTCAGCAGCCTGGGCCACGGCTTGTTCCAGCAAGGCAGCCAGCCGCTGGGTGGCGATGACGTCGTGCAGCGCGTCCTGGTCGGGCATCATGCCCCACACCAGTTCCAGCGCCTTGTGCAGGAACTGGCCGCGCACGTTCACGGTGGCGCTATCGGCATAGGGCGCAAGCTCGCGCCCACCCAGGCGGTGCCGCACGAACGCCCAAAGCGGATTGCGCGCCTGCGTGTCCAGCACGTCCAGCCCGCCGCCACCACGGTTGCCCGCCGCCAAGGGCGGGCCCTGCCTGTCGTCCAGCGATTCCTGCGGCAGCGCCGCCGTGGCTTCGACCAGCGGCGGCGTCCAATCGGTCAAGGCGGCGCCAGCAATCAGCGGCGAGGGCCGCAGCTCGCGTTCGCCATCCATATGGGCATGGCTGACGATGATGTCGGGCGCGCAGCGGCACAGCGCGGCATACATGCCTTCGGCCCATTCGCGTTCGCGTTCCGGCGTGGCGCGCGGGGCCTTGGCCTGGCGCAGCACGGCCAAGGGCAAGAGGGGGTTGGGCTTGGGCGACGCGGGCAGCACGTCGTCGGTCAGCCCCAGCATCCACACGCCGTCCCAGTAGCCGCCTTCGGCTTCCAGCAGGCCCAGCACGTCCAGCCGCGCGGTGGGATCGCGCTGCGGCTGGAACGACGCCGACCGCGCCACGCTTTGCAGCAGGTTGACCGCCGCCACGCCGCCCAGCCGGCCGGCCGCCGGCGCCAGCGCTGAAAAGCTGCCCAGGGCATCGCCCAATGCGCCCATGACCTGATAGGCCACGCTGTCCAGCGCGCCTTCGCCCGGAAAGCCCAGCGCCGTCAACGCCGCTTTCATACGCAGCATCCAGACGTCGCACGTGGCCTGGCGGCCGCCCTGGGTCCAGATGTCCAGCGCCTGGTTCCAGGCCTGCGCCAAAGCGGGCGTGTCGGCCAGCAGCTTCTTCCAATCATTCGGGCTGACGCGCTGCACCGCCTGACGGCGCCAACGCGCATCGATAGCGGCCAGGCGCGCGCGGTCGCGCACGTCGCCCGCGCAATGCCCGGCCAGCAGCGCCGCGCCCAGCACGTCCACGCCGCAGCCCTTGCCGCCCGCGCATTCGGCCAATGCACGCAGCCACGCCAGCGCGGCGCGCGCCATCGGCCAGTCATTCAGCGGCCGGCCCACGGCCACGTTGAAGGCATGGGCCGGCGCGCCGTCGCGGCCGGCCAAAGCCTGGCTCAAGACACGGCGCGCAAACGGGGATTCGGCTTCCAACTGCGGCGACACGATGGCAAAGCGCCCCTGCGGATGCGCCCGCAACTGGCTGGCGGCCCACGCCGCCGCCGCGCGCCATTCCGCACCCTGGTCAGCGGCTTCGAAACGGCGGGCCACGGTTTCAACGCGCTGCTCGTCGCGCCATTGCGCAACCCGGCAGCCCTGGTCTTCAAAGGCGCGCAGCAGACGGCGAAAACGTGGCGATACGTCGGTAAACCCGGCCAGCACCAATTGCCCGGGGATAGGTAAGCGGCCTTCTTCCAAGGCGCGCAGCACGCGGGCATAGCCTTGGTTGGCGTCCTCGGCGTCGATACCCGCCAGCGTCTGCCGGTAGCGCACGCGCCACTTGGCAAAGCCGCGGTATTCATCGGTGTCGGCGCCCGAGGGCACGTGCAAATCCCATTCGTCCATCAGCAGGTCGGCGTCCATGGACAGCTTGGCCGCCTGGCTGGCGTCCAGCAGCACGCGCTCGGCCTCTTCGGCGCGGATGGCTTCGGTCCAGACCAATTGCGTGGCGAAGCTGTCCAGCCGGTAGGCGGGCACGTCGTCGTCGGCTTCAAACGCCAGTTCGTTGGCGGACTCGGCAAGCCAGGCGGACAAGGGCAAGATGCGCGGCAGCTCGCTGACCTGGCGTTCCTGGCGCAGCAGGCCGGCCAGTTCCAGCGTCAGCCGGCGCGACAGGCGGTTGTTCACCGTCAGCACCAGCGTGTCGGCGGCGGCCAGGGCGCCGATGTCCGCCAGGGACAGCAAGGATGGGGAAAGCAAAGAAGGGGAAAGCGGCGCGTCCTGCATGGGCATCCGAAAAAGAAGCGGCTAGAAGCCGCACAGGGCGGCCAGGTTTTCCCAATGCAGCTGCATGTCGGGCGTGGTGTAGCCCCAGAATGCCAAGCCCAGCACTGCCGCCAGCGCCAAACCGCCCACGGCGCGCCAGCCTCGATGGCGGCGGACGGCGGGGGTGTTGGCGTGCGGCATGGTCAGGGGTTCCAAATGGCAGGCAGGCGGCAGGCGGGTGGCGGACGGTCGGGTTGCAGTCGGTCGGGTTGCAGTCGGGTCGCGGCGATCAAGTTGCCACGGGTCGGGGTTCGGCGACATTCACCGGTTGCTCGCGCACCGGCAGGCACAGCAGCGCGGCAATGATGGCAAGCGCCAAGCCCAGCCACCAGACCATATCGTAATTGCCGGTCTTGGCGTAAGCATACCCGCCCAGCCAGACGCCGATGAAGCTGCCCAACTGGTGCCCCAAGAAGACGATGCCCGACAGCGTGGCGGCATAGCGCAGGCCGTAGATCTGCCCGATCAGCCCTTGCGTGAGCGGCACGGTGCCCAGCCAGAACAAACCCATCCACGCCGCGAACACATACAGCACCCAAGCCGACAGCGGCACCGCCAACAGCAGCACGATGCCGAAGGCGCGCATGAAATACACCAGGGCCAACAGGCGCTTCTTGCTGTATTTGCCGCCCAGCTTGCCGGCATAGAACGAGCCCACCACATTGAACAGGCCGATCAGCGCCACCGCGGTCGCGCCCTGCCCGGCCGTCAAGCCGCCGTCGGTCACGTAGGCGGGCAGGTGCAGCGTGATGAAGGCCGTGTGAAAGCCACAGACGAAGTAGCTCAGGAACAGGAAGTGGAACGACGGGTGGCGCACCGCCTGGCGCACGGCGGCGGCCAGCGATTGCTGCGGCCCCGACTGCGCTTGCGGGCGGCCGCGCAGGAAGTAAGCCAGCGGCGCGGCGCAAGCCACGAACAGCGACAACACCCACAAGGCGCCCGGCCAGTCCATGCCGGTGATCAGCGCCTGCCCGGTCGGCACCACCGCGAACTGGCCCAATGAGCCGCCCGCGCTGGCGATGCCCATGGCCGTGCTGCGGTAGGCGGGCGGCACCGCGCGCGCCACCACCGGCAGGATCACCGGAAATGTGGTGCCCGCCTGGCCCAGCCCGACCAGGACGCCCGCCGTCAGGTACAGCGTGGTTTCGTCGGTGGCGAAGCGGGTGCCGATCATACCCAGCATGTAGAGCACCGCGCCCAGCGCGATCGTGCGACCGGAGCCGTAGCGGTCGGCCAGGATGCCCATGAAGATACAGGCTACGCCCCAGACCAGGTTCTGCAGCGCGAACGCCATTGAGAACACGTCGCGCCCCCAGCCGTGGGCCAGGCCCATCGGCTGCATGAAGAGGCCAAAAGTGGCGCGCACGCCCATGGCAAGCAGCACCACCAAGGTGCCCAGGATGAGGGTGCGCGTGGAAATCGTATCGGTTTGGCTAGACATGAAACCCGTGTCTGGTTGTTGTTTGGGTTTGCGTCCCCTCCTCGGGACCCGGCCGACATCATATACAAGTCGCCGCCCGCGCAACGGTAATAGCCCTGCTGCCGAATCGCGCTTTGCGCGCCCTGTCACTAGGGCCTACCCCCTACGACCAAGGTCGTGTGTTCTAGCACGTGATGCGTCTCTATATTGGGCAGAGGCCCGCGAGGCATCCCCAAACGGGCCCATCCGGATGCGCTGACGGCGCCCGGCAATATCAACAAGGAGCCCTATCGTGCCCACCCCCAAACACGTGCCTTCACCCCACGTGCCCTCCCCCCACGGGCCCCCCTCCCCCCAAGCATCCGAACCCGAAAGCAGGGTCGCCGCCGTCATGCGGCATCCCAAATATCAGGAACTGCTGCGCCGCCGCAGCCGCGCCAGTTTGTTGTTCTTTGCCATCACGGGCGTGATCTACGCCGGTTTCATTCTGACGCTGGCCTTTGACCCCGTGTTCTTCGGCAGCCCGGTACCCGGCATGACGATGAGCATCGGCGTGCTGACGGGCACGCTGGTCGTGTGCAGCGCCGTGGTGCTGATTTCCGCCTACGTGCATATCTCCAATTCCGTGTTCGACCCGCTGCTGGCCGCCATCATCAAGGACGTGTCATGAAAAACAAGAAACTGGGCGCCGCATTGATCTTCATCCTGGGCTGCACGCTGGCGGGCGCGGCGCGCGCCGCCACCGGCGGACAAGCCAGCATGTCCGCCATCGTGATGTTCCTGGCGTTCATCGCCGGCACCATGGGCATCACCTACTGGGCCGCCAAGCGCACCCGCACCACGTCCGACTTCTACACCGCGGGCGGCGGGCTGTCGGGCTTTCAGAACGGCCTGGCCATCGCGGGCGACTACCTGTCGGCCGCGTCTTTCCTGGGCATTGCGGGCATGGTCTACGTCAGCGGGTTCGACGGCATGATCTACGCCATCGGCTTTCTGTTCGGCTGGCCCGTGGTCATGTTCCTGATCGCCGAACGGCTGCGCAACCTGGGCCGCTACAACTTCGCCGACGTCACCTCGTTCCGGCTGTCGCAGACGCCGATGCGCGTGCTGGCGGCCAGCGCGTCCTTGCTGATCATTGCGCTGTACCTGATTGCGCAGATGGTGGGCGCGGGCAAGCTCATCGTGTTGCTGTTCGGGCTGGACTACAACGTCGCCGTGGTGATCGTCGGGTCGCTGATGATGATCTACGTGGCCTTCGGCGGCATGACCGCCACCACGTGGGTGCAGATCATCAAGGCGGTGCTGATGCTGCTGGGCGCCACGCTGATGACGGTGCTGGTGATGGCCGCGTTCAACTACAGCCCCGACGCCCTGCTGGCGGAAGCGACGCGCGTGCACCCGTCCGGCAGGGAACTGCTGGCGCCGGGTGCGCAGGTCAGCAGCAACCCATTGAACGCCTTGTCGCTGGGCATTGCGCTGGCCTTCGGCACCGCCGGGCTGCCGCACATCCTGATGCGATTCTTCACCGTGTCCAACGCCAAGGAAGCGCGCAAGTCGGTCATCTACGCCAGCTCATTCATCGGCTACTTCTACCTGCTGACCTTCATCATCGGCTTTGGCGCGGTGGCGCTGCTGGTGCGCCACCCCGAGTATTACGTGACGGGCGCGGATGGCCAGTTCGACATGCTGAAAAGCCTGATCGGCGGCACCAACATGGTGGCCGTGCACCTGGCCAACGCGGTGGGCGGCAACCTGCTGCTGGGCTTTTTGGCGGCCGTTACCTTCGCCACCATCGTCGCGGTGGTGGCGGGCCTGGCGCTGGCGGGCGCGGCGGCTATTTCGCATGACCTCTACGCCAACGTCATCGCGCGGGGCCGCGCCACCGAAGCCCAGCAGATGCGTATCTCTCGGCTGTCCACCATTGCGCTGGGCGTCATGGCCATCTTGCTGGGCATCGTGTTTGAAAACCAGAACGTGGCGTTCATGGTGGGCCTGGCGTTCGCGATTGCGGCCAGCGCCAACTTCCCGGTGCTGGTGCTGTCGATTTCCTGGCGCGGTTGCACCACGCGGGGCGCCACCATCGGCGGCTTTCTCGGGCTGGCCTCGGCCACGATCTGGGTGGTGCTGAGCGACACGGTATGGGTCGATGTATTCGGCTTTGCCACGCCCATCACGCCGTTCCCCAACCCCGGCATTCTGTCCATCCCGCTGGCGTTCTTTTCGATCTGGCTGTTCTCCACGCTGGACAACAGCCCCCGGGCGCAGCAGGAAGCCGAGGCCTTCGACGCCTTGACCGTCCGCAGCCAGACGGGCATCGGCGCCACCACCGCCGTCGCTCATTAACCCCCCCCCTATTCACCCCGCTCAGGAGCCATCATGGAACCCATACGCGATCGCTATCCCGTCCCCCAAGGTTTTGCCGGACCGCACACGGTCACGCACGACCAGTACGAAGCCGCGTACGCGGCCTCGCTGCAGGACCCCGATGCGTTCTGGGCGGATGCGGCCAAGCGCCTGCAGTGGTATCGCGAACCCACCCAGATCCGCGACGTCAATCTGTCGCCCGACGACTTTCATATTCGCTGGTATGCCGATGGCGAACTGAACGTCAGCGTCAATTGCCTGGATCGACACCTGGCAACACGCGGCGACAAGACCGCGCTGATCTGGGAATCCGACGACCCCGGCATGCCCTCGCAACGCCTGACCTACCGCGAACTGCACACCAAGGTCTGCAAGATGGGCAACGCGTTGCGCCGCCTAGGCATCGGGCGCGGCGACCGCGTCACCATCTATATGCCGATGATTGCCGACACCGTGGTGGCGCTGTTGGCATGCGCACGTATTGGCGCGGTGCATAACGTGGTGTTCGGCGGGTTCGCGCCGGCATCCATTGCCGACCGCGTGCGCAACTGCGGCGCTTGCGCCATCATCACCGCCGACGGCGGCCGCCGCGCGGGCCGAAGCGTTGCGCTGAAGGCCAACGTGGACGCCGCGCTGGACATGCCGGGCATGGAAGTCGTGCGCACCGTGCTGGTCGTGCCGCACACCGGTGAATCCGTCAACATGACGCCCGAACGCGACTACTGGCTGGACCGCCTGATGGAACGCGAGCCGGACGACTGCCCGCCTGAACGCATGAACGCCGAAGACCCGCTGTTCATTCTTTACACCTCGGGCAGCACCGGCAAGCCCAAGGGCATGCTGCACACCACGGGCGGCTACCTCGTCTATGCCGCCTACACCCACGCCACGCTGTTTGACATCCGCGACGGCGACGTCTTCTGGTGCACGGCCGACGTGGGCTGGATCACCGGCCACAGCTACCTGGTCTATGGCCCGCTGGCCAACGGCGCCACCACCCTCATGTTTGAAGGCGTGCCCAGCTATCCGGACGCCTCGCGCTTCTGGCAGGTCATCGACAAACACGCCGTCACCATCTTCTACACGGCCCCCACCGCCATCCGCGCGCTGATGCGCGAAGGGTCCGAGCCCGTGCTGCGCACGTCGCGCGAGTCCTTGCGACTGCTGGGGTCGGTGGGCGAACCCATCAACCCCGAAGCCTGGCGCTGGTATCACGACATCGTGGGCGCGGGCCGCTGCCCCATCGTGGACACCTGGTGGCAAACCGAAACGGGCGGCATCCTGATTTCGCCTCTGCCCGGCGCCCGCGCCAGCAAGCCGGGCGCGGCCAGCACGCCCTTCTTCGGTATCCGCCCCGAGCTTGTCGATGTGAAGACCGGCGCCATCATCAACGGCCCCGGCGAAGGCAATCTTTTCATCCGCGATTCCTGGCCTGGCCAGGCACGTTCGGTGTACGGCGATGAACAGCGCTACATCCAGAGCTGCTTCAAGGACTATCCGGGCATGTACTTCACGGGCGACAGTTGCCGCCGCGACGAAGACGGCGACTACTGGATCACCGGGCGGGTGGACGACGTGCTCAACGTCAGCGGACACCGCATCGGCACCGCCGAACTGGAAAGCGCTTTGGTGTCGCACCCCAAGGTGGCCGAAGCCGCCGCCGTGGGCTACGCGCACGACATCAAGGGCCAGGGCATCTATGTGTACGTCACGCTGAAGTCCGGCGCCAAGCAGTCCGATACGCTACGCCAGGAGCTGGTGGCGCACGTGCGCCGCGAGATCGGCCCGATTGCAACGCCCGACCACCTGCAATGGGCGCCCAGCCTGCCGAAGACGCGCTCGGGCAAGATCATGCGCCGCATCCTGCGCAAGATTGCCGAGAACACCATCGACGACCTCGGCGACATCACCACGCTGGCCGATCCCACGGTGGTCCAGGCGCTGGTGCGCGAGCGGCGTGTGGCATGATCGGCCCATGCCTGTCCTGCTGATCGCCGATGGCCACCCGCTGTTTCGTGAAGCTTTGCGAGGGGTGATCGGCCGTGTGTTCCCGGACGCCGTCATTCACGAAGCCGACCAGATCTCCGTGCTCTACGATCTGGTCGACTCCTGCCCCAACGCCGACCTGCTGTTGCTGGACCTGGACATGCCCGGCTCGTTCGGCCTGGAGCCGCTTGGCCATTTGCGCAGCCAGCATCCGCAACTGCCCATCGTGATTGTGTCGGCGCATGAAGACCCGCTCTTGATACGCCGCGCGCTGGATCACGGCGCGATGGGCTTCATCCCGAAATCATCGGACGCCGATACGCTGGGCGCTGCCTTGCTGCATGTGATGGATGGCGGCACCTGGGCGCCCGATGCCGGTCACGCCACCATTGCCGCCACCATTACCGCAACCCGCGACGCCCTGCCGCGCGAGCCGGCCATGGCGGCCAATGTGCGCGAACTGACGCCGCAGCAGTTCCGGGTATTGCAGATGGTGGGCGCGGGATTGCTGAACAAGCAGATTGCGCACGAATTGCAGGTATCGGAAGCCACCATCAAGGCCCACATGACCGTTGTGATGCGCAAGCTGCGGGTATCGAACCGCACGCAAGCCGTGGTGATCGCCGCGCGGCTGGGCCTGGGCACGTGGCGCTATGGCGCTATGGCGTCAAATTCCAGGGGGGAAGCGTGATGCGGCCAAGCCACGCTGCTCCGAACTCCGCTGCTCCAAACCCTGCTGCGCCAATCCTTGATGCTCTAAACCCTGACGCGCCAATCCTTGATGCGCCAACTCGTGCTGCGTCAACATCTGCGCGCGCAGCTTCGCCGTCAGCAAGGCACGCAGCGACGCCGGCTTGATCGGCTTGGTCAGCATCCGATAACCGCGCGCCCGCGCCGCCTGGGCCAAGGCATCCGCGCCATCCGCCACCAGCAGCGCGCCGCGCGCGGCAGGCGAGCCGGCGCGCAGGGCGTCAAGGCTATCCAACCCGTTCATGCAGTCGCGCAGAAGGAAGTCCACTAATAGAACATGAGGCTGATGCCGCATCAGCGCCAGGGCGTCGTCCAACGTGGCCGCGCACCACACACTGGCCTGCCAGCCGCCAAGCAGCGCTTGCAAGCCGCCGAGCACTTGCGAGTCATTGTCCAGGCACAGCACCCGCAAGCCTTGTAGCGAGGCATGTGCGGGCGGCCATTGCAACCCCGACGCCCCGACGTTCAAGCGAGCCAGCGCGGGCCTAGTGGTTGCAGCGCTGGGCACGCTGACCGAAAACACGCTGCCCCGGCCCAGGGCCGAGCGCGCGTCCAGCCCATGTCCCAGCAACAACGCAAAGCGGCGGCAGATGGAAAGCCCCAGGCCGAAGCTGCGCCCTTCCCGGTTCTGCGGCTGTTCGTAGCGCTGGAACTCGTCGTAGATGCGGCGCAATTGATGCGGGGGAATGCCCGGCCCGGTGTCCCACACTTGCAGTTGAACTTGCCCGCCTTGCGAACGCGCGGACAGCAGAATGCGGCCGCCCCCCGTGTAACGCAGCGCATTGGCCAGGAAGTTCTGCAAGATACGGCGCAACAAGCGCGGATCGCTGCGCACCAGCAGCGAAGGTTTGGCATGCAGGCGCAACTGCAAGCCGGCCCGCAGGGCCACGTGACCGTACTGGTCGGCCAGTTGGCGCAACATGGGTTCCACGTTGAAGTCGCTGAGTTCAGGCTTGAGCACCCCCGCGTTCAGCCGCGATATATCCAGCAGGCCTTCAAGCAATTCTTCCGCCGCGCGCAGCGACGTGTTGATGCGGCCCGCCAGATAGCGCTGTGCCTCGGGCCGGTCTTCCTCGTTCAGTGCCGACGCAAACAGGCGCGCCGCGTTGATGGGCTGTAGCACGTCGTGGCTGACGGCGGTCAGGAACTGGGTGCGCGACCGCTGCGCCGCTTCGGCCTCTTGCGCCCGCGCGCTGACGCGCTGCTCAAGCGTGTTGTTGATGTCGCGCAGCTCGCTTTCCACGCGCTTGAAGTCGGTGATGTCGCTATAGCTGGTGACGTAACCGCCGCGCGGCAATGGCCGGCCACGCAGTTCCACCACGCGCCCAGACCGCAAGGTGCGCTGGCGGTGATAGACGGCGCCCGCCTGCATCAAGGCGATGCGCTTGCCTACCAGGGCGTCGATATCCAGGCCCGGATCCGCCCCGAACTTGCCGCGATGCGCATTGAAGCGGATCAGGTCGGCCACCGGTTGCCCCACGCGCAGCAGGCCGTCTGGGTAATCGAAGAGGCGTTGATACTGCTGGTTCCAAGCCACCAGCCGCATGCGCGCATCCACCACGCTTACGCCCTGATCCATGCTGTCCAGCGTGGCCAGCAGGTCGGGCATGCGTAGCGGGCTGTGCCTTAGGGCGGCATACGCCAGCAGGGCAAAGATCAACAAGGCAAGCGCAAGCCAACCCAGCATCATGGTGAAAGTCTCCTGCGTCAGGGGTCGGGCCGCAGGCGCAGGTTGTAATTGTGTGGCGTCCCGTCGGCACTGCGCGCATTATGACGCCGCCTTGGTACGGCGCGCACATACCAGCGGCATCTGGACCGCAATTTCAGACGAATCCTAAATCGCCAAGCGTGTGCGCTCGGCGCTCACCGCGCTAGTGATTTGCGCCATGGCAACAAGCGGTTCGGCACGGCAGTTCAGCACGGCGGTTCAGCACGGCAGTTCAGCACGATTCAATGCCGGACACTTCAGATTTCAGAGTGGGAAATAGACGAAAGGCGCGAATGGCCTGGCAGGAAAGGAAGGCAGAAAGACAAGCTGGCGTCTCCGACAGGAATCGAACCTGTATCTAGGACTTAGGAGGTCCTTGTTCTATCCGTTGAACTACGGAGACACGCTGCGGGCGGAATTGTATCGCTTTTCAGGGGCGACCCTGCAACGCAAGGCGGATTATGAATTGGGCCCCACGACTCACGTGCGCAATGTAGCTCGCGTCCGCGTCCGGCCAGGTGGCTAACCTGTTCGGACGGGCCGCCTTGCGAGCTTTGTCTTGAAGTCCTGACGTGTGTCGCAGATGACGTGGATATAGACGATCTTCCCTACCACCTCATAGATGACGCGGTTCTTCGCAGCGATGATTTCGAGGAAATGCGTGGCAGGCAGTTCGAGAGGGGCGTGGCCGACCTGCGGAAACTGCTCGAGGTTAAGGATTGCTTTCTTTATCTTGGCATAAGAAGCCTGCCAAACCGCCTGAGAAAAGTGCTTTCTAATGTAGCGGCGAATTTCATGCAAATCGTCTACAGCGGACTGAAGAAAAACAACCTGGTGGCTCATTCCGAACCTTCTTTGTCCATTGCCTCAATCTGAGCGAAAACATTGGCAGCTGGAACGACCCGGCCCTCTTCAATCTCGCGGCGTCCGCGGGCCAACAGTTGCAGTAGCGCAATCGTTTGTTCTTGCTCTTCGTAGCTCAGAACATCCATCACCACGAGTTTTGCCTCCCCGTTTTGAGTGATGAGCATCGGTTCTCGATTCTCAGAAATCTCCTTGACGATCTCTGCCGCATGGCTTTTCAGGTAGCTGATGGGCTTGACTTGGGTTGAGTATTTCATGGCTGTCCTCGGATCCAATGAGACTGATTCTAGACTGAATTTAGTCTTCTAAAGACGGCTATTACCGACGTTCAGCCAAATGAGGGTTATTCCGGGCTACGCTCACGCGCGTTCAGCCGTTAGCTTCTCACCTCACGCCTGTGACAAATTGCATCCATGACACATGCGTCACTATTATTTTTTTATGACAAGATCGCGAATCGCCTTGCGCGCCTCTTGATGTACTGTTTAAATTCATCGCGTAAGCCCCTAATTCATCGGGACTTTTCCTGAACCGACGATACGCCGGCTTGCGAAACACTTCTTCACAGACTGATAAGCCTGCTCAACCATGGCATTTTCCTGGACACGTGCAATTGCGAACGCGGTAGCGCCCATGGCGCTGGCGATGTGCGCGCTCCTGCCCCCCGCCGCGCAAGCCGCGAAAAATTCCGACCCTTGCAAGACCAACGCCAAATCGGCGGCTTGCAAGGCGCAACAAGCCAAGAAGGCCCCCGCCCCGAAGGCGGCTTCGGGCAAGGGTTCCTCCGGCAAGCAAGCCGCTGCCAAAGCCTCCCCCAGCGCCAAGAAGGCGCCTCCCAAATCTTCATCAAGCGCCAAGAAAGCCCCGCCCAAGTCGTCGTCCACCGCCAAGAAGTCGCCGCCCAAGGGTGGCAAGCAAGTGGCCGCCAAGGGCACGCCGCCCAAGAAGGGCGCCGCCGGCAAGAGTGGCAAGCCCAACAAACCGAACCGCGCGCAACGCGCCGCGGCATTGGCGGCATCCGCCGCCATGCCGCCCGCCGCTTCGTCGGTGCGCGCTGAAGCCGCCGCGCTGCGCTCCAGCACGGCGTATGTGCAAGACCTGGAAACATCCACCGTTCTGTTCGCCAAGAACGAAAACGTGGTGCGACCCATCGCTTCCATCTCGAAGCTGATGACGGCCGTCGTGGTGGTGGACGCCAACTTGCCGATGGATGAAATGCTTGAGATCACCGACGATGACATCGACGGCCTCAAGCACACCACGTCACGATTGCGCGTGGGCACCAAGCTGTCACGCGGCGACATGCTGCACCTGGCCTTGATGTCGTCTGAGAACCGCGCCGCCAACGCGCTGGGCCGCCACTACCCGGGCGGCCTGCCCGCTTTCGTGGCTGCCATGAACGCCAAGGCGCAATCGTTGGGCATGACCAGCACACACTTTATCGAGCCTACCGGTTTGTCCAGCGACAACGTGTCGTCGCCACATGATCTGGCCCGCCTGCTGCGCGCGGCCTCGCAACGCCCGCTGATCCATCGCTACTCGACCGACACCGAGTACGACGTTGAAATCAACAACCGCACGCAAACCTTCCGCAATACGAACCTGCTGGTGCGCAAGCCCGACTGGGACATCAAGGTGTCCAAGACCGGCTACATCAACGAGGCCGGCGAGTGCCTGGTGATGCTGGCGCGCATCAATGGCCGCGACCTGGCCATCGTGCTGCTGGATTCGCAAGGCAAGCTGTCGCGCATTGGCGATGCGGTGCGCATCCGTCGCATCGTACAAAACGAAGTGGCGCTGGCGTCCATTCAGCCCGGGGGCTGAACACTGACGGCGGGGGCACCCATAGCGGGCGGCCCCACATCGCGCAACAATGCATAAGGCCCGATCTGATCGGGCCTTATTTTTTTGACCAGCCTAGGCGGCGACGCGCCGTTTGGCGCGCAGCGGTTCCGCGTCGTACATCGATGCCGGCAGTCCTTCCAGCACCGCTTGCGGGTTCAGCGACCGGATCGGCACCGAAGCATCGTGAGGAATGCGCCCATCGGCCTGCAGCAACTGATAGCGCAGGCAGCACACGCGCAGGAACGACGTGAAATTGGCGGCCTCGCCGCGATATTCGATCAGCTCGTCGTACAGCCGTTCGATCAATTGCGTGACGCGCATGCCGTCACGCCCGGCAATTTCTTCCAGCACCTGCCAGAACAACTGCTCCAGCCGCAAGCTGGTCGCCACGCCATGCAGGCGCAGCGAACGGGTTTCGGGCGCGTAGGACTGCTCGCTCGCGCGGATGAAGATTTCACACATATAAGCTCCCGGACCAGGGGCCAGGCGCACCTGCCGGGCACGCCTCGCGAAGGGCCACTTTACGACGTTTGCCGCGGCGCTCGCAACACGCCAGGCGGCTTACGTCCCTGACATCCCGTAGCGTCAACACGCTGCCGTCACGTCACCCGTCCCCCACCCTTTCCATCCGGTCCCGATTGATAAAAATCATGGTGTCGACGACGCAAGCGGTCGAGCATAGGGAAACTGACCTGACTTCGGAGCAGACGATGGACAAGACAATGAAAGCCGCCGTTGCGCGCGCATTTGGCGAACCCCTGGTGATTGAAGAAGTGGCCGTGCCGCGCCCGGGGCCGGGCGAACTGCTGGTCAAGATAGAAGCCTGCGGCGTCTGCCATACCGACCTGCACGCCGTCCAGGGCGACTGGCCCGTCAAACCCAAGCCGCCCTTCATTCCGGGCCACGAAGGCGTGGGCCACGTGGTGGCGGTGGGCGCCGGCGTGACCCATGTGAAGGAAGGCGACCGCGTGGGCATTCCCTGGCTGTATTCCGCCTGCGGCCACTGCGAACACTGCCTGGGCGGCTGGGAAACGCTGTGTGAACAGCAGCAGAACGCAGGCTATTCCGTCAACGGCGGTTTCGCCGAATACGCGCTGGCTGCCGCCGACTACGTGGGGCTGTTGCCCAAGAACGTGGGCTTTGTCGACATCGCCCCCGTGCTGTGCGCGGGCGTCACCGTGTACAAGGGCCTGAAGATGACGGACACGCGGCCCGGCAACTGGGTCGTCATCTCCGGCATCGGCGGGCTGGGCCACATGGCGGTGCAATACGCCCGCGCCATGGGCCTGAACGTGGCCGCGGTGGACATCGACGACACCAAGCTGGAGCTGGCCCGCCGCCTGGGCGCCGAGGTCACCGTCAACGCCAGGACCACCGACCCCGCCGCTTACCTGAAGCGCGAAATCGGTGGCGCGCATGGCGCGCTGATCACGGCCGTATCGCCCAAGGCGTTTGAGCAGGCGATGGGCATGGTGCGGCGCGGCGGCACCGTGGCGCTGAACGGTTTGCCGCCGGGCGACTTCCCGCTGTCGATCTTCGACATGGTGTTGAACGGCGTCACCGTGCGCGGCTCTATCGTGGGCTCCAGGCTGGACCTGCAAGAGTCCTTGCAATTTGCCGAAGCCGGCAAGGTGCGCGCCACGGTGTCCACGGATCGGCTGGAAAACATCAACAGCGTGTTCGACCGCATGAAGCAGGGCCAGATCGAAGGCCGGGTCGTGCTGGACTTTGCCTGATTCCACCCAGCACGACCCCACGCATCAGGGCGTGATCTTCGTGCCCAGCACCGCCAGGAATTGCGACAGCCATGCCGGGTGCGCGGGCCAGGCCGGCGCCGTCACCAGGTTGCCATCGGTATAGGCTTGATCGATGCCGATCTCGGCATAGGTGCCGCCCGCCAACCGCACCTCGGGCGCGCACGCGGGGTACGCCGAGCAGGTGCGCCCTTTCAGGATGCCGGCCGCCGCCAGCAGTTGCGCGCCGTGGCACACCGCTGCAATGGGTTTGCCGGCCTGATCGAAGTAACGGACGATATCCAGCACTTTTTCGTTCAGCCGCAAGTATTCCGGCGCGCGGCCGCCGGGTATCACCAAGCCGTCGTAGGACGCGGGCTCGACGCGATCGAAGTCGAAGTTCAACGCAAAGTTGTGACCACGCTTTTCACTGTAGGTCTGCGCGCCTTCGAAATCGTGGATGGCGGTGGCAATGGTGTCGCCGGCCTTCTTGTCCGGGCAGACCGCGTGCACCGTGTGCCCCACGGCCAGCAAGGTCTGGTACGGCACCATGGTTTCGTAGTCTTCGGCGTAATCGCCGACCAGCATCAACAGTCTCTTGCTCATGAATGTCTCCTTGGGATGAGGGGCGGCCGGTTCAGCACCCGGCATGGGCTTCCGGTTCTTGATGTTCTGGGAGACATTGTGCGCGCGTCCGACGGGCGGGGGGTGGTAATGGGATACCACACGGGGATACCACATGGGGGACACTACAGCAGGCCGGCTCAGCGCGGCAATGATGCGCCGCCGCAGATCGCGATGTCCTGGCCGGTAATGGCGGCCGCTTGGGGCGACAGCAGGAATTCGACCAGCGCGGCCACTTCCTCGGGTTGGATCAATCTGCCTATCGGCGGCATCCGTGGCGCGCTGGCGGCCCGCGCGGGGTCCTGCAACATGCCTGTCTGCGTGGCGGCCGGCGACACCACGTTCACGGTGACGCCCTGTGGCGCCAGTTCCGCCGCCCAACTGCGCGCCAGCGCCACCAGCGCGGCCTTGGACGCCGCGTACTGGCTGCGGCCGGGCATGCCCTGGGCAGTCCGGCTACCCACCAGCACCACGCGGCCGCCACCACGTTCGGCCATCTCCGGCGCCAACATCTGGGCCAGCCTGACGGCAACGTCCACGTGCAGCTTCCACATGCGTTCGCCGTCGGCGGGGTCCAACTGCGCCAAGGGTCCCACCCGCATGATGCCCGCGGCATGCACCAACGCCCTGGCGTGCTTGCAGCCCACCAACGCCTGCCGGGTAGCGGCCTCATCGCACAGGTCAACGGTGATGTGGCGATAGGCCGCATGCCGCGCCACGGCCGGCCCGATGTCCAGGCCCGCCACCTGCCAGCCCGCGTCCAGCAGGCGCTGCACAATGGCCAGGCCGATGCCGCCCGTGGCGCCGGTCACCACAGCCAGCGCGCCCGCCGGATTATTCGACATGGATGTTTCCTTCGTCGATGATCTTGCGCGAGCGTGCCATGTCGTCTTTCTGGAAGCGTGCGAACGCCGTGGTCGACCCCGGCGTCAACGTCACGCCCAGTTGTTCGTACTTGGCCGTCATGCCCGAAGACAAGGCCTTGTTGACCTCGGCGTTCAGCTTCTCGACGATGGGCCCCGGCGTGCCTGCCGGCGCCCACAACCCGTACCAACTGTAGAACTGATAGCCGGGCAACACTTCGCTGACGGTCGGCACGTCGGGCAGGTTGGGCAGGCGCGCGTCGGACGTCACGGCCAGGATCTTCAGCATGCCGCTTTTGTAGTACGACACGGCGCCCAGGACTGGGTCGATGAAGCCATCAATGCGCCCGCCCACCAGATCCTGCAAGGCGGGCGACGTGCCGCGATACGGGATGACCATGTAGTCCAGGCCACCCTGGCGTTTCAAGAGCTCGGTGGCCAGGTGACCCGCGGACCCGATGGAGCCCACGGCAAAGGTGAGCTGGCCCGGGTTCTTCTTGGCGTAGGCCAGCAAGCCGGCCAGGTCGGTCACGGGCAGTTCCTTCTTCACCGAGACCGACAGCGGCGCCTTGCCCGCCATGGCCACCGGCACGAAATTCTTGTCGACGTCGAAGGGCACCGCCTTCATGGTCATGGGCGCAGTCGTGAAGGTCGACGCATTGAACAGCAAGGTGTAGCCATCGGCCGGTGATTTGGCCACGACGTCGGCGCCGATGATGCCGTTGCCGCCCGAACGGTTTTCCACGATGAAGCTTTGGCCAGTCTGTTCGCTGAGCTTCTGCGCCAGGTCGCGGCCCAGCATGTCCAGCGTGCCACCCGGCGGAAACGGGATCACGAACCGGATCTGCCGTGACGGGTAGGTGTCTTGCGCATGCGCCATGCCGCCCCCAATAGCCAGGCACAACGCGACCATGGCGCGCAACGCGATTCTCTTTTGCATGATGTGTCTCCTCTTGTTTATTTTGCTTGCGGCATCGTGCAGGGGGTTGGCGCCACGCCACCCCGCCGCATCCGTGCCGCTACAGACGCGAGTGCTTCAGCGAGCCAGCAAGCCCGCGCCGGTCAACGCCGTGCGCAGCGCCTGCATGTCGGCGTCGTTGGGCGCCTCGGTAGGCGGGCGCACGGTCGCGCTTTCCAGCACGCCCGCCAGGTACATGCCGGCCTTCATGCGGGCATGGGCTTCGCCAGTGGGTTCGCCGCCGCCGTAGACGGCGTCTTTCAGCGGCGTGATCAAGGCCTGCACCTGCTGCGCGCGCTTCAGGTCGCCTGCCTTGACGGCGTCCCACAGGTCGATGATCAGTTGCGGGATGAACGTGGCGAAGCCGACCAGCGCGCCGTCCACGCCCTGCACCATCGACGCCAGCAGATATTCGTCGTGGCAGGTCAGGATGGCCTTGGACGCATCGGCCTCACGCAGCGCCTGGATGTCGCGCGCATATTTGTTCATGTCGCGCTGGCCCACCTTGAACGCCTGCACGTAGGGCAAGCGGGCCAGGTCGCCCATCAGCTTGGACGAGTAGGACGCCCGCGTCCACGCCGGGTATACGTGGCACACCAGGTCAAGGTCAGGCGCGGCCTCGTGGATGGCCTGGAAATATTCAAGCGCATGGCCGGGTGTGAAGCCAAAGCGCAGCCAGTGGTGCGGCGGCATGACGTCCAGCGCGGCGGCGCCCGCTTCGCGCGCGGCGCGGGCATGTTCCTGCGCCTCGGCAATGCCTTCGCAAACAATCGACGAAATCACGGGCAGCTTGCCGCGCAGTTCGTCCGCCACGATGCGGGTCACTTGCGCACGTTCGGATGGGGTCAGCGAAAACACTTCGCCCGTATGGCCGTTGGTCATGACGGCGACGACGCCATCGTGTCCCGCCAGCCACGAGGCCAGGCGGCGCAGCGCGGGTTCGTCGATACGATGATCGTCGGTAAAGGGGCAGGAAATCGCCGGGATGATGCCGCGGTAATTCGAGATGGAAGCCATCGTTGTCTCCGTATCTTATGGGTAGGGAATGGCAGGTATGATTGCGGCACCCCCATGGGGTCGTCCAATACTCGAAACGCATAGAATTATGTTTGCCGCGGCGCACACCTGACATGGGACCTGGAAACCGACCCCTGGACATGAATTGGCTTGAGGACTTTTGTTCCCTGGCCGAGACAGGCAGTTTTTCGCGCGCGGCGGAAGCCCGCGCCATCGCGCAACCGGCGTTCAGCCGACACATCCGCGCGCTGGAAGAATGGGTGGGCGCGGACCTCTTTGACCGCAGCACACACCCCACCGAACTGACCGCCGCAGGCCGAAAATTCCTGCCGCTGCTCAAGCAGGCCATGGCCGACCTTGAAGCCGCCCGCATCAAGGCGCTGGCCGCCCACGCCCAGGAAGGCGCCAGCTTGCGTTTTGCGGCCACCCATCTGCTGTCGTTGACGTTCTTCCCCCAATGGCTGACCCGGCTGGAAGCGGCGCTGGAAGTCGGCGCGATCCAGATGATGTCCGACAGTTTCCAGGCCTGCGAAGACCTGATGGCGCAGCGGCGCGTGCAGTTCCTGCTGTGCCACCGCCATCCGCAAGTGGCCAGCCGACTGGATGAAGTGCCCTACCCCAAGGTGCATCTGGGTACGGACATGCTGGTGCCGGTCTGCGCCCCCGCTGCCGATGGCCTTGCCGACACGCCGGCGCACCGCCTCGACGACGACGGCGTGGTGCCCTTTCTTGCCTATGGGCCGGCCTCCGGCCTGGGCCGCATCGTCAGCCACCAATTGCGGCACAAGTCGATGCCAGTTGAACGCATCCAGACCACTTTCGTAGGGCCCCACGCCACGTTGCTGCGATCCATGGCGATACAAGGCCGAGGCATCGCCTGGCTACCCGACATGCTGGTGCACGATGACCTGCAACAGGGCAGCCTGGTTCGGGCAGGCGGGAAGGAATGGGACATCCCGCTGGACATCTGCCTGTTTCGCCAACCTAGCGACATGGCTGCCGTGGCCGAGAATTTATGGGCCTTGGTGGTTGCGGGAAACCCTCCGCCGCGGGAATAACCCGGGCCGCCCCGGCATTACGCCATTGCCCTGTTTCCGGCGCTTGCCGCAGAAAACCGTTTAGATTACGATCGACATCATAATGAATCCCGCGTGATGGATTTCGACGTCGCGCGGGCTTGGTGTTGACCGCGGCCACCCGGGCGCGCGGCCTTTTATCTGGCCACAGGCTACGCAACCATGCAGGCATTTTTTATCGAGCGCTACAAAGACGTCGGCAAGCTTGGCCAATTACCCGAGCCCTCTGTCGGCGACAACGATGTCTTGGTGCAGGTGCATGCCGCCAGCGTCAACGCGCTGGACGCCAAGATCCGCAAAGGTGAATTCAAACTCATCCTTCCCTATCGTTTCCCCCTGGTGCTCGGCAACGACCTGGCGGGAGTCGTCGTGCGGGTCGGCAGAAACGTGCGCCAATTCAAGCCGGGCGACGAAGTGTATGGGCGACCACCGGACAATCGCATTGGCAGTTTCGCCGAGTTGATCGCCGTAAATGAAGACGCGCTGGCCCTCAAACCCCGCAACCTGGACATGGAACAGGCGGCCTCGCTGCCCTTGGTGGCGCTGACCGCCTGGCAGGTGCTGGTTGAAACCGCGCAGGTGAAGCCGGGGCAAAAGGTGTTGATACACGCTGGGTCCGGTGGTGTCGGAACGATCGCGATCCAGCTTGCCAAGCACCTGGGCGCTTTTGTCGCAACAACGACCAGCACTCGCAACGTCGATTGGGTTAAGGGCTTGGGCGCCGATCTCGTCATCGACTACCGCACACAAGCGTTCGAATCGACGCTGCGCGACTACGGCGTGGTCCTCAATAGCTTGGGGCCTGACGTACTGGATAAATCGTTTCAGGTGCTCAAAGCCGGATCCGGAGCACGACTGATTTCCATCTCTGGTCCACCCACGCCCGCCTTCGCCGAACAACAAGGGCTGTCTTGGGGATTGAAGCAGGCGTTACGGCTTCTTAGCTGGCGCGTACGCCGGAAAGCGGCCAAGCTCGGCGTCGACTATGACTTCGTATTCATGCGCGCACACGGAGAACAGCTACGGCGGATCACCGGGCTGGTCGAATCCGGCGCCATCCGACCCGTGATCGATCGCGTTTTTCCATTGGATGCCGCGCAAGAGGCCTTGGCCTATGTCGAAAGCGGCAGAGCCCGGGGCAAGGTGGTGATCAAGGTCGGGGCAACGTCGCCCCTATAACAACAACTGGATAGCCGGCAGACTGGCTTCCGCGTTCAGCAGCACGACCTTTTTCATGCGTAGCCTGAACGCGCCGGGCGCGCCTTCAACCGTGTGATACGCCGTAGCCGCCAACATGCGTTGCGTGTCTCCTTGCGTCTCCACGTACAGGAAGGGTGTGCGCGTGTGGTGCAGGGTCGAGCCAGGCTCGCCATCCATGAGCTGCGGCGCCTGCAGGATGCGCAGCCCGCGCACCGCCGGGTGCAAGGAATGCGCGCGGGGATTGCCATAGCGCTGCATGCGCAGGCGCAGCAACAACAGGTCTTCGTAAAGCAAGGACGGCGACTCGTCCCCCAAGGGCTGGTCCGGCGACAGGGGCATCCAATACAAGCCGTCTTCCGCATACAAGGACAACCATTCGTCGTAACGCCGCGTGTCCAGCAGCATGGCTTCGTGGTACACGAACGCGCTCAGCGCGGCGCGCAGCGTCGTGGTATCCGTGGACATTTGCTGGCTAGTCACGCAGCGTCTCCCATCAGGTTCAGCCAGCCGCGATGTTGATTGCGGATGACCCACTCGTTATTGCCGCTTTCCATTGAACTGGCGCCGGCCTGCAATTCGCTCTCTTGATAGCCGCGGTGCAGGCTCAGCCATTCATTACCGTCACAGGCCAGGCCACGTTGCTGGCTTTCGAACAGATGCACGTCGTCATGGGCAACCACCGACATGGGCGAAAACACCAGCCGCGCGTACGACGCCGCGCGTTGCCGCAGACGGGCGGGCGCGTTCTTGGGCGCGAAAGCCCAGGTTTCGATCAGGGTCTCGTTGACCGCCAGCGGACGCAGCACGCGCAGGATCATGGGCGACGCCTTGGCTGCCAGGCTGGGATAAAGCACGGTGTTCTGCGGGGAAAACGCCAGGATCTGTTGCGCGCCCTCTTTGCCATGGCGCGCTTCCAGCTCCGCTTGATAGTCGGGCAGCGGGGCGTAGCCGGTGTGAATGCTGAACTTCGTGCCCAGGATGCTGTGCCCGTGCGGCAGCACCCGTGCGCCCATTTCGGAATAGAAGCTGTAGCCCGCGCCAAAAGGCAGCAATTGCTCCATGGCCAACACGGTGTCGCCGCCTTCGGGCAGCGCTTCTGCCACGTGCTTCGCGGCACTGGCGGCCGATTCATGCGTGGAGATGGGATGCACGGTGTCGTTGACGTTTTCCAGATAGAGCTTCCAGTTGCAGCCGATGCGGTTGCGCAAGGGCGCACCCAGCACGGACAGTTCGCCGTCCGGCGCGCGCGCCACCATGTTGTCGAGCGTGGCAAGGGCTTCCCCGAAATAGGACGCGAAGTCCGGGCCGTCGTGGCTGATCCGCGCGAACACAAAGCCCTTGTAGTTCACGCAGGCGCCGGGCGACGCCAGGCCCTTGCCGGACGGGCAGGCGGACAGGTTCGTGCCCTCGTAGTCGTTCTTCAAGGGAATGGACAGCAGGCTGCCATCCAGCCGGTAGGTCCAGGCGTGATACGGGCAGCGCAAGACCTTGCCGCAATTCCCCGCGTGCTCGTGCACCAACTGGCTGCCCTTGTGCGCACACCGGTTCATCAGCACCGTCACCTCGTTCGCACTGGCGCGCAGCATGATCATCGACTGTCCGGCGATGTGGGTGGTGGTGTAGTCACCCACGGCGGGCGTCTGGCTTTCGTGGCCCACGTACACCCAGGCGCGCGTCCACAGCCGGGCTTGCTCGGCGCGGTACACATCGGGATCGATATACAAGTCCCGGTGTACCTGGTCCGGTCCGACCAGATGCCCGAACCCCTGGTGGAAAGAACCGTCCTTGAAAGAACCGTCCGTCATAGCGTCTCCTGTGCGTTTCATGGTTTCGGGTCAGGCAGCGGCGGCTTGCGCCAGGTTTGGCGCGGGCGTATCGCCAATGGGTATCGGCGTCCAGGCACGGCTGGCCGAATCCGGCGGCACGGCGGCGATCAGCGCGCGGGTGTAGGCGTGCCGAGGCCGTTCAAAGACCTCATCCACGGGCCCTTGCTCCACGACCTTGCCTTGGTGCAACACCAGCACACGCGTGCACAAATAGCGGACGACGGCCAGGTCGTGCGACACGAACACCAGGGCAATGCCCAGTTCTTCTTTCAGCCGCAACAACAGGTTCAGGATCAGCGCCTGGACCGACACGTCCAGGCCCGAGACGATTTCGTCGGCCACGATCAATCGCGGCGTCACGCATAGCGCGCGGGCGATGTTGACGCGCTGCTTCTGCCCGCCGGATAGCTGCGAGGGCAGGCGGTCCACGGCCTCTGGCGGCAGGCCGACCGACGCCAGCAAGCGCAGCGCGGCCTGCAGTCGCGCCGAACGCCCCGTGTTGGCGCTTGTGCCAGCGGGCGCGGCTTCCAGAATCTGCGTCACCAGCGAACCCACCGAGCGCCTGGGATTCAGGGCGGAATCGGGGTTCTGAAATACCAACTGCACGTCGTGCGGGTCCGCCAGCGGCGCATGGCCGGAGGCCCGCCGCAACGGGTTGGCAGAGGGCGTGTCGGCGGGACGCTCGGACGTGGCATAGGCAATGCGGCCCGCGCTTGCCGGAACCATTCCGGCGATAAGGCGGGCAAGGCTCGTCTTGCCACTGCCGCTTTCACCGACGATGCCCAGGAACTCCCCCTGCGCGACGGACAGCGACAAGGGCTGCAAGATCTGCAGTTGGGGCCGGGCCTTGAACAGACGCGCGCGCCCGGGATAGCTGAGCGCAACGTCGCTAAGCGTCACCACCGGTTCCGCGCTTGAGGGCGGCACTGCGCGCATCGCCAGGAACGCGGTTCCGTCGTCGTCAGCCGGGGCACGTAAAGGCGGAATGGACGGCAGGCAACGCGCGGCGCGCTCGCCGCCACGGTCTAGCAACGCAATGTCGCGCTGGCCGCAAACGTCTTGACGCGACGGGCAGCGAGACGCAAACCGGCATCCTCGTAGCGTGGCGAAGTCACGCAAGCCCGGCATGAAATCGGGCAAGGTGCGCAAGGCCTGCGTCGGTGCCGCCATGCCTGGCGCGGATTCCTTCAGGCTGCGCGTGTAGGGATGCAGGGGCTCGTCCAGCACCTGGCGCGCCGAACCGAATTCCACCACTTCGCCCGCGTACAGGACGGCGATCGAATCGCAGACGTGCGCGGCCAAGCGCAGATCATGGGTCACCAACACCACCGACGTTTTATGGCGCCGTTGTTGTTCCGCCAGCACCCGCATGATCTGCGCCTGGGTGATGACGTCCAGCGCCGTGGTGGGTTCGTCGGCAAAGATCAGCGCCGGGTCGCCGCAGAACGCCATGGCGATCAGAATGCGCTGGCACTGTCCGCCCGACATCTGGTGCGGATACCGCGCCAGCATGCCAGCCGCGTCGGCCAAGCCGACCTCGTGCAGGCGCTCACAGGCATAAGACTCGTGCCGCGCCGCCGGTATGCCCACATGGCGCAGATGCTCGAACAGTTGCTGGCGCACCGTCAGCGCGGGGTTGAGGCCCGACAGCGGCTCTTGCGGAATGAAGGCAATCTGCCGCCCCAACATGGCGCGGCGTTGCGCGGCTGGAAGCTGATTCAAATCGGTGCCACGAAAATGAATGGCGCCTTGCGTGATCGTGAACCCGGGTGGCAAGCTGCCCGCCACCATGCGGCCCACCATGCTTTTTCCCGCGCCCGATTCGCCCACCAGGCCCAGCATGCGGCCCTCGGGAACCTCCAGGTCTATGCCGCGCAATACGGCGGCGGGCAGGCGCTGGCCGCCCACGTCGACGTTCACGGTCAGCGTCAGGTTCTGCAAGCTCAACAGCGACATGGCCTAGTTCCTTCCACGCTTGCGCGGATCCAGCATCTGGCGCATGCCGTCGCTGAGCAAATTGAATCCGAACACCGTCAACACAATGCCGGCGACCGGCGCGATCAGGGTCCAGATGGCTTCCTGCATGGTGCTGCGGGCGTCGGCAATCATCACGCCCCAGGCAACGACGTCGGCCGGCACCGACAGCCCGACAAAGCTGAGGATGGCTTCGACAATGATGGCGATGCCGATCTGCAGGCTGAACAAGGTAAGTATCAGCGGCACCAGGCCCGGCAGCATCTCGCGCAGCATCACGCGCATATGGCCAAAGCCCATCAGCCGCGCCGCCGTCACATAGTCGTTGCGGCGAATCTTCAAGGCCTCGGCCCGCACCACCCGGCAGAACCGCGTCCAGTCCACCAGCACGATGGCAAGAATCACGTTACCCACGCCGGTGCCCAGGCCCACCATCAATATCAGCGACAGCACCACGGGCGGAAACGACATCCACAAGTCCACCAGATAGCCGATTGCCTTGTCCACGCGGCCGCCGAAATAGGCAGCCACCAGGGCCAGGGTGCAGCCCACCAGCATCGCGCCCATGGCGGCGCAAAGGCCCACCCACAAGGCCACGCGCGTGCCGAATATCAGGCGCGACAACACGCAGCGGCCCAGGCTGTCGGTACCCAGCGGATATTGCGACAACCCATCCGCCGCCCAGGCCGGCGGCAACAAGGGAGACAGCAGGTCCTGCGCCAGCGGATCGTTCGGCGCGATGGCGGGCGCAAACAACGCCACCGCCAGCAGCGCCAGCACAATCGCCCCGCCCAGCGCTGCCTTGGGCGATGCGCGCAGGGCCAGCCACCAGCCAGACAGGCGGACCGCGACCGGGGCCGCGCGGAAATTCAGCGTCGTCATCAGAGGTCTCTCAAGCGGGGGTCAATTACGGCGTACAGGCAGTCGACGCTGGCATTGATCAGCAGGATCACCGCGCAAAAGACCAGCGAAATGCCCTGGATCAGCGGCAGGTCATGGTTGCGAACCGCCTGCACCATCATGTTGCCCATGCCGGGGAACGAGAAAATCATCTCGATCAGCAAGGTGCCGCCAAACAGAAACCCGAACTGCACGCCGATCAGGGTCAGCGTGGGCAAGAACGCGTTGCGCAGCATGTGGCGCAGAATCACGCGCCGTTCGGGCTGACCGCGCAGCCGCGCGACGGCCACGTATTGTTCGTGACTGGCTTCCAGCAGGCTGGCGCGCAGCACCCGCACGATCAAGGGGCTAAACCCCAGCGCCAAGGCCAGCGCCGGCAACACCAGGTGCGATGCCGCGTCGCCCCATGCCGCCCAGCGGCCCTGCAACAGGAAGTCCAGCAGCACGAAGCCGGTGGGGCCCGACATGGCCACGTCCGAACTGAACCTGCCCGAGAACGGCAGGATGGGCCAATGCACGCCAAAGCCCAGCATCAGGAATATTCCCCACAGGAACCCGGGGATGGAGATCAGCAGCACCAGCCCCGTGTCGGCCACCAACTCGCCACGGCGATCATGCAGCACGTACAGCAGCAAGCCGCCCGGAACACTGATGGCAAGCGCCATGATGAGCGCCACGATCGATAGCTCCAGCGTGGCCGGCAAGGTGGTGGCGATCAGTTGCGTGACCGGCACGCCGGAGCTGATGGAACGCCCCAGGTCGCCGTGCAGCACCTGCCCGAGCCAGATGCCGTATTGCACGATCAGGGACCGATCCAGCCCCATCGTGTGCCGCAAGGCCTCGACTTCGGCGCTGGTTGCGCTGGGCGGCAGCATCATGCCCAAGGGGTCCGCGGGCAACAAACGCAGCACCACGAAGACCACCACGGACAGCGCCAGCATGGTGGGCACCGCCACCGCCAGCCGCCGCACGAAATGGGACACCAGCGCTGCCCACATCAGCGGCTCCAGCGATACGTCGCAGGCAGGATGTAGCCGGTTTGATAGACCTGCATGTCCACGGACTTCTTGGACGCCACCGTGGCCACGGACTGCAACAGCGGCAGGCTCCAGGCGTGTTCGGTGGCCTGGCGCGCCAGCTCGCGGTAGCCCTGAATGCGTTTATCAGGGTCGGCCTGGGCCGCCAGCGCGTCGATGGTCTTGGCCAGTTCCGGTTCTTTCCAGGTGGAAAAGCGCAGGCGCGGGTCCAGGATCTTGCCGGCGAATATTTCGGGGTCGCCGGTGGCATTGGCCCAGCTGTACAGCATGACGCCAGGCACCTTCGATGAATGGCTCAGCTCAAGGTACTTTGCCAGCGTGATCTCTTGCAGATCGGCCTGCACCCCGATCTGCGACCACATCTGCACAATGGCGCGCGCCATTTCGTAGTCGCTGGGAAAGGTGTTGTTGGTCGACAGGAACTGGATCTTCAACGGCTTGTCCGGCCCGTATCCCGCGCGTGCCAGCTCGGCCTGCGCCGCGGCCTTGTCGAACGCATAGTTGAACCCGGCCACGTCGCCCGGCGACCCGGGGGTGGCCAACACGGAAAGCGGCTTGGCCACGTTGGCGTAGAAAGCCTTGGAGATGGCCTGCTTGTTGATGGCCAGGTGCAAGGCGCGCCGCACGTGCTCGTTCTGGAATTCCGGCACGTAGCTGGGAATTTGCAGGATGAAGATCTCGCTGTACGGATAGACCTCGGCCTTCAGCGCGGGGTTCTTGTTCAGGCGATTGACTTCACGCAGTGGAATTTGCACCGCGACGTCGGCCCGACCCGATTCCAGCATCGCCACGCGCGCCGACGAATCCGGCACGAACTCGAACACCACGCGCTTGATGGCGGGTTTCGGCCCCCAGTATTTGTCATACGCCTCCAGCACCACGCGGGAGCCGCGTTCATAGCGCACGACCTTGTACGGACCGGCGCCAATAGGCGCGGCCTTGAACCCGTCTTCGCCCACTTTTTCGAAGTAGGCGTGGGGCAGGATGTACGAGGTCAGAAAACCCAGGTAGTTCGGCGCCGTCGGGGTCGGTGTGGAAAACACCATCGTGGCTTCGGTGGGGCTGGCGACTTGAATGTCTTGCAGCGCACCGAAGAAGCCGTTGATGGCCAGGCGCTTGTCCTGCTTGGGACGGTCCAGGAAGCTGAACTTGAAATCGTCGGTGGTCAGCTTGGAGCCATCGTGGAAGGTCACATCGTCGCGCAGCACGATGCCCAGCCGCATGTTCTTGTCGTCCAGCCAGCGCCAGCTTTTGATCAGCGCCGGTTGCAGCTTCAGATTCCCGTCTATGAACAGCGCGGAATCGAAGACCGCCTTGTACAACGACTGCCCCGCCGGGAACGTGACGGCGGTGGGATCCCATGAGGGCACGTCCACCGGATACGCAATCTTCAGCTCTTCACCTTGCGCGGCCGGCTTGTCCGCCTGAGCCCACGCCGAGGACGCCATCAGCCCACTACACACCATTGCCAGACAGGCCACCACGGCTCTGCCAAACCACCTTACCCACCATGCGTCAATCATGAACGGCCTCCGATATCGGAATCGTTGCAAAGGCGCCCGGCACCGCCGCGCGAACAGTATACTGTTGTGAATTTAAGCACTAGTAGTTGAACTTTAAACTAATTATTTACCCTAGTATCAGCGGTTTAGTACTCACTTAAACAATATATTGTTAAGGGATAACCCCGCCCCAACAGCCGCTGCACCCGCCTACACAACCCGCCGGCCCGGCGATGGAACAGATCAAATGGGACAACTTCAAGAACGCCTGGTATGGGACGCCGATGCAGGCGCCATCCTGGATGCCGACCGCCGCTACGTCATGCTGCGCGCCGACGTATTGATGGGACTGTTCGCCGCCCTGCCGCCCGCGCAACGCGACGCAGCACTTGGCAGCCTGCAGGCATCGGTGCGCAGCCACGGCGGCGCCTCCGCGCGGGCCTATCAGGCGCAAGGCGCGCCCGACCGCGTGCAGTTCCTGCAGGTGATGACGCAAGCCGCCGCCGACCTGGGCTGGGGCGTCTGGCGCTTCCAGACGGAGGGCACGGACGCGCTGGCGCTAGAGGTGGACAACAGCCCATTCGCGATGGCCGTCACCGCGTCCGACCGCCCGGTCTGCCATGCGATTACAGGTATGCTGGAGGCCGTCAGCGCATTGGTCGCGGGCAAGGCAAGCACGTTTCGCGAGACCAGGTGCGCCAGCATGGGCGCGCCTTGTTGCGCGTTCCAGGCGCAAAACGATTAAGGCCGGCAGGCAGTGATGAAGGCAAAAACCACAACAAGAGACACGGCGCGCAAGCCGAACCTGCGTGAACAGGTGTACGGCATCGTCCGAGAGCGCATACAGATGGGCCTGATCCGTCTGGAAGACCGGCTGGTGGATCACGACATTGCCGAAGAGCTCGAGGTGTCGCGCATGCCCGTGCGCGAAGCGCTGATGCAACTTAAAAGCGAAGGCTTGCTGGAAGGCACGGCGCGCGGCTTCGTGCTGCGCCGATTCACGCTGGGCGAGATGAACGAGATTTTCGAAATCCGCACGCTGCTTGAACCCGCCGCGGCCGCCGCGGCCTCGGTACACGCCGGCCCCAAGGGCCTGGCCGATATGAAGGCTGCCCTGGAACGCGCCGAAGACGCGCACGCCCGCACCGACATCGACGAATTCATGCGTAGCAACGCGCATTTCCGATCGGCCTGGCTGACGATGGTGCCCAACCGCGAACTGGCCGAGGTGATCTCGCGCTACATCGATCACGTGCAGGTGGTGCGCCTGGTGACGATGGACGACCAGGAAATCCGCAGCATCATCCTGCAGGGCATGCGGGGCCTGTACGAAGCGTTTCTATCCGGCGATACCGAACTTGTGCGCATCCGCATGCTGGGACACGCCCGCGCGGCGGCGGCCTGCTATTACAGCGCCTATCAAAAGATGCTGGAGCAATCTGCCCAAGAGCAGGCCTTAAACCGCGCCTGACTGCTGCGCGGCCGTCGCGGCCCTATTCCAGTGCCACGGACACCGGCTTGGCGCCCAACACCGTCACCAGGGCGTTGGGGTCGATGCCGATCAGGTAACCGCGCCGTCCACCGTTGATGTAGACCACCGGGTAAGTCAGCACGTCGGCCTCGACCCACACCGGCATCTTCTTGCGGGTGCCGAAGGGCGACGTGCCGCCCACCTGGTAACCGGAATGCCGCTGCGCCACCTCGGGCTTGCAGGGCTCGACCCGTTTCAGCCCCGCCTGGCGCGCCAGGTTCTTCGTGGAGACTTCGCGGTCGCCATGCATGACGACGATCAGCGGCTTGGCGGATTCGTCTTCCATCACCAGCGTCTTTACGACAGCGTGCGGGTCCAGGCCCAACTGGCGCGCGGCTTCGCCCGCGCCGCCGTGGTCCACGTAGTCGTAGGTGTGTTCGGTGTAGGGCACCTTGTGCTGCTTGAGGAGTTGCGTGGCGGGGGTTTCGGATACGTGGCGGGCTTTGCTCATGGTTTGCCGGATCAGAATAGATAAAGGGAACGTCGTCGCGGGCGGCTAACCGCGCGGATGGTGCGCGGCGTGCAGCGCCTTCAGGCGCTCGCGCGCGACGTGGGTGTAGATCTGCGTGGTGGAAATGTCGGCGTGGCCCAGCAGCATCTGCACCACGCGCAGGTCGGCGCCATGGTTCAGCAGGTGCGTGGCGAAGGCGTGGCGCAAGACGTGCGGCGACAGCGGCGCGTGGATGTCGGCCAGCAACGCATACTTCTTCACCAGTTGCCAGAACGCCTGGCGCGACATGGCTTCGGCGCGGCCGGTGATGAACAGCGCATCGCTTTGGCGGCCGGCTGCCAGCTCGGGGCGCGCGGTTTTCAAATACAGGTCGATCCAGTGAGCCGCCTCGGCGCCCAGCGGCACCAGGCGGTCTTTGCCGCCCTTGCCCAGCACCACGCGCACCACGCCTTCATTCAGGCTGACGTCCAGCGCGCGCACGCCCACCAATTCAGACACACGCAAACCGGTGGCGTACAGCGTTTCCAGCATGGCGCGGTCACGCAGGCCGCGCGGCTGCGTGACATCGGGCGCGCGCAGCAAGGCGTCCACTTGTTGCTCGGACAGGGTCTTGGGCAGGCGCGGCGGCTGCTTGGCGGCGATCAGGGTCAGGCAGGGGTCGCGTTCCGAGCGGCGTTCGCGCAGCGCCCAGGCAAAGAATCGGCGCAGCGCGGCCAGGCGGCGGTTGGCGGTGGTGGCGCGGGTTTCTTCGTGGCGGAAGGCGAACCAGGCTTCGATGTCGGCCTTTTGCGCGTCGCACAGCGGTTTGGCCGGTTCCACGGGCAGTGCCTGGGCGCTTGCCGCATCGCCATGGCGATCGGCCATTTCGCGGGCATAGGCTTCCGGGTCTTCAAGCCAGCGGGCGAACCCGGTCAGGTCGCGGCGGTAGGCGGCCAGCGTGTTGGCCGACAGGCCGTCTTCCAGCCACACGGCGTCGATGAAAGCGTCGATATCGGCTTGGGAGGCAAGCGCTGGGCGGGCGGTCGTCATGCCCTTCGGCGTTTCCTTCGCTGTTTGCCTCGCTGTTTGCCTCGGTGTTCCCTTCGTCATGGCCTTCATCGTTCCCCCACCCCTGCCGCCGCGGACTTCAGCCAGGTTTCGAAGAGCTTGAGCGCATCCGACCGCTCGCTGCGCTGCGGATAGCCGAAGTAATACCCCTGGCTGACCGTCAGGGATTGCGGCACGGGCATGGCCAGCGTGCCCTGGTCCAGCGCGGGTTGGGCCAGGAAGCGCGGCATCAGCCCCACGCCCAAGCCGGCCTGCACCGCCGCCATCACCATGGTGAACAGTTCATAACGGGGGCCGCCCGCGGCCTGCGGGCCATACAGATGGTTATTGGCGGCATACCACTGGCGCCAGGCGTCCGGCCGCGAGGCCAGGTGCAGATGCGTCATGCCGGCCAGCACGCTGACGCCCGCCTCGGCCGTCTTGGCGGCGCGGGCGGCAAGCGCGGGCGCGCAGACGGGCACCAGTTCCCGCTCGGGAAACAGCAGCCCGCCCTGGGTGCCGGGCCACAAGCCGTCGCCATGATAAAGCGCGCCGTCGAACGGCTGGTCTTTGAACTGGAATGGCAAGGTGCGCACCGACAGGCTGACGGTAATGTCGGCATGCGTCCGCTGGAAGTCCGCCAGGCGCGGGATGAGCCAGGTGGTGGCCAGCGTGGGCACTACCGCAATGTGTATGCTGCGGCCCATGCCCGTGCGGCTGACCAGGCCGAAGGTATCTTTTTCGATCTGGTCCAGATGGTGACGGATCCGGCCGGCGTATTCGGCGCCGTGATCGGTCAGCACAATGCGCCGCCGCACGCGCGTGAACAACTGCACGCCCAGCCGCGCTTCCAGGCTGGCCACCTGCCGGTAGACGGCGCTATGCGTCAGGGACAGTTCTTCGGCGGCGCGGGAAAAGCTGCCCAGCCGGGCCGATGCCTCGAACGCCTGCAGGGCGGTCAAGTTGGGAATGCCGTTTCTCATGTTGCAAAACTGCCTGAAAGCCAACGGGCACTACGTGCCGGGGAATCAATAGATTGTGCAATTTTATCAATTGCGTTGTGCGGCCAGGGCACATATCCTCAAAGGTCTTATCCTCGGCTCACCACGACACCCCACCATGTCTCAGCAAGATTCCCGCCTTGGCGGTCACATTCTGGTCGACCAATTGGTCGCCCAGGGCGTCAAACACGTTTTCTGCGTTCCCGGCGAGAGCTATCTGGCGGTGCTGGACGGCCTGCACGACGCGGATATCAAAGTTACCGTGTGCCGCCAGGAAGGCGGCGCGGCCATGATGGCGGACGCCCACGGCAAGCTGACCGGTGAACCCGGCATCTGCATGGTCACCCGTGGCCCGGGCGCGTCCAACGCGCTGGCCGGCGTGCACATCGCCAAGCAGGATTCCACGCCGCTGATTCTGTTCGTGGGCCAGATCGAACGTGGCATGCGCGAGCGCGAAGCCTTTCAGGAAATGGACTACCGCGCCGTGTTCGGCACGCAGGCCAAGTGGGTCACCGAGATCGATCAGGTCGAGCGCATTCCCGAACTGATCTCGCGCGCGTTCCACATCGCCACGTCCGGCCGCCCCGGCCCCGTCGTGATCGCGCTGCCCGAAGACATGCTGGTGGAAGCGGCCAAGGTGGCCGACGCCCCGCGCTACGAATTGATTGAATCCGCGCCCACGGCCGGCCAGTTGGCCGACCTGGAAAAGCTCTTGGCCGACGCCAAGAACCCTGTCGCCATCCTGGGTGGCACCCGCTGGGACGCCCGCGCGGTGCAGCAGTTTGCTGATTTCGCGCAGCGCCATGCGCTGCCCACGGCGGTGTCGTTCCGCCGCCAGATGCTGTTCCCGGCTGATCACCCCTGCTTCATCGGCGACGTGGGCCTGGGCATCAACCCGGCTTTGCTCAAGCGCGTGGCCGATGCCGACCTGATCCTGCTGGTGGGCGGCCGCATGTCCGAAAACCCCAGCCAGGCCTACACGCTGCTGGACATTCCGGTCCCGAAGCAAAAGCTGGTGCACGTGCATCCCGACACCGCCGAACTGGGCCGCGTCTACCGCGCCACGCTGGCCATCAATACGTCGCCCGCTGCGTTCGCCGAGTCGCTGGGCAGCCTGAAAGCGCCCGCCAAGCCCGTGTGGGCGGAAGGCACGCAGGCCATGCGCGAGTCGTACCTGAAGTGGAGCGACCCGGAAACTGTCACGACCCCGGGCGCGCTGCAAATGGGCCAGGTTATGGCGTATCTGGAAAAGACGCTGCCGGCCGACGCCATCATGACCAACGGCGCGGGCAACTACGCCACCTGGCTGCATCGCTTCCACCGCTTCACGCGCTTTGGCACGCAGTTGGCGCCGACGTCGGGCTCGATGGGTTACGGCCTGCCCGCGGCAGTGGGCGCCAAGCGCGTCTGGCCTGACAAGACGGTTGTCTGCTTTGCCGGCGACGGCTGCTTCCTGATGCACGGCCAGGAATTCGCCACCGCCGTCCAGTACGACCTGCCCATCGTGGTGGTGCTGGTCGACAACGGCATGTACGGCACCATCCGCATGCACCAGGAAAAGCACTACCCCGGCCGCGTGTCCGCGACTGAACTCAAGAACCCGGACTTTGCCGATTACGCGCGCGCCTTCGGCGGCCACGGTGAACGCGTCGAGACCACCGAACAGTTCGGCCCGGCGTTCGAACGCGCCCTGGCCAGCGGCAAGCCGGCCATCCTGCATTGCTTCATCGACCCCGAAACCATCACCCCGTCGACGACCTTGGAAAAGATCCGCGACGCGGCGCTCAAAGCTCAGCACTGAACCCTCGACCGGGCGGGCAAACACGGCGGTGCGCCCAGGCGCGCCGCCCTCGGAAACCCGAACTTGCCGCCCGAATTATTTTAGGTTTAAACTTTCTAGATTCCGAATACGGATCCATAGCGGAGACCCAGCATGTCCTCGAATCCTTCTTTTCAATGGCAAGATCCCCTGTTGCTGGACCAGCAACTGACCGAAGAAGAACGCATGGTGCGCGACGCCGCCTATGCCTATTCGCAGGACAAGCTTGCCCCCCGCGTGCTGAACGCCTTCCGCAACGAGAAAACCGATCCGGAAATCTTCTCGGAAATGGGTGAACTGGGCCTGTTGGGCGCCACCATTCCTGAAGAATACGGCGGCGCTGGCATGAACTACGTCAGCTACGGCCTGATCGCCCGCGAAGTCGAACGCATCGACTCCGGCTACCGCTCGATGATGAGCGTGCAGTCGTCGCTGGTAATGGTGCCGATCAACGAATTCGGCAGCGAAGCGCAAAAGAAGAAGTACCTGCCCAAGCTGGCGCGCGGCGAGTGGATCGGCTGCTTCGGCCTGACCGAACCCAACCACGGTTCCGACCCCGGCGGCATGGAAACCCGCGCCGTCAAGACGTCCGACGGCTACAAGGTTTCCGGCAACAAGATGTGGATCACGAATTCGCCGATCGCGGACGTGTTCGTGGTGTGGGCCAAGTGCGTCGGCGGCGACTTCGACGGCAAGATCCGCGGCTTCATTCTGGACAAGGGCATGAAGGGCCTGTCGGCCCCGGCCATCCACGGCAAGGTCGGCCTGCGCGCGTCGATCACCGGCGAAATCGTCATGGACGAAGTGGAAGTGTCCGAAGACCAGATGATGCCCGGCGTGTCCGGCCTGAAGGGTCCGTTCACGTGCTTGAATTCCGCCCGCTACGGCATCGCCTGGGGTGCCGTCGGCGCCGCTGAAGCCTGCTGGCACACGGCTCGCCAGTACACGCTGGACCGCAAGCAATTCGGCCGCCCGCTCGCCGCCAACCAGCTGATCCAGAAGAAGCTGGCCGACATGCAAACCGAAATCACGCTGGCCCTGCAAGGCTGCCTGCGTTTGGGCCGCATGAAGGACGAAGGCACCGCCGCCGTCGAAATTACGTCCATCATGAAGCGCAATTCCTGCGGCAAGGCCCTGGACATCGCCCGCCTGGCGCGCGACATGCTCGGCGGCAACGGCATTTCGGACGAATTCGGCGTGGCCCGCCATTTGGTGAACCTGGAAGTGGTCAACACCTACGAAGGCACCCACGACGTGCACGCCCTGATCCTGGGCCGCGCCCAAACGGGCATCCAGGCGTTCTATTGATCGCTTGTCAGGCTTGAATGAAAATCCCGCCTTCGCGATGAAGGCGGGATTTTTTTTGGGTGGCACCGTGATGGGTTACGCGCGCTATACGACAGGGTCCTTGCCCCGACATCCCCGCGCCGCACCCATCCTACAACGCGGTGCGGCGCGCGATGCGCCAGCCAAAAGCGCAAACTCATCAATCACCGCAAGCCCGTAGGATGGGTGCAGCGCGCGATGCATCCACCAAACACGCAGCCGCCACCGCGCAAACCCATCATCCACCGCAAGCCCGTAGGATGGGTGTGGCGCGCGATGCATCCGCCAAACGCGCAGCCTCCATCGCGCAAACCCATCACACCACATCCCCCCCTTAATTCTCCCCCGACAGATCAAACAAACTCGTCGCGTCCATTTCCAGCACGCCTTCGTCGTGCTGATTGATCACCGTCCAAGACCACGTGATAATCCCCAGATCCGGGCGTGACGACGACGTTCTCGCGCCTTGCACACGCGCCTCCAAACGCAAGGTATCGCCCGGGCGCACCGGAGTCCGCCAGCGCACTTCCCCCAACCCAGGCGACCCGAACGACTCCGAATCATGCAGCGCGGCATCCACCGCCATGCGCATGGCCAGCGCGCACGTATGCCACCCGCTGGCGATCAGCCCGCCCCAGCGGCCTTCCGCCGCGCGTTGCGGGTCGGTGTGGAACCACTGCGGGTCGAACTTGCGGGCGAACTCCAGGATCTCGGCTTCCGTGATGGTGACCGGACCGGCCTTGATCAACATGCCGTCTTTGAATTCAGCGAACTTCATTTATTTTTTCCCCCCGGAAAAACAAACGGCGCGCTCAAGGCGCGCCGTGCTTTTCACGTATGTCACGCTTGTGAATGACGCTAATAGGTCTCGAAATGCAGGCGCCCTTCGCGGCGCAGCACATCGTGCAGGATAGACCAATCCTGCCCCGCCTGCATCGTCACATCACGCAAGGCGTCCAGCACGCCGACTTCCATGCCTTTCAGCCCGCACACATAGATGCAGGTGTTGCGATCGGCCAGCAGATCGCGCACTTGCCCAGCCCGATCGCGGATCAAATCCTGCACATAGCGCTTGGGCTGGCCGGGCTCGCGCGACAGCGCCAGATTGATGTCGATGAAGTCGCGCGGCAGCTTCATCAGCGGTCCGAAATACGGCAGTTCGCGTTCGGTGCGCGCGCCGAAGAACAGCATCAGCTTGCCGTTTTCACCCGTATCGATACGCCGCCGGTAGCGCTCGGTCATCGCGCGCATCGGCGCGGAACCCGTGCCCGTGCAGATCATGATCAGGTTCGCGCGCGGGTGGTTCGGCATCAAGAAGGTATGGCCGAAGGGGCCTATGACCTGCACCGTGTCGTTCTTGGCCAGATCGCACAAATAGTTCGAACACACCCCATGTGCCGCCACGCCGCCGTGGTCCTCGGTCACGCGCTTTACTGTCAGCGACAGGTTGTTGTAGCCCGCGCGTTCGCCGTCGCGCGGACTGGCCAACGAATACTGGCGCGCATGATGCGGCCGGCCTTGGGCGTCCACGCCGGGGGGCAGGATGCCGATGGACTGACCCTCCAACACGGGAAACGGCAGCTCGCCGAAGTCCAGCACGATGTGATGGATGTCGCTTTCGGTATCGGCGCCCGTCACGCGATAGTTGCCGACTACGGTGGCCGTCATCGGCGCCTTGTGCGTGTAAAGATTGACGTAGGGATGCGCGGCCGACCATGGCGGCACGGAGGCACCCGGCAGCGTGAAGGACGCTTGCCCGGAAGGCTGCGCCAGCGCCTCGGACACGTCATCCGAAGGTGCCGCCGCCGCCACAGCCTCATCCGCCACCGGCAACGCCTTTTCCTTGGGCAACTCTTCCCAGCCCAATTGCTCTTGCACCGAATACGCTTCGCTGCGCACCATCAGCCGCCAGTTGTCGATCGAGCCCGTTGGGCACGGCGGCACACAGGCCATGCAGCCATTGCAGATGTCAGGGTCCACCACGTAGTTGTTGGAATCGTGCGTGATCGCGTCAACCGGACAGGTCTCTTCGCACGTGTTGCAGCGGATACAGATCTCGGGGTCGATCAGGTGCTGCTTGAGCACCTGTGCGGGTAAGGGAGCGTTCATCGCGGTCTTCCCAATGCGCGGGCGGGCGGCATGCGCGCGCCGCCCCGTCGCCTTCAGTTGAAACGGACGTAATCGAAGTTCACTGGCTGGCGGTTGACGCCCATGACGGGCGGCGCGATCCAATTGGCGAACTTGCCGGGTTCCGTCACCCGCCCCATCAGCGACGCGACAAACGCGCGGTCTTCAGGCGTGGGCAGCCACTTGTGGCTGTTGGCCTGCCATTGCGCTTCGGACACGATCTCGCCTTCGGGCGACATGCGGATCCCGGCCAGCGTGCCGATCTGCCGGTTGAACGCCTTGTGCGGCACCTGCAGGCGGAACGGAATACCACTTTTTTCGATGACCTTGTTCCAGCGGCCAATACCCGCCACCGAATCGCGGATGAAGTCATCGCGCAGCACTTCGTTCAGGGCGTTCAGCATGGGCACTTCCACCTCGTTCAGCTTGCCGTTGTTCACGGTCAGCACGCGATAGGTGTCGTTCTTCAACTGGTGGTCGTCGGTGCGCTTGGACTCTTCATAGCGGCCCTTCAAGCCCGAGCCATAGAAGATGGCCGCGTTCGACGACTGATCCGCGCCGAACAGGTCGATGGTGACGCTGTAGTGGAAATTCAAATAGCGCTGGATGGTGGGCAGATCAATCACGCCGGCCGCGCGCACGCTTTGCGGATCGTCGGTCTTCAACTGGTTCATCACTTCGCAGGTGCGCTGGATCACGCGCGAGATACCGGATTCGCCCACGAACATGTGGTGCGCTTCTTCGGTCAGCATGAACTTGGTGGTGCGCGCCAGCGGGTCGAAGCTGGACTCTGCCAACGCGCACAACTGGAACTTGCCGTCGCGGTCGGTGAAGTAGGTAAACATGTAGAAGGCCAGCCAGTCGGGCGTCTTCTCGTTGAAGGCACCCAGGATGCGCGGGTTGTCGGCATCGCCCGACGTGCGCTGCAACAGCGCGTCGGCCTCTTCGCGGCCATCGCGGCCGAAGTAGCGATGCAGCAAATACACCATGGCCCACAGGTGGCGGCCTTCTTCAACGTTGATCTGGAACAGGTTGCGCAGGTCGTACTGCGACGGCGCGGTCAGGCCCAGGTGGCGTTGCTGTTCGATCGATGCGGGTTCGGTGTCGCCCTGCGTCACGATGATGCGGCGCAGATTGGCGCGGTGTTCGCCCGGCACATCCTGCCACACGTCGCGGCCGATGTTTTCGCCGAAGTGGATCTTGCGCTGGCCGTCCTGCGGCGCCAGGAAGATGCCCCAACGGTAATCCGGCATGCGCACGTGGTCGAAGTTGGCCCAGCCATCGGGTTCCACGCTGACTGCCGTGCGCAGGTAGACGTCGAAGCCATGCGAGCCGTCAGGCCCCATGTCTTGCCACCATTGCAGGTAGTTGGGCTGCCAATGTTCCAGCGCGCGTTGCAAGGTGCGATCGCCGGACAGGTTGACGTTATTGGGGATCTTATCGGTGTAGTTGATTCCAGACATTGTCTCGCTCCTTGTTTGTTTTCCGGCTCGGCGTCGAAGACCGGCTTCCATGGCCGGCTTCTAAGACCGGCTTCTATGACCGATTTTCAGACCCGCTTCCAGTCGAACGCGGCCTGCTCGCCCTTGCCGTAGAGCTTTAGCGCGCCCTTGTCGCCGGCCGCGTTGGGGCGGTTGAAGATCCAGTTCTGCCAGGCCGTCAGGCGCCCGAAGATGCGGGTTTCCATCGTCTCTTTGCCTCCAAAGCGCAGGTTGGCTTCCAGCCCGGTCAAGGCGTCGGGCGAGAGCGCGCGGCGTTCCTCAAGCATCATCCGCACCTCGTCGTCCCAGTCGATGCTGTCGGGCGCGTAGGTCACCAGGCCCAGGTTCAGCGCGTCGACGGCCGACAGGGCTTGCCCGGCGCGGGCGCGCACGGCTTCCAGCGGCTCGATTTCTTCATAGAAGCGGCGCTGCAAGCGGCTTTGCCCGTTCACCATCGGATAGGCGCCGAAGTTGCGTTCGCCCACGACGATCTGCGCGGCAGGTTCATCAACGTCGGCACCGGCATCCGCCTCGCTATCCAGCATGTAGCTACGGTCGGCGGCCAGCGCCAGTTCCAGCAAGGTGCCCACAAAGCAGGAGCCGGGTTCGATCAGCGCGAACAGGCTGCGCGAGGTAACGTCCAGGCGCGCCAGCGTGCGGCGCAGCATGCCGGCCGTTTCACGCACGAACCAGTGGCCCGCGTGCCGTTGCAGCGTGGCGTCGGCGGCCAACACGGCAGCGGCGTCGCCTTCGGTCTTGAAGATCCAGGTGCCGATGTCCAGCTCGTTGGTGCGCATCGTCAAGATGGCGTCGTCCAGTTCACGCGCCATCTGCAAGGGCCACCATGCGGCGCCCGCGGCCATGATGTCAGCCAGTTCGGATGGCACCTCGCCTTCCGGAGCGCGCACGGTCCAGGTTGCCAGGCGCTTGTCGCGGTCAACCTGGATATCCACGTAGCGGTACGACAAATGGTCCGCGCCTTCAGTGCGTTCGATCGGCGTCAGCGCAATGCCGGGCTCAGTCCCCTGGCGGTCGCTGCTTTCCGCCAGCGCCATCGCCCGTTCACGCACCGCCTCTTCAAAACGCGCGGGCTTGACCACGTCGTCCACCAGCCGCCAGTCCTTGGCACGCTGGCCGCGCACGCCTTCGACCAGCGTGCAGAAGATATCTGCATGGTCGTGGCGCACGCGCCGCTTGTCGGTCACGCGCGTCAGCCCGCCTGTGCCGGGCAGCACGCCCAAGAGCGGCACCTCGGGCAGCGCCACCGAGGACGAGCGGTCGTCCACCAGCAAGATTTCGTCGCAGGCCAAGGCCAGCTCGTACCCGCCCCCGGCGCAGGCGCCGTTCAGCGCGGCGATGAATTTCAGACCGCTATGACGGCTGGAATCTTCGATGCCGTTGCGGGTTTCGTTGGTGAACTTGCAGAAGTTCACCTTCCAGGCGTGCGACGACAAGCCCAGCATGAAGATGTTGGCGCCCGAACAGAAGATGCGGTCTTTCATGCTGGTGACGACCACGCTTTTCACTTCGGGGTGTTCGAAGCGGATGCGTTGCAGGGCGTCGTGCAATTCAATGTCTACGCCCAGGTCGTAGGAATTCAGCTTGAGCTTGTAGCCGGGGCGCAGGCCGCCGTCTTCGGCCACATCCATGGCCAGGGTGGCGACGGGGCCGTCGAACGACAGGCGCCAATGGCGGTATTGGCCGGGTTGGGTGCGGAAATCGACGCGGGCTTCTGCCAAAGATTCAGGCCGGGATTCCGGCCGAACTTCAAGCCGGGATTCCGCCCCATTTGCGGTGCTGCTCATCGTGTGTCTCCTCGTACGCCCTGCCTGGACAGGAAAAATACTGCATCACATGAATTATTGTGCAGATTAGTTCAGGCAAAAAGACACGTCAAGCAAGACATGCAGAAAAGTGCAGTTTTATAGCGGCAGGCCGCAGGCTTTGCGAACCTGGGTGCGCAGGCCGGCAAAGCTTTCCTGCACTTCCAGGTTGCTGGTGACCCAGGTCAGGTCAGCCTTCTCGTAGAAAGCCTCGCGCCCGGCCAGGATGCGCTTCAGGTCGGCCATGGCTTCGTTATTGCCCGACATGGGGCGGAAATCGCCCTGCGCCATGACGCGGCCCATGTGCTCTTCGGGCGTGGCGCGCAGCCATACCGTGTAGCAGTGCGCCAGCAGCAGGTTCAGCGTGGCGGGTTCGGACACCAGCCCGCCGGGGGTGGCCAGCACCATTTCCGGGTAGATCTGCACCGCTTCTTCCAGCGCCCGCCGTTCGTAGCGGCGATACGCGTTGGGGCCATACAGATTATGGATTTCCAGGATGCTGCACCCCGCCACGCGCTCGATCTCGCGGTTGAGTTCGACAAAGGGGTAGCCCAGATCGTCGGCCAGCATCTGGCCCAGGGTGGACTTGCCCGCGCCACGCAGCCCGATCAGCGCCACGCGCTGCGTGCGGTTGGGCCGCTGCGCGCCCGCGCCCACGCCAAACAGTTGCGTCAAGGCTTCGCGCGCGCGTTGCAGGTCGGATTCGGTGCGGCCGCTGAGCAGTTCGCGGATCAGCAGCCAGTCGGGCGATTCGGTGGTGACATCGCCCACCAGTTCAGCCAGCGCGCAATTGAAGGCGCGGGCAATCTGCAGCAGCACCAGGATGGACGCATTGCCCACCCCATGTTCAAGATTGGCCAGATGCCGTTCCGACACCCCGGTCACTTGCGACAGGCTTTTGCGGGTCATGCCGCGTATGGCTCGCAGGCGGCGCACGCGCTCGCCCAATGCCACCAGGAAAGCTTCCCGCCTGGGTTCGGTTGGCGCCGCATCTAGCGCTTGATTCATGTTTGGCTGACTCCGCAAATACCCTGATACGCCATGTTTTATGCACTATAGTGCTTGACCCTTTCGTATGGAAGCACTATTTTTCCTTCCAAGCAGTTCCAAGCCGTTATCGCGCAACAAAGCAGCATTCAAGTTCATGCCGCTTCCAAGGCGCCGACAGTGTAAAGGAGGAGTCCCGGTGAGCACGCCAGATCAATTCCATGCCCTGATGCGCGAGGCCACGCGCCTGGTGGCGAACCAGCCGCTGGATGAGGGGCTGCAGGCGATGCTGAACCGCGAGGCCGGCCCCGATAGCACGCTGTACCAGAACATCTTCGCCGCCTGTAGGCAGGGCGTGGCCGACGGCTGGATGTGCAACCGCGAAGGCGGCGGCATCCGCTACGGGCGCGTCATCAAGCCGGCGGAAGACCTGGCTGGCTGCTCGGTGGACGTGGTCGACATGAACGACCTGGCCGGCCCCCACCACGCGCATCCCAATGGCGAAATAGACCTGATCATGCCGCTCACCGCCGACGCGCGCTTTGACGGCCACGGCGCCGGCTGGCTGGTCTACGGCCCCGGCAGCGCGCATAGCCCCACCGTGACGCAAGGCCGCGCGCTGGTGCTGTACCTGCTGCCCGGCGGCGCCATCGCGTTCACACCGCCCGACGGCTGACGCCGACGCCCACCCGCCATGGCAGACAAAAAAACACAGCCATGACGCGCCCCACCAGGACATCAGGAGACAACCGTGAACACCTGCCCCGCCGAACTCAACTTCGCCAGCCATCTGGCTGCCCTGAACGCCGCCCGCGCCGCCAAGCCCGCCTATATCGACGACAGCCGCCAGCTCAGCTACGGCGAACTGGCCGAGCGGGTCGCGCGCATGGCGGGCGCGTTGCGGCAGTTGGGATTGCGCCGCGAAGAACGCATCCTGCTGCTGATGCAGGACACGGTAGATTGGCCCGTTGCCTTCCTGGGCGCACTGCATGCCGGCGTGGTGCCCGTGGCCGTCAACACGCTGCTGACGCCCGACGATTACGCCTACATCATCACGCACAGCCGCGTGCGCGCCGTGTTCGTCTCGGGCGCGCTGATGCCGGCCTTGCAGGCGGCGCTGGCCCAATCGCCCGGGGATGTCGAACACGTGGTCGTGTCACAGCCAAACAACGCACAGCCCAAACCTGCACAGCCAAACAACGCACAGCCCAAACCTGCGCACCCCGCAGCCACCCTGCCCGCCCCCGCCCAGGACTTCGACGCCCTGTTGGCCGGCGCGCCGCTGGCCCCCGCCGTGCGCACGCTCTCCGACGAGATCGCGTTCTGGCTGTATTCGTCGGGCTCCACCGGCAAGCCCAAGGGTGTGGTGCATACGCATGGCAACCTTTGGCACACGGCCGAACTCTATGCCAAGCCGGTGCTGGGCATCCGCGAGGACGACGTGGTGTTCTCAGCCGCCAAGCTGTTCTTTGCCTACGGCCTGGGCAACGGCCTGACCTTTCCGCTGTCCGTCGGCGCCACCGTCATCCTGATGGGCGAACGTCCCACCCCACAGGCCGTTTTCCAGCGCCTGACGCGGCATCGCCCCACCGTGTTCTACGGCGTGCCCACCTTGTACGCCAGCATGCTGGCATCACCCGACTTGCCGCCGCGCGAGCAGGTGGCGATGCGGGTATGTACGTCAGCCGGCGAAGCCTTGCCGCGCGACATCGGTGAACGCTTCACGCGGCATTTCGGCTGCGAGATCCTGGACGGCATCGGCTCCACCGAGATGCTGCACATCTTCATCTCGAACCAAAGCGGGCAGATCCGCTACGGCACCACCGGCAAGCCCGTGCCGGGCTACGAAGTGCAGTTGCGCGACGACAGCGGCGCGCCCGTGGCGGCCGGCACCATCGGCGACCTCTACATCAAAGGCCCCAGCGCCGCGCTGATGTACTGGAACAACCGCGACAAGACGCGCCAGTGCTTTCTGGGCGACTGGTTGAAAAGCGGCGACAAATACACCTGTGACACCGACGGCTACTACACCTATGCCGGCCGCAGCGACGACATGATCAAGGTCAGCGGCCAGTATGTGTCGCCGGTGGAAGTGGAAAACGTGCTGGTGCAGCACGAAGCCGTGCTGGAAGCCGCCGTGATCGGCGTGCCGGACCACGACGGCCTGGTCAAAACCAAGGCCTATGTGGTGCTGCGCCCGGGCTTCGAGCCCGACGCCCAGACCGGCGCCGCGCTGCAAAGCTATGTGAAGCAGCATCTGGCGCCCTTCAAGTATCCGCGCCAGATCAACTTCACCGAAGAGCTGCCCAAGACGGCCACGGGAAAGATCCAGCGCTTCCGGCTGCGTCAGTTGGAAGAAGCAACGCTATGAATCCCCCTCGCCGGCATTGTCGGCGCGTTGGTTAAACCCGGCCGGCCTTCCGCCAGCCCATGACAAGCACGGAGACAAACCATGAACCACGCCCTGACCCGGGCTGCGATTGCCGCGGCCCTGACGTTCGCCGCCAGCGGCGCGCAGGCCGCCGACAAGATCAAAGTCGGTTTCATGCTGCCCTACAGCGGCACCTTCGCCGCGCTGGGCAACGCCATCGAGAACGGCTTCAAGCTGTACGTTGCCGAACAAGGCGGCAAGCTGGGCGGGCGCGAGATCGAATACTTCAAGGTGGATGACGAGTCCAACCCCGCCAAGGCCGCTGAAAACGCCAACCGCCTGATCAAGCGCGACCAGGTCGACGTGCTGATCGGCACGGTGCACTCAGGCGTGGCGATGGCGCTGGCCAAGGCCGCGAAAGACAGCGACACCACGCTGATCGTCACCAACGCGGGCGCCAACGCCATCACCGGCCCGCTGTGCGGCCCCGGCATCTTCCGCACGTCGTTCACCAACTGGCAGCCGGCCTACGCCATGGGCCCCGTGGCCTACGCCAAGGGCCACAAGACCGCCGTCACCATCAGCTGGAAATACGCGGCGGGGGACGAGGCCATTGGCGGCTTCAAGGAAGGTTTTGAAAAGGCGGGCGGCAAGGTCGTCAAGGAATTGAGCCTGCCGTTTCCCAACGTGGAATTCCAATCGCTCCTGACCGAGATTGCCGCCACCAAGCCCGACATGGTGTTCACCTTCTTCGCGGGCGGCGGCGCGGTGAAGTTCGTGCAGGACTATCACGCGGCGGGCCTGGACAAGACCATTCCGCTGTACGGCTCGGGCTTCCTTACCGACGGCACCTTGCAGGCGCAAGGCGCATCCGCGCAAGGCCTCTTGACCACGCTGCACTACGCCGACGGTCTTAACACGCCGCGCGACAACGCCTTCCGCGCCGACTACGCCAAGAACTACAAGGTGCAGCCTGACGTGTACGCCGTGCAAGGCTACGACGCCGCGCAACTGATGCAGTCGGGCCTGTCGGCCGTGAAGGGCGACTTCGCCAAGAAGGCGGACTTCCGCCAGGCGATGCGCGGCGCCACCGTGGACAGCCCGCGCGGCCCCTTCACGCTGTCGGCTGCGGGCAACCCGGTGCAGGACATTTATCTGCGCCGGGTGGATGGCCTGGAGAACAAGGTCGTCGAGGTTGCCGCGAAAAAGCTGGCCGACCCCGCGCGCGGCTGCAAGCTCTGACGCACCCAGGCAACAAGGACGCCCCATGGACATCAGCATCCTGCTTATTCAAAGCCTGAACGCATTCCAGTACGGCTTGCTGCTGTTCCTGGTGGCCAGCGGACTCACGCTGATCTTCGGCATCATGGGCATCATCAACCTGGCCCATGGCAGCTTCTACATGATCGGCGCCTACATGGCGTTTGCGCTGGGGCCGCTGGTTGACCGCTGGCTGGGCGGCGGCTTTATCGCCACCCTTGCCGTGTGCGTGCTGCTGGCCGGTGCGTTGGGCTATGTGCTGGAAGCGGCGTTCTTCAGCTACCTGTACCACCGCAACCACTTGCAGCAGGTGCTGATGACTTACGGGCTGATTTTGGTCTTCGAGGAACTGCGCAGCATCCTGGTGGGCAACGACGTGCACGGCGTGCCGCTGCCCGCGTGGCTGCAAGGCAGTATCTCGCTGGGCGGCGTGATGACGTATCCGGTGTATCGGCTATTCATCTCGGCCGTGGGCATTGCGGTGGCGCTGCTGCTGTATTGGGTGATTTCGCGCACGCGGCTGGGCATGATGCTGCGCGCCGGCGCCAGCAACCGCGAAATGACCGCGTCCTTGGGCATCGACGTCAACAAGCTGTACCGGCTGGTGTTCGCGGCCGGCGTGGCCCTGGCGGCGCTGGCCGGCACCATTGCCGCGCCCGTGTCGTCGGTGTATCCCGGCATGGGCAACGGGGTGCTGATCATCTGCTTCGTGGTGGTGGTGATCGGCGGCATCGGCTCGATACGCGGCGCCTTCCTGGCCGCGATGCTGGTGGGCTTTGTGGAAACCTTCGGCCAGGTGCTGTTCCCGTCCGCCGCGGGCGTGCTGGTGTATCTGCTGATGGCCTTCATTCTTCTATGCAAGCCCGAAGGGCTGTTCAAACAGGGCTAGCCATGCAGAGACTTCTTCCCCTTGCAACGTTGCTGGCGCTGGCTGCGTTTGCCTATAGCGGCAGCGACTACTACACGGGCCTGGCCATCAAGGTCATGATCTACGCCATCTTCGCGCTAAGCCTGCAACTGCTGGTGGGCGGCGCGGGGCTGGTCAGCCTGGGGCATGCCGCCTTCTTCGGCATCGGCGCCTATGCGGCGGCACTGCTGTCGCCCGAATCCCAGGCGGGCAACCTGTGGTGGCTATTGCCCGCGGCCCTGTTGGCGGCGGCGGCCTATGCGCTCTTGACCGGCGCGCTGGCGCTGCGCACGCGCGGCGTGTACTTCATCATGGTGACGCTGGCCTTTGCGCAGATGGCCTATTACGTTTTCCACGACACCGACTTCGGCGGCGGCAGCGATGGCATCTACCTGTACTTCCGGCCCGAACTGCCCGTGGGCGGCTGGATGCCCTTCGACCTGAGCAACGCCACCACCTTCTACTTCTTCGTGCTGGCCTGCCTGGCGCTGACCTGGGGCTTTCTGTCGCTGCTGCGGCGGTCACCCTTTGGCGCGGCGCTGGCCGGCATCCGCATCAACGAACAACGTATGCGCGCAGCCGGCTATGCCACGTATCCGTACAAGCTGACCGCCTACGTGGTGGGCGCCACGCTGGCCAGTCTGGCGGGCTTTCTTTTCGCGCTGAAAGACGGCTTTGTCACGCCGGAACTGCTGGCTTGGGAACAATCTGGCCTGGTGTTGCTGATGGTGATTCTGGGCGGCATGGCCAGCCTGGGCGGCGCGGTGATCGGCACGGTGGCGCTGGTGCTGATGCAAGAGTTGTTCCAGTCGCAGGCGCTGTTTGGCGACTACGCACGCCATTGGCATCTGCCGCTGGGTATCGCCATCATTGCGCTGGTGGCGCTGCTGCCCAATGGCATTGCGGGCCTGCCCGCGCAATGGCGCCAGCGTCGCGAGGCACGCGCCGCCAATGCGCATGCGGCCTCTGGCGGCGGCACGCAGGCCCTGGCGCCCTCCTCCACCTCCGTGCGCCCCGCTGCCCGCCTGCCCATCCAGGGAGAACGCCATGTCTGATTGCCTGCTTGCCGCCACCGGCATCACGCGCCGCTTTGGCGGGCTGACCGCGGTCAACGACGTATCACTCACGCTGGCGCGCGGCCAGGTGCATGCCGTCATCGGCACCAACGGGGCGGGCAAGTCCACACTGATCAACATCCTGTCGGGCGAACTGGCGCCCAGCAGCGGCCAGGTGATGCTGGGCGGACGCGACATCACCCCCTGGCGCCAGCCGCAACGGGCGCGTGCCGGACTGGGCCGCAGCTACCAGCGTTCGACGCTGTTTCCCGAACTGAGCGTGTTCGAGAACTGTCGCTTGACGGCGCAGGCGGCACGCCAGCGCTTCTGGCATTGGTGGCGTTCGGCGTCGGACTGCCGGCGCAGCGCGGAATTGGCACATCACGCGCTGGAACGCACGGGGCTGGCGGACGACGCCGCGCGACCGGCCGGCCTGCTGCCGCACGGTCGCAAGCGCCAGCTTGAAATCGCCATGTGCCTGGCAGGCGAACCCCAGGTACTGCTGCTGGATGAGCCCTTGGCCGGCATGGGACCGGAAGAAACAGACCGCATTCTGGACCTGCTGCAAAGCTTGAAGGCAGGCCACGCGATTTTGCTGGTGGAGCACGACATGGACGCGGTGTTCCGCATTGCCGAAACCATCACCGTGATGGTCAACGGCACCGCCATCGCCAGCGGCCCGCCCGCCGACATCCGCGCCAACGCGGACGTGCGCACGGCTTACCTGGGCGAAGACACCCGCCCCGGCCACACCCAAGGAGACCCCGCATGCACACCTTGATCGAAGCGGGCGGCCTGCATGTGTACTACGGCGCCAGCCATGTGCTGCGCGGCGTGGACATGCACATCGCCCCAGGTGAATCCGTGGGGCTGGTGGGACGCAACGGCATGGGCAAGACCACGCTGATCCGCAGCCTGATGGGCCAGGTGAAAAGCACGCGCGGCCAGGTGCGCGTGGCTGGTCGCGATTGCACCCGCGCGCCGGCCCATGCCATTGCGCGCATGGGCGTCGCGTACGTGCCTGAAGGGCGCGGCATTTTCCCCAATCTGAACGTGCGTGAAAACCTGCAAGTGGCGGCGCGGCCCAGCGTAGGTGGCGAGCGCGCCTGGACCTATACGCGCGTGCTGGACACCTTTCCCCGGCTGCGCGAACGGCTGGGCCATGGTGGGCAGCAGTTGTCGGGCGGTGAGCAGCAGATGCTGGCCATCGGCCGCGCGCTGATGACCAACCCCGACCTGCTGATTCTGGATGAAGCCACCGAAGGGCTGGCCCCGCTGATCGTGGCCGAGATCTGGCGCATCATCCGCGAGATTCGCGCGACGGGGATGTCTACGTTGATCGTGGACCGCAACTATCGCGCGGTGCTCGAACACACCGATCGTTGCCTGGTAATGGAAAAAGGGCTGATCGTGGAAGACGGCGATAGCGCGTCGCTGGCCCGGCAACCGGAACAACTGACGCGCTATCTGGGCGTGTAGGAGTAGGCAACTCAGGCACACGGCCGGGGTATGCCGACCGGATATGCCGACCGGAATGCGGCCCGGGGTTCGACCTTTGCGTGCAGCCCCGGGGACGTCCCAGGGGTGCCTCCCGGCTATGCCGCCTTAGATGATGGCTTCGATCAGGAACGGCCCACGGCGCTTCAGGCCGTCGGCCAGCGCGCGCGCAAAGCCTTCCACCGTATCCACGCTGACCGCCTCCACGCCCATGCCGCGCGCCAGGTGCGTCCAATCCAGATAGGGCTCTTCCAGGTCCAGCATGCGGCGGGCGTTGCGGCCCGGTTCCTTCACGCCCACGTTCTTCATTTCGCCATGCAACGTGGCGTAGGAGCGGTTGGCCAGGATGACCGTGAGGCAGTCCAGGTTTTCGCGCGCTTGCGTCCACAGCGCTTGCAAGGTGTACATGCCGCTGCCATCGGCTTGCAGCGTGATGACCTTGCGGTCCGGGCAGGCCACGGCGGCGCCGGTTGCCAGCGGCAGGCCGATGCCGATGGCGCCGCCGGTCAGCATCAGCCAATCGTGCGGCGCGCTGCTGGCGCTGTAGATGGGAAATTCGCGGCCCTGCGTGATGGACTCGTCGCACACAATGGCTTGCTCGGGCAAGGTGTGAGCGATAAGAATGTTCACGGCGGCGCCGGTCAGCTTGCCAGTCGACGGCACGTCATAGGCCGCGGCCGGCGTGGCCAGGCGCGGGGCGTCGGCGGCAATGCCAAGCTCATCGGCCAGCCATTCCAGCGCATGCGCAAGATCTTGTTCGGCGGACGCCAGCACGACCTGGTTGCTGTCGGGCGGCGCCAGCAGGCTGGGCTTGCCGGGGTAGGCGAAGAAGCCGACCGGCGCCTTGGCGCCCGCCAGCACCAGGTGCTTTACGTCTTTCAGCTTGGCCACGGCCAGGTCAATCGGATAGGGCAGCCGGTCAACCGGGGTACGCGCGCCGCCACGTTCGATGCGGCGGTTGGAGGTTTCGGACATCAGGCGCACACCGGTGGCGCGGGCGATACGGCCGGCGGCGTTCAAGGCGCGTTCACGCAGCGCCGCGCCGCCCAGCATCAGCACCGTGACTTCGCCCGAGCGGATGGCGGCGGCTGCCGCGCGCACGGACTCGGCGGAGGTCTGGGCCAAGGGCAGGTCCTTCACTTGCACCGGCGCGGGCGCGCTGTCGGGCAGATCGGTCCAGGCGGTGTCGGCGGGCAGGATCAGGGTGGCGATGTTGCCGGGCGCCTGACGCGCCACGCCAATGGCCTCGGCGGCATCCGCCGACACGGCGGCGGCCGTCATCGTGCGCTTGACCCAATGCGACATGGGACGCGCCACGCCCTCCACGTCGCTGGTCAGCGGCGCGTCGTATTGCACGTGATAGGTGGCGTGGTCACCCACGATATTGACCATGGGCGTGCGCGCGCGCTTGGCGTTGTGCAGGTTGGCCAGGCCATTGCCCAGGCCGGGCCCCAGGTGCAGCAAGGTGGCGGCCGGCTTGTCGGCCATGCGCGCGTAACCGTCGGCCGCGCCCGTCACCACGCCTTCGAACAGGCCCAGCACGCAGCGCATCTTGGGTTTGCGATCCAAGGCCGCGACAAAGTGCATTTCGGATGTGCCGGGGTTGGCAAAACACACGTCCACATCGTTGGCCAGCAAGGTATCGCAGAGACTGTCAGCGCCGTTCATGATTTTCCCTAGTCGTTTTCAATGGCGATGCGGGCGCATGCGCGCCCGCCTGATATGCATGATAGGGAGCGTATCAAAATCGCGATAGACCCATTTCAGGTTGCGAGCATGGAACCATTCCGGTATCCGGCCGCCGAGTTCCGCCAGCCGGAATTAGCATAAATGCCATCCAGCCGTTACGACGTCAGCCCAATATCTGCCCCAGGAAGGCCCGTGCTCGTTCCGAACGGGGCGCATTGAAGAAGTTCTCCGGCGTGTCGGCCTCAACGATGGCTCCCTGGTCCATGAAGACCACCCGGTCGCCCACTTCCCGCGCGAATCCCATTTCATGCGTGACGCAAACCATCGTCATGCCGTCTTTGGCCAGCGCGACCATGGTGTCCAGCACTTCCTTGACCATCTCGGGATCCAGCGCCGAGGTGGGTTCGTCGAACAACATGATCTTGGGTTGCATGCATAAGGCGCGCGCGATCGCCACGCGCTGCTTCTGGCCGCCCGAGAGCTGGCCGGGATACTTGTCGGCGTGCTGTGGAATCCGCACCCGCTCCAGATATTCCATGGCGCGCGACCGGGCCTCATCCGCCGGCACGCCCTTGACCAGCAGCGGCGCCAACGTGCAATTCTCAAGCACGGTCAAATGCGGGAACAGGTTGAAGTGCTGGAACACCATGCCGACTTCCGCGCGGATGCGCTCGATATTCTTCACATCTTCATTGAGTTCGATGCCATCAACCACGATGCGGCCCTTCTGGTGTTCCTCCAGGCGGTTCAGCAAGCGGATGGTGGTGGATTTTCCCGAGCCGGACGGCCCACAGAGTATCAATTTCTCTCCGGGCGACACTTCCAGCGCCAGGTCGTTCAGCACCTGGAAGTCGCCATACCATTTGCTGACGCCCTGCATCGTGATGATCGGGGCGGAGGCAGTCGTTGCGTTCATCGTTTCAGGCCTTGGAAATATCGTGGTTCTCGCCGGCGCCGCTCCAGTAGCCCGGCACCGTCAAGCGCTTCTCGGAACGCCGGAACAGGTACGACAGCACGCTGCACATGGCGAAGTAGATGACCCCCACCATCGTGTAGACCGTCAGCGCCTGGAAGGTCGCGCCGGCCAGCATCTCGCCCGCCCGCATCAGTTCGTACACGCTGATGACGGCCACCAGCGACGTCTCCTTGATCAACACCAGCGCGTAGTTGCCCAAGGCCGGGAAGACCGTGCGCAGCGCTTGCGGCAACACGATGCGGCGCAGCCGCTGCACTTTGCGCAGACCCAGCGCGCGGGCCGCCTCGTACTGGCCCGTGTCCACCGACTGGATTCCGCTTCGGAACAGTTCGGCCAGGTACGCGCCGAAGTTCAGGGTCAGGCCCAGCACGCCGGCCACGAAACCGTTGATGACCACCCCCATCTCGGGCAGCCCGTAGTAGATGTAGAACAGTTGCAGCAGCAGCGGCGTGCCGCGGATCACCTCAATGTAGAACCGCGCCCCTCGGCTCAGCAGGCGCGAAGGCGACAAGCGGCACAAGCAGACGACCAGGCCCAACGCCACCGCCAGAAAAGCCGAACAGAAAAACAGCGCCAAAGTCCAGACCGTGCCCTCGGCCAAAGGGGTCAGGTACATGCGCAGCGTAGCGAGATCCAAGTCGTGCTCCTTATGCGTGCCGTTGCGGCGCTTACTTGCTGATCAGGTCGGACACGCCCCACTTCTTTCCGATGGCGGCCATTTCCCCGTTTGCCTTCATCTCGGCCAGTGCCTGGTTGACGGCTTCGAGCAGCGTGGTATTGCCCTTCTGCACGGCCATGCCAACCTGCCACTTGCGTTGCGGCTCGTAGCCGGTGTCCAGCTTCACGCCCGGAATGTTCTTGGTCTGAATCTGGTAGATGATGCTGGGCGGGTCCACGATGCCCAGGTCGATGCGGCCGGCACGCACGTCAGCCAGCAAGGTCGAATAGTCCTGGTAGGTTGTGACCTTGGTGCCCGGCATGTCCTTGATCATGTTGAACTGCACCGAATCCACCAGCACGCCCACCCGCTGTCCCTGCATGTCTTCGAACCTGGCGTACTTTCTGGTCGCCTTGTCGCTGACCACCACGCCTTCGCCCCAGCCGTAGACGGGTACCGAAAAATCGATGGCCTTTGCCCGTTCTTCGGTGATGAAGAGTGGCGCGGACATGACGTCCGCCCGCCCGGACGTAAGCGTGGGGATCAAGCCGGAAAAGGGCACGTCGGACAGCTTGTCCGACACCTTCAGGTGCTTGGCCACGCCGGCCGCCACGTCCACCATGATGCCTTCCAACTGGTTCGACTTTGGATTCTTGAAACCGTGCGGCGGCGCGGATGCGGTGGTGACGACGGCCAGGCTTTTATCGGCGCGCACTTCGTCCAGCGTGCGCGCCTGCGCGGCCGATTGGATAAGCAGGCCGGCGGCTGCCAGGCCCAGCAGGATGGATTTGAGTTTCATCGTTTTCCCCTTGGATGAATGAATGCGCAGACATGAATGCTGCAAACGCACGGCTCAGGCCGGACGCCCTTGCGGGTACTGCTGTACCGCTACCGCCGCCAACGCGCAGAATTCCTGCATCACGGTAGCGGCCAGGAAGGCCGTGGCCCCCTGCACGTCTTGCGGCGGCGACACGGTGTTGACGTCGAACGCCACGAAGTTCAGGCCGGCAAGCTGGCGCAAAAGCGCCAGCCCTTCCTTGGCCGACAAGCCGCCCCACTCCGGCGTGCATACGCCCGGCGCGCAGGAGGGGTCGAAGATGTCCATGTCAAAGCACAGGTAGACCGGGCGCTGGCCGATACGCTGCTTGATGTCCGCCAGCGTGGCTTTCTGGTCCTGATCGAAGTCGTCGTAGGGGACGATCGTGTAGCCGACCTCGCGTCCGAACTCCAACACCCCGGGCATGAAGGAACTGCCCCGGGTGCCGACGTGGAAGCTGGCCGCAACGTCCAGCAGCCCTTCTTCCGCCGCTCGTGTGAAAGTCGTGGCCGTGTTGTAGCCGGCGATGGGATAGGTGTCGGTGTGCGAATCGAAATGCAGCACGACGAAATCCGGATGGCGGCGTCCCACGGCACGCAACTGCGGCAACGTCACCGCGCCGTCTCCCCCCATCGAGATGGGGATCGCACCCGCATCCAGGATGGCGCCGATGCCGGCTTCGATCAGCGGGTACGAAGCGTCGGGGTCACCCGGGTGGCAGGCCACGTTGCCCACGTCGATGGCGCGCAGGAATTCGGGCGGATTGTCGATGCCATGACGGCGGAAGATGTCGACGGGGCGCAGCAAGCGGGATTGCTCGCGGATCGCGTCAGGGCCCTGCCGCGACCCGACGCGGAATGGATGCGTGCCGCAATCGAACGGAATACCGACCACGCAAGCGCGCGCCAGGCCCGTCCCGGGCTCGCGGACCGATGGCAAACCCATGAACCCGGCAACGGGATTGAAACGGACTTCAGATGACTGCGGCACAGCGCGGCTCCTGGGCATGCCCCGTCGGCAATATCGCGAACGTTGCTCTATTTAGATTCAATCGAATCGCTATGCGATACGATCGTGGCGTAAATAGATTAGCAAGCAAAAACCAAGGCAGCCAATTAGGGAGTTCCCCCTAGAGGCGTGAAATTTAGTTGAGCGATTTAGTAGGAATTACGAAAGAGTGCGCCCTGCCATGGTGCGGATGTCGCACCAAAAAACGGCATGCGGAAAGGGATCAGGCCGCGTCGTCGGGCGGTGGCATCGCCCCCCGCAACGCGCCGCCAGGCGGTTCCATCAGGTAGAAGGGATGCGACCGCCCCAAGGTGCGCGATGCACTGATAGCGTGCGCGGTTTCCACCACCTGCGGGCCGAACACGGCTTGCGCCTGTTCAAAAGACCAGCGGCTGGATGGCACGGACACGTTCACGGCGCCCAAGGGGGTGCCGCCGGCATCCAGGACCGCCGCGCTGACCGTGATGTCGCCGGGATAGAACTCGCCGTTGGACCGTGCATAGCCGTGGCGCCGCGCGAACGCCAGCTCGTCCAGCAAGTCGTCCATGGTGGTCAGCGTATTTGCCGTGTAAGGCTTGCGGGCGCAGCGTTCCAGCAGATCATGCGCAACGCCCGGGTCCAGCTTGGCCAGCACGGCACGTCCAGCCGCCGTGCAATACAACGGCAAGCGCATGCCGACCGGCATGTTCACGAACATTTCCTTGTGGGTGGCGAAACGCGCCACATAGACCATGTCTAGGCCGTCCGGCTCTGCCAGGCTGCATGTTTCCTGGCTGTTCCGGTTCAGCGTATGCAGGAAAGGGTTGCCGCCCAGCACCAGCGGACTGGTCTGCACATAGTGCATCCCTAGCTCCAGCGACCAGGGCGCCAGCGAGAACTTCTTGCTGGTGGGGTCCTTGCGCAGGTAGCCCAGCGTCCAAAGCGTGTGCGTAAAGCGCTGGACCGCGCTTTTGCTCAAGCCCGTCGCCTCCGCGAGTTCAGGCAGCGTCATGGCAGGCTGCCCTTCGCTGAACGCCCGCAATACGGAAATACCGCGCGCCAGCGCGGCAATGAACAAAGGAGAATCCTCGGGGTGTGGCGTCAGGGTCATGGCGCGGGGCGTGCAAGGGGAAAACGCATAGCGTACCGTATAACGGTTCGCTTATATCGCATGGCGATTGGGAGAAATCCGCGTCAGCAGCATGCCCGTGATCACCCTGGCAATAAAAAGCGGCCCGCGCCGCGGGCCGCCTGGCTATTACCGCGCGCGCCGCATCACCGAATCGGCCACGGATACATCGCGCCGCCGTTGCTCCACAGCGCATTGGTGCCCCGTTGCAGGCCCAGCTTGCTGTCCTTGCCGACGTTGCGCTCGAACACTTCGCTGTAGTTGCCCACGGCCTTGATGGCGTTGTAGGCCCACTTTTCGTCCAGGCCCATGTTCTTGCCCGCCCCCGGCGTCACGCCCAGGATGCGCAAGACGTTCGGGTTCTTGCTCTTCAACATCTCATCCACGTTCTTCTGCGTGACGCCGTACTCCTCGGCTTCCTGCAGCGCGAACAAGGTCCAGCGCACGATGCCCAGCCAGTTCTCGTCGCCCTGGCGCACCATGGGCCCCAGCGGTTCTTTCGAGAAACGTTCGGGCAGGATCTCGTAGTCATCCGGGTTCGCCACTTGCGTGGCGCGCACGGCGGCCAGTTGCGAGGAGTCGTCGGTGAAGGCGTCGCAGCGGCCGGATTCAAAGGCGCGCACCACTTCCGTCACCTTGTCGATCACCACGGGCTTGAATTCGATGCCGTTGGCGCGGAACCAGTCGGCCAGGTTCAATTCGGTGGTGGTGCCGGGCTGCACGCAGACGGTGGCGCCGTTGAGTTCCTTGGCGCTTTTCACGCCCAGCTTCTTGCTGACCAGGATGCCCTGGCCGTCAAAGAAGCTGGGGGCCACGGCAGACAGCCCCAGTGACGTGTCGCGCGTCTGGGTCAGCGTGACGGTGCGCAGCAATACGTCGACTTCACCCGATTGCAGCGCGGTGAAGCGTTGCTGGGTGGACAGCGCGGTACCTTTGAATTTGGTCGGATCACCGAACACGGCCGCGGCCACCGCGCGGCAGATGTCCACGTCCATGCCTTCCCATTCGCCCTTGCTGTTGGTGGCCGAGAACCCGGAAACGCCGTCGGTCAGGCCGCACTGCACAAATCCCTTTTTCTTCACCGCATCCAGGGTGGGGCCGGCAACTGCCGCCTGGGACGCGCACGCCAGGGCCAAAGCGCCGGCTGCAAACCACGTTGACCGCTTCATTGTGCTTCTCCTGAGGGTGAAATCCGAGCCAGATTACGCCATGTCCACCACATGAACAACGCGGCTTTCCCTAGTGCAAACCCCGGGAATGACGAGTCAGACAGATTTGGCCATTTGTCCGGTGATCGAACTTAATCAGACCCTTACACCCCAATCGTCGCGCCCCCGCATGCCATACTTTTTTTGCGTCGATGTCCGATACGCGGCATTGCCGCAAACCTTAAAAAAACGCCGAGCGCGCCACTAGAAAAACCCGGCGCGCATCGATATTCGGTCGATTCATGGAGGAGACAAATCCATGGCTACAGTTTGCAAATCGCAGCCCCGCCGCCTTGCCCTGAAAACCCTGTTGTGCTCGGCCCTGGCCACCATCGGCCTGGCCGCCGGCCCGGCCCAGGCCGCGGATGACTGGCCCACCAAGCCCATCAAGATCATCGTGCCGTACACCCCCGGCGGCTCCACCGACATCGTCACCCGCATCGTGGTGGAAAAGCTGGCGCCGCGCCTGGGCCAGACGATCATTGTCGAGAACAAGCCGGGCGCCAACAGCAGCGTGGGCTCGGCCATCGCCGCCAAGGCGGACCCGGACGGCTACACCTTCCTGGCCATGCTGCCGGCCTACCTGGTCAACTTCCATCTGTACAAGCTGAACTTCAAGCCCACGGACCTGGTGCCCGTCGTACAAATGGCCGATCTGCCCCTGTTCCTGTTCGTGGCCGAAGACGTGCCCGTCAACAACGTGGCCGAATTGGTCGATTACGGCCGCAAGCATCCCGACAAGCTCACCTATGCCTCCAGCGGCACGGGTTCCAACGCGCACCTGACCGGCGCGCGGTTCGCGTCGAAGAACCAGATTGCGATGACGCACGTGGCCTACAAGGGCAGCGCGCCGATTCTGACGGACCTGCTGGGCGGGCGCGTATCGATGGTGTTCGACCCGATCCTGGTGCCGATGCAATACGTGAAACAGAACCGGCTGAAGGCGCTGGCCTTCACCGGCAAGCAACGCTGGCCCGACGAACCCTCGATTCCCACCATGGGCGAAGCCGGCCAGCCGGGTTTTGAAACGGGTTCGTGGGCGGGGCTGCTGGCGCCGGCCAATACGCCCCAGCCCATCATCGACCGCATGGCGCGCGAGGTCGCGGAAGTGGTGAAAGACCCCGAGGTACGGCGTAAATTCATCGACGTCGGCTTCCTGCCGGTGGGGGGCACGACGGCGCAGTTCGCCGAATTCATGCGGCAAGAGTCCGCCCACTACGCCGACGTCGTCAAGCAGGTCGGCATCACCGCGAACTGAACGAAGCCGGGGCGCGGCGGCAACACAGCTGCCCCGGCAGATCGGAACCCACACCATGATCAACAAGTTCATCGACACGCCCGAGGCCGCGGTCTCGGACATCCACGACGGCGCCACGATACTGATCAGCGGTTTCGGCGGCGCCGGCATGCCCACCGAACTGATCCATGCACTGATCGACCAGGGCGCGCGCGAGCTCACCGTGGTCAGCAACAACGCGGGCAACCACGAAACGGGGCTGGCCGCGCTGATCAAGGCCGGCCGCGTGCGCAAAGTCATCTGCTCGTTTCCCAAGGCGTCTCACTCCTGGGTCTTCGACGACCTGTATCGGCGCGGCGGCATCGAACTGGAATGCGTGCCGCAAGGCACCATCGCCGAGCGGCTGCGCGCGGCGGGCGCGGGGCTGGGCGGATTTTTCACGCCCACCGCCTACGGCACCGAACTGGCCCAAGGCAAGGAAACGCGCATGATCAACGGGCGCGGCCATGTCTTCGAGACGCCGCTGCATGGCGACTTTGCGCTGGTCAAGGCCGACCAGGGCGACCGCTGGGGAAATCTGACTTATCACAAGAGCGCGCGCAACTTCGGGCCGATCATGTGCATGGCGGCCAAGACCACCATCGTGCAGGTGCGCGCCAAGGCCGAACTGGGTGAATTGCCGCCCGAAGCCATCGTGACGCCCGGCATCTTCGTCAAGCGCGTCACCGAGGTGGCCAAAGCCGCCTTTTCCAGTTGAAGGACAGCCATGTATCAACCCCTGACCCGCGAGGCCATGGCGCGCCGCCTGGCCCTGGATATTCCCGACGGCAGCTACGTCAACCTGGGCATCGGCATGCCGGTGCTGGTGGCCGCGCACCTGCCGGATGACCGCGAGATTGTGCTGCACAGCGAAAACGGCATCCTGGGCATGGGCCCGCCGCCCGCTGACGACGCCATCAATCTGGATTTGATCAACGCCGGCAAGCAGCCCGTGACCCTGCTTGCGGGCGGTGCGTATTTTCACCATGCCGATTCGTTCGCGATGATGCGCGGCGGCCACCTGGACATCTGCGTCATGGGCGGCATGCAGGTCGCGGCCAATGGGGATCTGGCCAACTGGTCGCTGGCCAAGCCGGGCGAAGCGCCCGCCGTGGGCGGTGCGATGGACCTGGCGGTTGGTGCGCGCAGCGTGTTCATCATGATGGAGCACAACAGCAAGAACGGTGATCCGAAGATCGTCGAGCGCTGCACTTATCCTCTGACGGGCGCGGGCGTGGTGGACCGCATCTATACCGATCTGGCGGTCATTGATGTCACGCCGGATGGCCTGGTGGTTCGGGATATGATCGACGGCATGACGCTGACCGAACTGCAAGGACGCACCGGCGCGCCGCTGCGCGCGGGCTGATGCTGCCTAATCTGCCCCCGCCCGGCTACGCCGCGCCGTTGGCCGCTGACGACCATCCCGACCAGTTCCGGGGCGACCCGGACTACATGCTGACCCTGGCGCGCGGCCTGCACGTGATCCGCGCGTTCGGCACGCGGCGCCATCCGCAAACGGCGGCGGAACTGAGCCGTCGCGCAGGCCTGCCGCGCGCGGTGGTGCAGCGCTGCCTGCACACGCTGGTGCTGCTGGGCATTGCCGAACAGCACGGCAGGCTGTATGTGCTGACGCCGCGCATCCTGGGCCTGGGCTATGCGTATTTTTCGTCGACGCCGTTTGTGTCGCTGGCCCAACCCGTGCTGGAAGAACTGAGCGCCACGGTCAACGAGACCTGCGCGCTGGCCATCATGGAAGGCCACGAAATGTTGTACCTGGCGCGTTCCGAAGTGAACCGCCTGCTGGCAACCTCCATGGGCCTGGGCAGCCGCCTGCCGGCGTATTGCACGTCGATCGGGCGCGTGTTGCTGGCCGAATTGCCCGAGCCCGCCCTGGCCCGCTATTTCGCCGCGACCGACTTGCAGCCCTATACGGAATTTACGCTGAACACCGAGGCGAAATTGCGCGTGGAATTGGCGCGTATCCGCGAGCAAGGCTACGCGGTGGTCGACCAGGAATTGGAATTGAACGTGCGCGCGATTTCAGTTGCCGTCCGTTCCGCCAGCGGCAAAGCCTGCGGCGCCGTGAACGTCAGCGTCAAGGCAGCGCGTGTGCCGCTGACGCGCCTGACCGAAGAGTTCTTGCCCCCGTTGCGGCAAGCAGTGGAAAGAATCGGGGAATTTTTGGTGGCGTGAGGACGTGGGCGGCACCGTCCGATGGGTTACGCGCGTGACGCGCCGTGCCTTAGCTAACCGCCATGCCGCGCTGCACCCATCCTACAAGTCCGGCACGTAGGATGGGTGCAGCGCGAGAAACCCAACAAAAGAACCCAAGCCAAGTTCGCGCGAAACCCATCAAGCAACCGTCCACATCAACGAAGCCCGCAGAAACCAGCACGATTCAGGAGCCACCGCACCCCACGATTCGTAGGATGGGTGCAGCGCGAGAAGCCCAGCAAAAGAAACCAAGCCAAGTTCGCGCGAAACCCATCAAGCCACCGCCCAAGAGTCCCACAAACCCCATCAAGCAACCTACTCCAACCCCGTCATATCCAGCGAAAACGCGGCAGCCGCGCGACCAATCCGGTCATTGACCGCGTGCCATTCATCGCTGGCGGGCGGCGCCTGCACGATGATGCGCGAATACCCCTGCTTATCCAGATCGCGCAGCAATCCATACAAGGCCTGCGCATAGCGCGCCGGGTCTGCGGGAACGGGCTGCCATTGCAAACGCGCATCCAGCGCTTCAGGCTTCACCCCATACGCCACCACCACCACCTTGCCCGCCGGCAGATTCCGTCCTTGCACCACCTCTTGCAGGCGATCATCCGACGCCAGCTCAAGCGGCGTGCGCGGCGCATAGTGCGCCTTCAACGTCCCCGATGCCCTGGGCGCGGCGGCGTCCGGTGCGAACACCTGCATGCCCAGCACCGCTTCAATCTGCGCCGCACTGATATGACCCGGACGCAGCAGCACGGGACCCGCCCCCCGATCCAGCCGCGACAGGTCAAGAATGGTCGACTCGATACCGACTTCCGACGCCCCGCCTTCCAGCACCGGCATGCCCGCCGCGACTTCCTCGGGGAATTCGCTGCGCACATGCTCGGCGCGCGTGGGCGACACCTGGCCGAACTTGTTGGCCGACGGCGCGGCCACGCCGCCCTGCCCGTTCGGCTTGCCCGCCGCAAACGCCGCCAGCAGCGCCTGCGCCACCGGGTGCGATGGGCAGCGAATGCCGATGCTGTCCTGGCCGCCGCTAACCGTATCAACGATATGCGGCGCGCGCTTCAGGATCAGCGTCAGCGGCCCCGGCCAGAACGCATCGATCAGCAGGCGCGCCTCGGGCGGCACGTCCGCTGCCCAATACGACACATCACCACCGGGCGCGATGTGCACGATGACGGGATGATTCGACGGGCGGCCCTTGGCCGCATAGATCTTCGCCACCGCCTGCGGGTTTTCCGCGTCCGCGCCCAGGCCGTAGACGGTCTCGGTGGGAAAGGCGGCGAGCTCGCCGTCCAGCAGGCGCTGCGCGGCGTGGGCGATGTCCGCGTCGCGCGCGGAATCCAGCGTAGGCAAGGAAGGCATCGCGGTTTACTCGGGGGCTTGCATGCCCAGCGCGGCGGCCACACGGGCGGCGTCGCTGCGGGCTTCATCCAGCGTGGGCGCCACGATGGTGATGTGGCCCATCTTGCGGGCTCGGCGCGCGTCATGCTTGCCGTACAAGTGCAGCTTGGCGGTGGGCACCGCCAGCGCGGCGGCCCAATCCGGTTCGCGCTGGGTCGTGGCCGTGGCCGATTCGTACCAGATGTCGCCCAGGATGTTCAGCATGACGGCGGGCGCCAGCAGCGCCGTGCTGCCCAAGGGCAAGCCGGCCATCGCGCGCGCCTGCTGTTCGAACTGGCTGGTGACGCAGGCGTTCATCGTGTAGTGGCCGCTGTTGTGCGGGCGCGGCGCGATCTCGTTGACGATGAGGCTGCCGTCCTTCAAGACAAAGAACTCCACGCACAGCACGCCGTGGTAGCCCAGGCCTTGCGCAATGGACTGCGCCGCCTCGGTGGCGCGGGCCTGCCGTTCGGCATGGGCCGCGTCCGACTGCACGGGCGCCGCCGTCGACACCGCCAGGATGCCGTCGCGATGCACGTTGCGCGCCACCGGGAACACCACGCTGGCACCATCGAAACCGCGCGCCAGCACCACCGAGATTTCATAATCCAGCGGCATCAAGGCTTCCAGCACGCAGGCCACGCCGCCGAATTCAGCGAAAGCAGCAAGCGCTTCGTCGCGCGTGTTGATGCGGGCCTGACCCTTGCCGTCATAGCCCAGGCGGGCCACTTTCAGAATGCCGGGGAACAAAGCCTCGGGCGCGGCGCGCAGGTCCGCTTCGCTGCGGATGGCGGCGTGCGGCGCAACGGGAATGCCTTGCGCGGCGATGAAGGTCTTTTCGGCGATACGGTCCTGCACGATGGCCACGGCGTCGGCGGCCGGGCTGACGCGGCAGCGCGTGGCCAGCGTGCGCAGGCTGTCGGCGGGTACGTTTTCAAATTCGGTGGTGACGGCCTGACAGGTCTGGGCCAGGCGGGCCAGTCCGGCTTCGTCGTCGTAGGCCGCCTGGATGTGCAGGTCGGCCACCATGCCGGCGGGGCATTCGTCGGCCGGATCCAGCACGGCGACCTTGTAGCCCAGGCTTTGCGCCGCGTGGCAGAACATGCGGCCCAGTTGGCCGCCGCCCAGCAAGCCCAGCCAGCCGCCGGGGGCAATCATGAAGGAAGTGGGTTTGCTCATACGATCGACGCCTCGGGCGGAACCTTCATGTCGCGCGCGGCTTGCGTCTGGCGCGCGCGGAAAGCCACCAGCTTCTGATGCAAGCCCGCATCGGTACCGGCCAGCGTGGCAATCACGTGCAGCGCCGCGTTGGCCGCGCCGGCTTCGCCAATTGCAAACGTGGCCACCGGCACGCCCTTGGGCATCTGCACGATGGACAGCAGCGAATCTTCGCCGCGCAGGTACTTGGACGGCACGGGCACGCCAAACACCGGCACTTCGGTCAGCGCCGCCATCATGCCCGGCAGGTGGGCCGCGCCGCCGGCGCCGGCGATGATGCCGCGCAGGCCGCGGCCATGTGCCGCCGCGCCGTACTCGGCCATGTCCTGCGGCATGCGATGCGCGGAAATCACGCGCGCCTCGTAAGCCACGCCGAAATCCTCCAGCATGGTCACCGCGTGCTTCATGACCTCCCAATCGCTGGAAGATCCCATAATCACGCCCACCACGGGGGTGGCCTCTGCCGCTGCGGAAGTCTTGGCTGTCATAACCGGTGTCAAAGAGGTAAGACCGCGGAAACCTGCCCGCGGAATGTCAAAGGACCGCGGACCCAGTCCGCGAAACCCGGTATTTTACCCGGCGCGCGGGCGAAGCTAGCGTGCGGCCGATGACGACAGCCACAGATAGCTGTCGGGATTGTCCGGGCAAGGCCCGAAACCGCATTCCAGCGTGGTGCCGCCCACGTTGGCCAGCGTCATGATGAAAAACAGGGCCATGACGATGATGCCCAGCACCGACACCGGCTTTTTCAGCATGCTGTCGCCCCATTTGCGGTCGGCCGTCTGCATCAGAATGCAGAAAACGATGATGGCGCAAAAGGCGATGAAGGCCCAGGTGTAGAAATGCATGCCCAGGAACGGCGAGCCATAGCCCGGGTCGCCCGGCGCCATGTGCAGCAGCACTTGCCGGCCCGACGCCAGCATTCCCCCGAGCGACGCCGCGATGCTCATGGCGTAGTGCATGGGCGATGGCCCCAAGCGCATGTTCAGCAGGAACCCCACCCCGGCAAGTATCAGCGCCACGCGCTGCAACAGGCATAGCGGGCACGGCAGTTCGTCATAAATGAACTGCCAGGCGAAGGCCATGCCCAGGATGCCGGAGATGCCCAGCAGGGCCAGGCCGTTCAACACGCGCGAGCCGCGCGCCGGATTGCGGGAAAAGATCATTGCCCGGCCTTTACAGCGACAACGCCAGGGGCGTGTTCATGTGGTGCACGCACCAGGCGGCAAAGATCGCCAGCGTCAGCATCCAGAAAGTCACGCAGGGGCGGCGCTTGCCAAGCACCCCGAACCACACGGCGACCAATCCGGTCAGAAAGGGCAACATCATGATCATGCGGAAGGCTCCTGTCGGCGGACGTCCTGCTAAGCAGCCGACGAGTATAACGTAACAATCCGACATATTTGTTATCGAAAGCCCTGATGCGCGCGGCGCCGGCTTATGCCTTGGAGGCATAAAAAAACCCGCTCACTGTGCATGAGCGGGTTGTTTCGACCACGAAGGCCTGATGCCCTAAGGCGGATCAGGCGGATCAGGCGATCAGGCGATCCAGCCCTTCGCGGTACTTGGCGGCCGTCTTCACCAGTACGTCTTGCGGCAGGCGCGGGGCGGGCGGGGTCTTGTCCCAGGTTTGGGTTTCCAGCCAGTCGCGCACGAACTGCTTGTCGAACGACGGGGGGCTGATGCCCACGCGGTAGCCGTCGGCGGGCCAGAAGCGTGACGAATCAGGCGTCAGCACCTCGTCCATCAAGTGCAGCGTGCCGTTGTCGTCCAGGCCGAATTCGAACTTGGTGTCGGCAATGATGATGCCCTTGGTGGCGGCGAACTTGGCGGCTTCCGTGTACAGCTTGAGCGTGACGTCGCGGATGCGCTCGGCCATTTCCTGGCCAACTTCCTTCACCACGTGCGCAAAGTCCACGTTTTCGTCGTGCATGCCGAATTCGGCCTTGGCGGCGGGCGTGAAGATGGGCTCGGGCAACTGGCTGGCCTGTTGCAGGCCGGCGGGCAGTTGAATGCCGCAGACGGCGCCGGTGGCCTGGTAGTCCTTCCAGCCGGAACCGATCAGGTAACCGCGGGCAACCGCTTCCACCAGAATCGGCTTCAGGCGCTTGACCACGACGGCGCGGCCGCGCACCTGGTCGACTTCTTCCGGGGCCACCACGTCTTCGGGCTGCACGCCCGTGGAGTGGTTCGGCAGGATGTGGGCCAGCTTCTGCAACCAGAATTCGGTCAGCTCGGTCAGCACCTGTCCCTTGCCGGGAATGGGGTCGTCAAGGATCACGTCGAAAGCGGAGATACGATCCGACGCGACGATCAGCAACTTGTCGTCGCCCACCGCGTACATATCGCGCACCTTACCGCGGCCCAGCAGCGGCAAGGACTTGATGCTGGATTGATGCAAAGCAGAAGTCACGGGAATGGCCTATGGCAAAAATGAAGATTCCCGCCACGGGCGAGCGCCAGGGCGGGAAGTAGAACGAAATCGGAACCTGCGCAAAAGGCGGCATGGCCTCTGCAAGACGCATAGATTACTGCAAATAAGCCCGTCTTGCCGGGCGGCGGGGGCCGGGTTAGGCTCTGATTTCCGACTCACAATTCGCGCCGGCCGCCTTTGGGCGTCACGCCGCAGACCTTACGCCCGGAGACAAAGTCGTATGCAGGAAGCTTCCCTCAAACGCCCGCCCGCCGCCGACGCGCCGGTACACCTGACTGGCGGTTGCCAGTGCGGCGCGATCCGTTACGCCGTTACCGACGAGCCCATCACCGCCGCCACCTGTCATTGCCGCGACTGCCAATATTCCAGCGGCGGCGCCCCGGCCCATGCGTTGATCTTTCCCGCCGGCTCGGTGACGATGCTGCGCGGCCAGGCCAAGGAACACCGCTACAAGGGAGACTCCGGGCACACCGTCATGCGCAGCTTCTGCGCCGCCTGTGGCACGCCGCTGTTCGGCGGCTCGGAAGGCATGGGATACGAAGTGGTGCGCGCGGGCTCGCTGGACGACCCCGAAGCCTTCCACGCCAAGGCCAGCCTGTGGACCAGTTCGGCGCCGTCCTGGCACCACGTGGACCGCAGCGTGCCGCACTTCCCGCAAAACTCGCCGCCCGCCTGACGCGCGGGGCTGACGCGGCCAGCCGGTACGCCCGTCTTGGCAGCCGGCCAAAACAAAGGGGTGGGTCCATGACGGACCCACCCCTTTTTGCTACCCCGGCGCCCCCCGAAGGCGGCGCTGGACAGATTTACTGCACCACTTGCGACAGCTTGCCCGATGCGTACTGCGCGGCGATTTCGGTCAGCGGCAGCGCCTTGATCTTGCTGGCGTTGCCGGCCGTGCCGAATTCCGTGTAGCGAGCCACACAGATCGCCTTGGCAGCGGCGCGGGCGGGCTTCAAGTATTCGCGCGGGTCGAACTTTTCGGGGTTCTCGGCGAAGAAGCGGCGGATGGCGCCGGTCATGGCCAGACGAATATCGGTGTCGATATTGATCTTGCGCACGCCGTACTTGATGGCTTCCTGGATTTCCTCGACCGGCACGCCGTAGGTTTCCTTCATGTTGCCGCCGAATTCACGGATCTCGGCCAGCAGTTCCTGCGGCACGCTGGAGCTGCCGTGCATCACCAGGTGGGTGTTGGGCAGGCGGGCGTGGATTTCCTTGATGCGGGAAATCGACAGGATGTCGCCGGTGGGCTTGCGCGTGAACTTGTAGGCGCCGTGGCTGGTGCCGATGGCAATCGCCAGCGCGTCCAACTGGGTGCGGCGCACGAAGTCGGCGGCTTGTTCCGGATCGGTCAGCAGTTGATCCATGGTCAGCTTGCCGTCGGCGCCGTGTCCGTCTTCCTTGTCGCCTTCCATGGTTTCCAGGGAACCCAGGCAGCCGAGTTCGCCTTCAACCGTCACGCCCAGCTTGTGGGCGACGTCCACGACCTTCTTGGTGACTTCGACGTTGTAGTCGTAGTCGGCGATGGTCTTGCCGTCTTCTTTCAGCGAACCGTCCATCATCACGCTGGAGAAACCGAGGTCGATCGCGCCTTGGCAGACCTTGGGCGACTGGCCGTGATCCTGGTGCATGACGACGGGAATGTGCGGATAGGATTCCACCGCGGCCTGGATCAGGTGCTTCAGGAAGCCCTCGCCCGCGTATTTGCGCGCGCCGGCCGAAGCTTGCATGATCACCGGGCTGTCGGTCTCCGCAGCGGCTTCCATGATGGCCTGGACCTGTTCCAGGTTATTGACGTTGAAAGCCGGAATGCCGTAGCCGTTCTCGGCGGCGTGGTCGAGCAGCTGGCGCATGGAGACTAGGGCCATGAGTGGTCCTCCTAAGTACTGTTTATTGAAATGGTTGAAGCCTTGCTGAATGGGGTGATTTTACGGGGGAATCGCTGAAAGGTCTTGCAACCGCCGGTATCCGGTCCATTCAGCCGATGGCAAAGCGGCGCAAGGCCGCGCGGGTCGTCCGGAAGCATGAGGGACTAGGGGCGGCCAAAGCCGCCCCGACGCGCGAAACTCCTGCCTCGGGGGCTGTTCCCCCGGGGCCGCCCCTAGACGGGCTGCGGCACCGCGATGCGTCCGGCCCAGGGCTGGGCCGTTTCCAGTTGGGCCGACAAGGCCAGCACCACCGCTTCGTGGCCATAGCGGCCCACCACCTGCACGCCCACGGGCAGGCCCGCGTCGGTCCAGACCAGCGGCAAGCTGGCGGCCGGCTGGCCCGACGCATTGAACGCCGCCGAGAACGTGCCATAGGTGGCGACCTTGCGGCGGAAGTCCAGGAACGAGCCCTGGGCCGTGGACAATTCGCCCAGCTTCAACGGCAGTTGCGTCAGCGAGGGCGACAGGATGGCGTCGCAGCCTTCCATATAGTGGTCCAGGATGCGGCCGATGGCATGGAAGCGGTTCACACTGCCGATGTACTGCGCCGCGGGCAGCGTCTTGCCGTATTCATAGCCCTGGCGCAGCACGGGTTCCAGGTCATCGTCGTGCAAGGGCTGGCCGGTCAGGCCCAGCCGCGTATCCACCGACAGCACGATGTTCCCTGCCAGCACATTGGCGTGGGCCTGCACGAAGGCGTCGTACTCGATGTCCGGCGGCGTGCCGTCCACGACCTCGTGGCCCAGTTCCCGGCACAGCGCCGCCGCGCGCTCGACAGCGGCAACACATTCGGGCGCCACGGCCACGCCATTGAAGGCGCTGCGCCACACGACGATGCGCATTTTTCGCGGGGGGGTGGCCAGCAGTTCCAGATATGACCCCGGGGCGGCGGGCGCCGCATAGGGCGCGCCCGGCTCCGGCGCGCACACGGCGTCCAGCGCGGCCGCCGTGTCGCGCACCGAACGCGACAGCACGCCATCCGTCGCCAGGCCGCCCCAGCCTTCGCCCCGCAACGGGCCCATGGGCACGCGGCCCCGCGACACTTTCAGCCCATACACGCCGCAAGCCGCGGCGGGAATACGGATGGAGCCCCCGCCGTCGCTGCCGTGCGCCAAGGGAACGATGCCCGCCGCCACCGCCGCCGCCGCGCCGCCGCTGGAGCCGCCCGTCGAGCGCGTCAGGTCCCAGGGGTTGCGGGTGGGGCCGCCGTTGCGCGCCGCCTCGGTGGTGGGCGCCATGCAGAATTCCGGGACGGTGGTGCGTGCAAACGGAATCAGGCCAGCCGCCTCGAAGCGGTCAGCCAGCGTGGCGTTGCGGGCATAGCGCGTGTCGTTCAGCAGGCGGGAGCCCAGGCTGGACGGAAAGCGCGTGTGCGCCAGCCCGGAATCCTTCAGCAGGAATGGAATCGCGCCAAACACGCCCCGGACTTGCCAGGCGCGCGCCACGTCCAGGGACTCTTCATAGCGCTCGTAGCAAAGCGCATTCATGGCCGGCGCGCGTTCCCGCGCCAGATTGATGGCGCAGGCCATCAGGTCTTCGGGGCTGACTTCGCGCCTTGCCAACAAGTCGGCCAGCGCCAGCCCGTCCAGCGCCTGATACTCGGTGTCACGCATACTGCTTGCTCCTTGAGGGGTCTGACAGCGCTTCCAGATCGGGTTTGTTCCAGGCCTTGCCCGGCACCGATTCGATCAGGCGGCGCGTGTATTCATGTTGTGGGTGGTAGAAAATCGTGGCCGCGCGTTCCAGCTCCACCAGTTGCCCTTGCCGCATGACGGCAATGCGGTCGCAGATCTGGGCCGCGACACGCAGGTCGTGGGTGATGAACAGCACCGACAGGTCGAACTGCCCGCTCACGGTCTTGAGCAGGTCCAGCACCTGCGCCTGGATGGACACGTCCAGCGCCGACACCGCTTCGTCCGCCACCAGCAGCCGGGGCTTCAAGGCCAGGGCGCGCGCGATGCCCACGCGCTGGCGCTGCCCACCGGAAAATTGGTGTGGATAGCGGTCGCCCGCGTCTCCGCCCAAGCCCACCAGTTCCAGCAATTCACGCGCATCGCGCAGCGCGGTCTTGCGGCTGATGCCGAACGCGATGGGGCCTTGCGCCACCGCCTCGATCACGCGGTGGCGCGGGTTCAGCGATGCATAGGGGTCCTGGAACACCATCTGGATCTGGCGACGATAGGGGCGGAAGTCGCGCGGCTTCATGCCGACGAGTTCCTGGCCCTCCATACGCACGCTGCCGCTGTCAGGCGAGATCAAGCCGATCAGCGTGCGGCCCAAGGTGGACTTGCCCGAGCCGGACTCGCCCACCAGGCCCAGCGTTTCGCCCTGCCGGATTTCCAGCGAGATATCGCGCAGTGCGTCGACCCGGCGCCCGCCGGTGGCGAAGGTCTTGCACAGCTTGTCCACCACCATCAGCGCGGGCGCCGCACCCGCCTCTTCTTTGCCCTCGGGCTTGTGCGGCACGGCGGCGATCAACTGGCGCGTATAGGGATGCTGTGGGCGGTTCAGGATGTCTTGGGCGGCGCCCGCCTCCACCACCGCGCCCTTGCGCATGACGACGATGCGGTCGGCAATGTTGGCCACCACGCCAAAGTCGTGGGTAATGAAGATGACGCCGATGCCCATGCGCCGCTGGATGTCCTTGATCAGCCCGAGTATCTGCGCCTGCGTCGTGACGTCCAGCGCGGTCGTGGGTTCATCGGCGATCAGCACGTCCGGCTCCAGCGCCAGCGCCATCGCGATCACCACGCGCTGGCGCTGCCCGCCCGACAACTGGAACGGAAAGGCGTCGATCATGGCGGCGGGATCCGGCAGCAACACCTGTTCAAACAATTCCAGCACGCGCTGCTTGCGCGCCGCGACGCTCAGCGTGGTGTGGCGTTCGAGCACCTCGTCCACCTGCCGGCCCACGCGCATGATGGGATTCAGCGCGGTCATGGGCTCCTGGAACACCATGCCGAACGACTTGCCGCGCAAGCCGTACCAGTCGGTGGCCGACAGCCCGACCAGGTCGCGCCCGCCGTACAGGATCTGCCCCTGCGTGACGCTGAGTTGGCCGGCCGGCAGCAAGCCCATGATGGCGTGCGCCGTCACGGATTTGCCCGAACCGGATTCCCCCACCACGCACAGGATCTCGTTGCGGTTGACGGTGTAGGACACGTCCTGCACCACGGTCGGCCCACCATGCGCGGCCGTTACGCTGAGACCGCGGATGTCCAGCAGCGCGCTGGAGGTGTCGGAAGCCGCGGTGGTGGCATTCGTGGCGGCGGAATGCGTGGCGTCGGCATTCGCATTCGTGTAGTCGGTACCCATTACGTCGTCCTCCTGCGCGCCAGCTTTGGATTCAGCGCGTCGTTCAGCGCTTCGCCGATCAGGTTCAGCGACAGCACCGTCACCAGAATCGCCACGCCGGGGAACACGCTCATCCACCAGGCATCGCGCAGCACACTGCGCGACGCGCCGATGATGTAGCCCCACGTCATGGCGTTGGGGTCGCCCAGGCCCAGGAAGCTGAGCGCCGATTCCAGCAGGATCGAGCTGGCGATCATGAGCGAGCCCGACACGATCACCGGCGACAGGCTGTTGGGCAGGATCTGCGTCAGGATGATGCGCAGGTTGGATTGGCCGGCCAGCATGGCCGCCTGCACGAATTCACGATTTTTCAGGCTCATGAACTCGGCCCGCACCAGGCGCGCCAAGGGCGGCCAGGACACCACCGCAATCGCGAAGATCACCGTCGCCATGTTGGGCGTCAGGATGGCCACCAGCACCACCGCCAGGAAGAAACTGGGAATGGTCTGGAAGAGTTCGATGAAGCCGACGATGGCCTGGTCGACCCGCCCGCCATAAAAGCCCGCCAGCGCGCCCACCGTGATGCCCACCAGGATGGACACCGCCGTGGACACGGCGGCCAGCACCAACGTCACGCGGGACCCATAGGCGATACCGGTGGCGATGTCGCGGCCAAGGGTGTCGGTGCCCAGCAAGGCGCCGTCCGACAATGGCGGCATGAAGGGGCCGTTGATGATGTCCCAGGGGCTGTCCGGAAAGATCCAGCTGGCGGTGAGGGCCATCAGCGTGACCAGCGCGATCACGATCAGGCCCATGATGCCGCCCTTGTTGCGGCAGAACGATTGCATGAACGCTTTCATTTCAGTTCGATCCTGGGATCCGCCACCGTGTACAGAATGTCGGTGACTAGGTTGACCACCACCACGATCAGCGAGGCCACGAAGAACACGCCCAGCAGCACGCTGTAGTCGCGCTGGATCAAGGCGTCAAACGCCAGCCGGCCGATACCCGGCCACGCGAAAACGGTTTCCACCAGCAGCGAACCGCCGATCAGGCCGCCCGCCTGGATACCGGCATACGTGATGACGGGCAGCAGCGCGTTGCGCAGCACGTGGCGCACGATGACCGTGCGTTCTGACAAGCCCTTGGCGCGCGCCGTCTTGACGAAATCAAGCTGGCTGATTTCCAGGATGGACGCGCGCGTCAAGCGGGCGTAGACCGCCATGTAGAACATGCCCAGGGTCAGCGCCGGCAGCAGCAGATGCTTGGCGACATCCGCCAGGCGGGCCAACCCCGTCAGATTGGCGCCCACGCTTTCATAACCGAAGGCCGGCAGCCATTCCAGGTTCACCGAGAACAACAGCACCAGCATCAACCCCACCCAGAACAGCGGCGTGGCGTAGGCCAACATGGACAGCGTGGTGATGACGGTGTCGCCCCACTTCCCCACCCGCAGCGCCGCCTGCGTGCCCAGGCTGACGCCCGCCAGCAGCGCGAACGCGAAGGCCGACAAGGTCAGCAGCAACGTGGCGGGCAGGTGTTGCAGGATCAGGCTGGAAACCGGCGCCTGCTGGCGGTAGGAATAGCCCAGGTCGAACGTCGCGACGTTCTTCAGGTACTGGCCCAGTTGCACGGCAATGGGCTTGTCCAGCCCGAATTCCTGGCGCAGCTTGGCGATGAACTCGGCATCCACCGCGCCGGACTGACCCGCCAGGATTTCGGCGGGGTCGCCCGGCGCCGCCCGCACCAGGAAGAAGTTGAAGAGCGCGATCATCAGCAGAACCAGGACGCTCTTGACCACCCGGTTCGCCAGGAATTTGCCGACCTTCTTCATTCTTTGGACAGCCAGGTATCGCTTTGCGTATCCACCACGCCCAGCGCCGTCGTCACCGCGTTGTGCACGCGCTTGTTCAGCAGCGTCGAATAGTTCGTGTCGGCCAGCCACAGCACCGGCACGTCCTCGACAAGAATGCGCTGCGCCTCGCTGTACAGCTTCTGGCGTTCTTCGTCCGTTGCGGCCGTAGCGGCGGCATCGAACAGCTCATCGACCTTGGGGTTGCTGTACTGCGAGGTATTGCTGAACATCAGCCCCTTCTTGATGTTGCTGCTGACGTAGGTGCGCGACACGCCGATCGCCGGGTCGCCGTACTGGAATACGCCGTTGGCGCCCATGTCGAAATCCCAGTTGCCCACGCGGCTGACCCATCCGCCCACATCGGTGTTCTCGATGCTGACGGCCACGCCGATCTTGGCCAGGTTCTGCTTGATGTATTCCGCGGTGCGGCGCGGCATTTCGCCATAAGGCAGCGGGATCAGGCCCAGCGTGGCGCGCACGCCCTTGGCGTCCGGCTTCAGGCCCATTTCGTCCAGCAGCGCAATGGCCTTCTTAGGATCGTAGGGGTACTTCTTGACGTTGGCGTCATAGAAGCGCGTGTTGTGGTGAATAGGGCCGGTGGCCACGGTGCCCGCCCCGAACATGATTTTGTCGACGATGAACTGGCGGTTGATGCCGTACATCAGCGCCTGGCGAAAGCGCTTGTCCGAAAACGGCTGGCGACCGCCGTTCAGTTCAATCCATTGCAAGGTGGACCAGTACTCATATCCCTTGTGGGTCTCGGTGATGTGGGGCAGCTTGACCAGGCGCGGCACATCCACCGGCTCGATGTCCTGCAACCAGCCCTGGAGCACCGTGCCTTGTTCCAGCGCCACGCGGCGCGAGGCCGAATCGGGAATCACGCGGTAGGTGATGCCGTCCAGGTAGGGCCGGCCTTCCTTCCAGTAGTGCTCGTTCTTGACGAGCTCAACATAAGAACCACGTTCCCAGTGCTTGAACTTGAACGGGCCGGTGCCGATGGGCGCGTTGTTGTTGGGGTTCTGGCCAATGGGCGTGTCCACGTCATACAAATGCTTGGGCAGGATGGCGCCGCCGCCGATGTCGAAGGCGTACAGGAACGCCGAATACGGCTGCTTCAGCTTGAAGACGACGGTCTGCGCATCGGGTGCCGACACTTCTTGCACATTGGCCATCAGCGTGCGGGTGCGCGGCGTGTTAGCCAGGATCTTGGTGTAGGTGAACACCACGTCGTCGGACGAGAACGGCTTGCCATCGTGCCACTGCACCTTGGGTTGCAGGTGGAAGGTGTAGGTCAGGCGGTCGGGCGAAACGTCCCAGGACTTGGCCAGGCCGGGCTGCGGCTTGAGATCGAAGGAGTAGGTCAGCAGGCTTTCGAATATCTTGCCTCCCACCAACTGCGTGCTGGCCACTTGTTGCACCGCCACGTTCAAGCTGGGCGGCTCGGGGCTCAGGATGGCGGTCAGCACGCCGCCGTATTGGGGCGTTTCAGCCGCCTGCGAGACGGGCGTCGACAGGGTCAGAAGGCTGGCCACGGCCAGGGTGCAGCGCGCCAGGGCGCGCCGGGCAATGATGGATGTCATGGCAGGTATTCCGTATTGAGAGAACAACGGCAGGAGGCGCCGCGGCGCATGCCGCGGCCGGGCTCAGGCTTGCAGCGGTTCGACGCCGCACCAGTCGTGGATGAAAAGCGCCAAGGCGGTGGCCACGCGCACCATGCTGTCCACCGACACGCATTCATTGAAGCCGTGCACGTTCTGCACCTTGGGGCCGTAGCAGGTCACCGGCACGTCCATCAGCAGCCGGAAATGGCGGCCATCGGTGGTGGCCGTCAACGCGGTGGGCTCGGGCAATTCGCCGGCCACGCGGCGGTGGGCATCGGCCAGCAACTGCATGGCCGGCACGTCCAGGTCGTACTCGCAGCCCGGCGCGTGGAAGCCTTCGTAGCGGATGTCGATGCGCACATCGCTGTCGGTCAGTTCGGCTTCGACGGCGCGGATGCGCGACTCGACCAACTGCTTGGCCGCTTCGATGCTCATGTCCGGATAGCAGGCGATGCGCATGCCCAGCGTGCAGACGCTGGGCACCGACGAATTCCAGTCACCCGCGTGGATCTGCCCCAGGTTGAAGTTGATGGGATGCGCATGATCGCGATAGGCGGGGTGCCGGTTTTCGGGCAGGTTCCATTCGTGTTCCAACTGCTTCATGGCGTCCACGATGCGCAGACCGGTTTCGACCGGGTTGACGCCCGTGGTCATGTACGCGGCATGCGCGGGGCGGCCCACGATGTCCACGTACATCCAGTACACGCCCAGTTGCGCGCTCATCATGCGTTCATGCGTGGGTTCGGGGATGACCACCGCGTCGAACGCGCTGAGCTTGGCCGCCGCGATGGCGCTTTGCAGCGCCGACACCGTGGCCAGCGTGCCGTTGCCGGTGTTTTCTTCTTCAAGCACGCCGTTGAAGCCCACCGCGCCAGCGGGTTGCACGCCCAGCTCGCGCAGCGCCTTGAACGCGGCCAGCGCGCAGATGATGCCCGCCTTCATGTCGCCCGCGCCGCGGCCATACAACCAGCCATCGCGCAGTTCACCGTCGAACGGCGCCGGGTCCCAGAGTTCATGCGGTCCCGTGGGCACCACGTCCAGGTGGCCGTTGAACAAGACGGCCCGGCCGCCCGCGCTGCGCGGCTCGTGGCGCGCCAGCACGTTGTAGCGGCCGCCGTCCGGGCAGCATGCCGGGGAATACAGCGGCAGGTTTTTCAGTTCTTCGGTGCGCAGCGCAATGCGCTCGGACGCCAGGCCCAGGTCCGCCAGCGCGTCTTCCAGAAACTCGGCGGCGGACATCTCCTGCCCGGGCAGGCTGCGGCATTGCACGAAACCGGTCAGCGTGTCGGTCATGTATTGGCGAAGCTGGTTGACGGCTTCGGCGATACGGGCCTGGTCCAGGCTGGCTGCTGCGACGCTGCTCATTGCATTCCCCTTGTCGGATGTGAAAGCGGCAAATTCATAGGTATCAATATTTGATATCTAGATATCCATATTTGGCATGATAGAGTTCGCACAATTACGGGACAAGACGGAAACCATGGGTAATTTCCCTAGCCCTGACAGAAATCGATTTGCCACTACAGTTCCTATCCGCGTGCGAATAGCCCGCACCGATACCGCGCGGCAAAAACAAGAAAAGAGACTGGAGTAAATCAACATGGCCACAACCGAAACCCGGTTCAACCAATCCCTGGCGAAAGGCTTCGGCATCCTGGAGGCTTTTTCGAACCATCCCGGCCCGCTCAGCCTGAATGAGCTGACAGAACTGTCAGGGCTGGACCGCAGTTCAACCCAGCGCATGCTGCATACGCTGGTGGCCCTGGGCTATCTGGAACGCGGCAGCAACCAGCGCGGCTACGTGCTGGGCAAGAAGATCCTGGACCGCACCTTCGACTTTCTGCGCGGCCATCCGTTGCTTGAACGCGCCACGCCCATCCTGGAACAACTGCAACAGGAATGCGGCGAGCGCGTGGATCTGAGCCTGTTCGACGGCCTGACCATCGTGTATGCCCTGCGCCGGCAGAGCAAGCGCCAGACCTTCTACGCCACGCTGGTGGGGCGCCGCATGCCGACATTCTCGTCATCGGGTGGCCGCGCCATCATGTCGCACCTGGCTGATGACGAAGTCGACGACATCCTGGCGCGCAGCGACTTGCGCCCGCTGACGGCCAAGACCATCACCGACCCGGACCTGATCCGCCAGCGCGTGCGCGAGGCGCGCGTGCAGGGCTACGCCATCTGCCTGGAAGAAAGCATGGTGGGCGAGATCGTGCTGGGCAGCGCGGTCGTCGACCACAGCGGCCGCCCCATCGCGGCCATCCATATCTCCGGCCTGCTGGCCGAATGGACGCTGGATTCCTTCACGCAGCGCTTCAGCTCATTGGCGATCTCGGCCGCGCGCGCACTGAGCGGCCGCCCCAACCGCAACTGAAGGCGCCGCCCTCCCCATTCCTTTAGCGGGATATCCCTAGCCCTCGCCGCCTTGCGCGGCCGGGGCCACTGCTGCACCATAAGCCTCTTGGATTCCGTAGTATCAATATTTGATACTTAAAAACCAAGGAGACTCGCCTTGAAGTGCAATATCGTCCGCCGCGCCCTGACTCGGGGCCTGCTGGTCACCGCCGCTGTCGCCAAGGCAATGGCCGCCACGGCAATGGCCGCCACCCCCGCCACCGTTTTGGCCGCGCCGCCCTCGGCCGAGCTTCAGCCGCAATACGGCGGCGTGCTAACCGCCATCCTGAACCCCGAGCCGCCCAATCTGAACGTGGCCATGCAGCAGGTGGGCACTACGCAGATGGTGGCGGGCAAGGTGTACGAAAGTCTGTTGACCTATTCGTTCGACCTGAAGCCGCAGCCCAGCCTGGCCAAGTCCTGGGAGGTGTCCGACGATCAGTTGACCTATACGTTCCGCCTGCAGCCCAACGCGCAATGGCACGACGGCAAGCCCTTCACGTCGGCGGACGTGCTGTTTTCCTACAAGCAGGTGCTGGCCAACACGCCGCGCACGCGCGCGCTGATGCGCTACATCCAGGACATCACCGCGCCCGACGATCACACCGTGGTGTTCAAGTTGAAGGAACGCTATTCAGCGTTCCTGTATGCCTTCGACATCGGCGGCGGCGTGATCCTGCCCAAGCATCTGTTCGATGTCGACACGCCCATGGCGCAAAACCCGCACAACAATGCACCCGTCGGCACCGGCCCGTTCAAGTTCAAGCGCTGGGAGCGCGGCTCCTACATTGAGCTGGTCAAGAACGAGCACTACTGGGCGAAAGGCAGGCCCTATCTGGACGGCATCATTTTCCGCGTGATCCCGGATGCGGCCTCGCGCCGTCTGGCGCTGGAGCAACGCACCGTACAGCAGGCCTGGTTGCAAGACATCGAACCCTTCGACATGCCGCGCGTGGCCAAACTGCCGCACATCAACGTCACGCAAAAGGGCTATGAATACTGGTCCACGCTGCACTGGATCGAAATGAACGGGGCGCGCAAACCCATGGACGACAAGCGCTTCCGGCAAGCGGTCATGTACGCCATCAACCGCGATTTCATCGCCAAGCGCATCATGTTCGGCATGGGCACCGTGTCGACGGGTCCGTTCCATCGCAACACGCGCTTTTACGACTCCAACATCAAGCAGTATCCGTATGACCCCAAGAAGGCCATCGCCCTGCTCGACGAAATGGGCCTGAAGCCGGACGCCAATGGCGTGCGCGTGAAGCTGGGGCTGATCCCCAACCCTTACGGCGAAATGCAGCGCCGCATTGCCGAATACACCAAGCAGAGCCTGGGCAAGGTCGGCATCGTGATCGACATCGAAAGCACCGACGTGGGCGGCTGGACCACCCGCATGGGCAACTGGGATTTCGACATGGCCTACAACGGCGTATTCCAGTATGGCGACCCGGCAATCGGCGTGTCGCGCACCTACGTCAGCAGCAACATCAAAAAGGGGCTGGCCTTCACCAACACCTCGCAATATCGCAATCCCAAGGTGGATGCGCTCTTTGACCAGGCCGCCACCGCGCCCACGGATGAGGAACGCCAACGCCTGTACACCGAGGTCCAGAAAATTCTGGCGGAAGACGTGCCCTTGGCCTGGATCGACGACACCAATTACTCCACCTACCTGGACAAGCGGGTACACGGCGCCATCACGACCGGACTGGGCGCCGTGGGCAGCTACGCCGACGCCTGGCTGGCGCCGAAGTAGGCGTTGAAGACCAGCCCCAGGGCGTCCAGCCCCGGGGCCGCCCCCTCAAGCCCGCCCCATCAAGACCAACCCGTCAAGGCAGCCCCCTCAAGACCGACCCTTCAAGGCCGACCCGCGTGCGGCACGTCCACCCGGGTCATCAGAATGCGGCCTTCGGGCTTGGCGCGGCGGTTGGCTTCGATGAAATCCGGGGCGGCGGCCATGAATAGCGTGCAGCCGTCCGGCCCGCCCAGGGCCGCCGCGAAGATGCCGAATTCGCCGGTGTCGATCTGCTCCAGGATCTGGCCGCCGCGCGCCAGCCGCACGATCCGCTTGCCGATGGCGTCGGCCACCCACAGCGCGCCTTCCGCGTCCAGCGCCCCGCCGTCCGGGCCGATGGCCGACGCGGCGATCAGCACCGACAGGTCGTCGCTATCGGGCAATGGCCCGAAGTTGGCCCAGTCGCGGCGCGGGCCCAGCGCGCCCGTGGGCAGGATGTCGAATTCCGAGATCCGGTTGCCGAAGGTTTCGTTGACGATCAGCGTCTTGCCGTCCGGCGTGATGAACGAACCGTTGGGAAAGCACAGCCCTTCGGCCACTGCCTGCGCCACGCCGTCCGTGTCCACCCGCACCAGCGTGGTTGTCGCGACCGGTTCACCGGCCATCAGGTCAAACCCGAAATTGCCCACGTAGGCCCGGCCCTGGTCATCCACCACCATGTCGTTGATGGGGCCGCCCGTAAGCGCCGACAAGTCGGCATGCACGGCCAGCGTGCCGTCGGCCTCGCGGCGCAGCACCTTGCGGTCTTTCATGGATGAGATCAGCAGGCGGCCATCGGGCAGCCAGCCCAGGCCCGAGGGCTGCTGCGGCACGCGGCAGATCTGTTCAATCTTGCCGGCCAGGTCCACGGCGATGACCTGCTCGGTATAGAAGTCCGACGCCCACAGGCGGTCTTCGTGCCACCGCAGGCCTTCCAGATAGGTGTACCCGGAAGCCAGCACGGACAGTTCGCGTTTCGGCATTGTTTGATCTCCTTTTATGTTCCCGGTCGGGGCCGGTTCTTATTGACGCGCCGCTGGGCGGCGGGCCCATTCTGGCACGCCGGAAGGTGTTACTGATACGTCCCCAGCATGACAACTGCGTGTCAGGAGTGCAGCGTTAACATCGCGCCCCAAGGGAAAACCCGCAGTTTGCAGGTTGCCCCGGCATACCCGTCACCGGACCGTTTTCCCGCCCCGTGCCGGCGGGCGCAGCCCCCCTGGGGTCTTGCAGCGGCGGGCTCCTCGTTTTCCGTTTTGATCATGAATACAAAGAAGCTGACGCGCACCATCGGCATCGCCATGGTATTGGGCGTCCTGGTGGGCTACCTCTGCGACAAGACCGCGCAGGACGCCACAGAGGCCGCGCACATTGCCTCGTACTTCAGCCTGGTCACGGATATTTTCCTGCGCATGATCAAGATGATCATCGCCCCGCTGGTGTTCGCCACCCTGGTATCGGGCCTGGCCAGCATGAGCGACGCCAACGCCGTGGGCCGCATCGGCCTGCGCGCCATGGTGTGGTTCATTGCCGCTTCCGCCGTGTCGCTGTTGCTGGGCCTGCTGCTGGTCAATCTGTTCCATCCGGGCGCGCACATGAATCTGGCGATACCCGACGCGGGCATCACCTCGGGCCTAAAGACCGGCGACTTCACGCTCAAGGCCTTCATTGCGCACGTGTTCCCCAAGAGCATCGCCGAGGCCATGGCCAACAACGAGATCTTGCAGATCCTGGTGTTCTCGCTGTTCTTCGGAGCCGCGCTGTCGTTCATACGCGGCAAGGGCCACAACACGATCTACACCTTGATCGACGAGCTGGCCAAGATCATGTTCCGCGTCACCGACTATGTGATGCGCTTTGCGCCGCTGGGTGTGTTCGCCGCCATGGCCGCCGCCATCACCACCGAAGGTCTGAGCGTGCTGGTCAGCTACGGCAAGTTGATCGGTGAGTTCTACCTGGGCCTGGCGCTGCTGTGGGCCATTCTGTTCGGCGTGGGCTATCTGTTTTTGGGTAAGTCCACGCGCCGCCTGGGCGGGCTGATCAAGGAACCGACCCTGCTGGCCTTTTCCACCGCCAGCAGCGAATCGGCCTACCCGAAGACGATCGAAGCGCTGGAACGCTTTGGCGTGTCCAAGCGCATTTCGGGCTTTGTGTTGCCGCTGGGGTATTCGTTCAACCTGGATGGTTCGATGATGTACCAGTCGTTCGCGGTGCTGTTCATCGCGCAGGCCTACAACATCGAAATGAGCTTTGCCCAGCAACTGACCTTGCTGCTGGTGCTGATGGTGACCAGCAAGGGCATGGCGGGCGTGGCCCGCGCGTCGCTGGTGGTGGTGGCCGCGACCTTGCCGATGTTCCATTTGCCCGAGGCCGGGCTGCTGCTGATCATGGGCATCGACCAGTTCTTCGACATGGGCCGCACGGCGACGAACGTGGTGGGCAACAGCCTGGCCACCGCCGTCATCGCCAAGCTGGAAGATAAGCGGGAAGACAACCCCGGCGACGCGGCCGCCGATGCGCCGGCGCGGCCGGCAACCGGCACGCCAGCAGTCGTGCCCGAAAACCAGGGGTAGTCGATTGGGTGGGATCGACTGAACCGGGGCGACCCGATTCAGTCGACTGTATTCAGTCGTTCACCGAGCAGGACACCGGTGCGCCGTCTTCGAATTCAACGTCGTAGGTGTGGACCGGGTCCCAGGGCAGCGTAAACCAGAGTTCGTAGCCGTCGCCGTCTTCGTCGAACAGCCACAAGGCGCGCAGCACGGCTTTTTCGGCCATGGCTTCGGCGGTTTCTTCCTGCAGCAACTGGTCGTCTTCCAGGCCCAGCTTCTTGTAGTGCTCGTAGGAATAGTTATCCAGCAGGAACTCGGCCGCTGCCAGGATGTGATCGTCCAGATTGTCGATGATGGCCTTGACCACCTTGGACGCGCCGCTGTCGGGCTCTTCGCCATCCGTCTGGATCATGACGTGGATGGGGGGACGGCCATCGCCGACGGGCACGTTTTCGGCCGCCCACAGATCGGGTTCTTCGGGGTCTTGGTTGAAATTGAATCGTGCCATCGCGCGCTCCGGAAAATTGGATGACGAGCCGGAGAAGGGCCGGCTGCGCCTTAGGCCGTTACGCCCTTCGCCATTTAACCAGATGCCGGGCAACCCGTCTTTGACCCGCAACGATGTTTTTGCCCCTACACCCGTTCCAGCGGGAAATGCGGCAGTGCGGGAAGCTCGGCCCGAATGGCGTCGCCGGGGCTGACCGCCCCGCCCTCCACCACAATCCCCATGACGCCGGCGCGGCGTTGCAGGCTGCCGTCGGGATTGCGGCCCAGCACGGCGCCCGTCAAGCCCTTCTGATACTGGTCCAGTTGCACGCAGGGATTGCGCAGCCCGGTGATCTCGACCACCGCGTCGACCCCGATGCGCAAGCGCGCACCGCGCGGCAAGGCCAGCAGATCGATACCCCGGGTGGTGATGTTTTCGCCCATCGTGCCTTCGGCGACGTTGAAACCGGCCAGTTGCAGTTCGTCATGCAGCTCGGCCTGAATCAAATGCACCTGCCGCAGGTTGGGCTGCGTGGGGTCGACGCGCACGCGCGAGCGATGCTTTACGGTCACCCCCTGATGCGCGTCGCCATCCACCCCCAGCCCGCGCAACAGCATGATCGTGGGCACTACAGGCTTGCTGAACGTGTGCGTGGCGCTGAGCGCCACGGCAATCACGATCGGATTCATCGCGGTTCTCCTGGAAGACATCACCAGCGGCTCAGGCCGCCACCCGTTGCGGCTGGGGCGCCGCCGCCACGTGGGTACGCGACGGCTGATAGTGCGTGGAGAATACCAGCCGGCCGGCCGACCAGGTGTGACTGATCAATGGCAAGGCGCCCACCTGCGCCACTGCCACCAGATCGGCGCGCAGGCCCACGGCGATACGGCCCCGGTCCGACAGCCCGCAGGCGTCCGCGGGGTTCGCCGTGACCAGTGCAATCGCCTGCGGCCAGCTCAGGTCCGTCTGCGCCGCCACCGTGTAGGCCGCGGCGATCAGCGTGGACGGCTGATAGTCCGAACACAGGCAACTGGCCACGCCCGCGCGAATGGCATCGATGGCCCGCATCGACCCGCTCTGGCTTTGGCCGCGCAGCACGTTCGGCGCGCCCAGAATGGTGGGCAGGCCGCATGACACCGCCGCGCGGGCGGTATCCAGCGTGATCGGGAATTCGCTCATTGCCACGCCCAGGTTGCGCATGGTGGCAATGCGTTGCACGGAATCGTCGTCATGGCTGGCGGTGGGTATGCCCAGGGACTTGGCGTGCGCCAGCAAGGTCTCTACCCGCGTCACCGCGCCATCTTTCGCGCGCGTCTTGGCATGGGCGGCTTCTTCCGCCTGCTCGCGGGTCATTGCGTGATTGCCCATCATGTATTGCAGATACGACTCCAGCGTCTTGAACTGGCCCTGCCCCGGCGAATGATCCATGACGGACAACAGGTCCACCGCGCCCTCTTCCATCAGCGCGCGCAGCACCGGCACCGAGGTGTCGTCGGTAACTTCGTAGCGGCAATGCACGCGGTTATCCACCAGGCTGTGCGGGCGGAATGCGCGCAGCGTGCGCACCACTTCGGCCGCCGTCTGGTTATTGCGCACGCCCAAATCCTTGTTCGCGAACGACAGCGCATGGTAGGGCGTGGTGATGCCGGCCGCGGCATTGCGGCGGTCGACCTGGGCCACGGCGAAGTCCAGGGGAAACAGCACGCGCGAACGGGGTTCAGCTTCCTTTTCGATGGCGTCGCAATGCAGGTCGATCAGCCCGGGCAAGAGGGTCTGGCCCTGTAGATCGACCACCCGGTCCGCGCGCGCGCCGTCGGGTTCGATGGCGACGATGCGGCCGTCATCGATCAGCACCGCGCTGTTGTCCAGCACGCGATCGGGCAGCACCACGCGGGCGTGGGTCAGATAGGTGCTTTGCATGATTCCTCCGGTTGGGTCGACTCTGCCGCCCCGAGCAACGCCGGGCGCAGCGCCAACGTTTTCGTGGCGACGGCGTCGCGCACCTCGGCATCGTGAAAAATGCCCAGCAGGCAACGCCCCGCCGCCAGGGCTTCATGGATCAGCGCGATCACCACGCGGCGGTTGTCGGCGTCCAGCGAAGCCGTGGGTTCATCCAGCAGCAAGATGGGATGGCGCGCGATGAAGCCGCGCGCGATGTTCACACGCTGCTGCTCGCCGCCCGAAAACGTGGCGGGCGCCAAGCCCCACAGGCGCGGCGGCACGTTCAGGCGTTGCAACAAGGCGCCGGCCTGCTCGCGCGCGGCGTCCGCGTCCACGCCCGCCATGCGCAGCGGCTCGGCCACTACATCCAGCGCGGACACGCGCGGAATCACCCGCAGGAACTGGCTGACATAACCGATGACGTCGCGGCGCAAGGCCAGAATGCGTTGTTCGGGCGCGCCCACCAGCTCGACCCATTCGTCGTTTGCGCGCACGCGGATGCTGCCTTCGGTGGCCAGATAGTTGCCGTACAGGCAGCGCAGCAAGGTGCTTTTGCCGGTGCCTGACGGGCCGGCCAGTACCAGGCAATCGCCCGCGGCAGCATCAAAGTCCACCGCGTCCAGCACGGGCAGGCGGATGCCGCCCTGGTTATGCAGGGTGAACATCTTTCCGAGGCCCCGCACCTCGATCATGGGAGTGGTTGCGCGCATGTTCAGCTCTGCAAAATGGAAGACACCAGCAACTGGGTGTAGGGGTGTTGGGGGTCGTCAAGAATCTGGTCGGTCAGCCCGCTTTCCACCACCACGCCGCCGCGCATCACCAGCGTGCGATGCGCCAGCAGGCGCGCCACCGCCAGATCGTGCGTGACCACGATGGCGGCCAGGCCCAGGTCCGTGACCAACTGGCGCAGCAGGTCCAACAAGCGCGCCTGCACCGACACATCCAGCGACGCGGTCGGCTCGTCCATGAACACCAGGCGCGGATGCGTGACCAGATTGCGCGCGATCTGCAAGCGCTGCTGCATGCCGCCGGAAAACGACACCGGCGTATCGTCCAGGCGGCCCGCGTCGATCTCCATCTTTTGCAGCCAGTTGCCCGCCACGGCGCGCAGGTCACCGTAATGCCGGTCGCCCACGGCCATCAGGCGCTCGGCGATGTTGGCGCCCGCGCTGACCTGCATGCGCAGGCCGTCGCGCGCGTTCTGCCGCACAAAGCCCCAATCGGTGCGCGACAAGAGGCGCAGGCGCGCGCCGGGCAGCGCGGCCAGGTCGATGAAGCCCTGGTCTCGCGTGTCGTACCAGACGCTGCCGGCGTCCGGCTGGGTTTGGTATGACACGGCCGACAGCAAGGTGCTCTTGCCCGAGCCGGACTCACCGACCACGCACAGGACTTCGCCGGGAAACAGGTCAAAGCTGACGTCGCGGCAACCGTGCACGCCGTCCCAAGTGCGCGTCATGTTGCGCACGGAAAGCAGGGGTTGCGGGTGGGGTTGGGGGTTCATGCCGTGGCCTCGTCGTTGCGTTGTTGCGCTTGGCGGTGGTTGCAGTATTCCGTGTCCGAACACACGAAGCGGCGCGTGCCCGCGTCGTCCAGGATGATTTCATCCAGATAGCTGTCGCGCGATCCGCACAGGTCGCAGCATTCGGTCCAGGTTTCCACGGTGAAGGGGTGGTCGTCGAAGTCCAGGCTTTTGACGCGGGTGTACGGAGGCACGGCATAGACGCGCTTTTCGCGGCCGGCGCCGAACAGCATCAGCGCCGGGTTGCCGTCCAGCTTGGGGTTGTCGAACTTCGGGATGGGCGACGGGCGCATCATGTAGCGGTCGTTCACGATGACGGGGTAGTCGTAGGTGGTGGCGATGTGGCCGTGCTGCGCGATGTCCTCGTACAGCTTGACGTGCATGCCGCCGTATTCAGCCAGCGCGTGCATCGTGCGGGTTTCGGTTTCACTGGGTTCAAGCCAGCGCAACGGTTCCGGAATCGGCACTTGGTAGACCATCACCTGCCCTTCGCGCAGCGGCGTTTCAGGAATGCGGTGGCGCGTCTGCACAATGGTGGCGTCCGGCGTGGATTCCGTCGTGGCCACGCCCGTGACGCGGCCAAAGAAGCGGCGGATGTTGATGGCGTTGGTGGTGTCGTCCGACCCTTGGTCGATGACCTTCAGCACATCGTCCTGGCCGATGATGGCCGCCGTGACCTGGATGCCGCCCGTGCCCCAGCCATAAGGCAGCGGCATCTCGCGGCTGCCGAAGGGCACCTGGTAGCCGGGTATGGCCACCGCCTTGAGCAGCGCGCGGCGCAGCATGCGCTTGGTGGATTCGTCGAGATACGCAAAGTTGTAGTGGTCGTCGCGTTCGACCGTGGCGTGGTGGGCGCTCATTGGGAAACAGCCTCGTCGATCAGATCGCTGGGAGCGGCTTGGGGGGTGGGTTGCGATGCGGCTTGGGTTGTGTCAAGCGGCTCGGCTTTTTGTGCAGCGCCGTCCGCGCGCAAGCGGCGCAGCAGTTCCAGATTCGCCTGGAAGTCCACGTAATGCGGCAGCTTCAAGTGCTGGACGAAGCCGGACGCCTCGACGTTGTCACTGTGATACAGCACGAACTCGTGGTCGTTGGCGGGCGAATCGGCGCGTTCGCCCAGGTCCTTGGCCTTCAACGCGCGGTCCACCAGCGCCATCGACATGGCTTTGCGTTCGCCGTAACCGAAGGTCAGGCCGTAGCCGCGCGTGAACTTCGGACCGTCGTCGGCATTGCCCGCGAACTGGCTCACCATCTGGCATTCGGTGATTTCGATTTCGCCCACCGTGACGGCGAAGCCCAGCTCTTCGATGTGCATCTCTACTTCCAGCGTGCCGTAGCGAATTTCGGCCGCGAACGGATGGGTGTTGCCGTAGCCGCGCTGCGTGGAATAGCCCATGGACAACAGAAAGCCCTCGTCGGCGCGCGCCAGGTTTTGCAGACGGGCCGCGCGCGAGGCCGGAAAGTCCAGCGGCTGGCGCGTCAGGTCAAAGGGTTCGGGGTCGCCTTCGGGCACGGGTTCGGCGTCGATCAATTCATCGTGCGCCAACAGATCCGTCACGCGCGGCATGGCGCTATCCAGCGCCTCACCGCCCGCGGGCAGCGCATCGGCCTCGCGCTGCGCTTCCAGCGTGAAGTCCAGCAAGCGTTGGGTGTAGTCGTAGGTGGGGCCCAGGATCTGGCCGCCCGGCACGTCCTTGAAGGTGGACGAGATACGGCGCTGCAAGCGCATGGCGCCCGTGTCGATCGGCTGCGTGTAGCCATAGCGCGACAAGGTGGTGCGATAGGCGCGCAGCAGGAACACGGCTTCGATCACATCGCCCGCCGCCTGCTTGAGCGCCAGCGAGGCCAGTTGCGGATCGTAGAGCGAGCCCTCGGCCATCACGCGCGATACCGCCAGCGGCATCTGTTCGCGAATCTGGTCCAGGCTCAGTTCGGGCACCGCGCGGTCGCCGCGCCGGTAGGCGTCCAGCATGCGGTAGGAATTCAGGATGGCGCGTTCGCCCCCTTTGACGGCTACGTACATGTCAGTTCTCCACCCGCGTCGTGCGCGGCAGTCCACATATCCACCGGTCTTGCGTCAGGAACACGTCGACGCCCAGCGGAAACTGTTGATGGTTCAGGCGCCAGTCGCGCCAGAAGCCCTCGGGCAGGCCCGTGACCGACAGCGCTTGCCGCGTCTGGATGCCCGGGCCGGTCAGGCTGACCGCGTGGCCGTCGGCAAGCGAGCCCACTTCAAGCAGCAAGGTCGTAGACAAGTCCGGATAGGCCGGGTCGCCCGGATGGCAGGCGGACAGCGCGGGTGCATCGCAACCCATCGGCACGGCGGCGAAGCGCGCCAGCGACGGCGATGGCACGATGGGGCAGCCGCAATGAAAGCGCAGGAAGGCCAGCGCGTCGGCGCTCGCTTCCGGGGGCAACCACAAGGGCGTATCGCCGTCGACCAGCGTCAGCAGCAGCGCCGTCATGGCCGGCGACAAGCCGGCGGGCACGCCGCAGTGGGCGACGATTTCTTGCACGCGCCCGGGATGCGCCAAGGCCTTGAGCGCGGCGCGAAAGGTGGTTTGCGCATCGTTGACCGGGGCGGCAAACCCGGGGATGAGGCCGCCGCGCGCGGCGGTCGGCGTGCTTAGAGTCTGTGCTTGCATGTCAGTCCTCGCCCCGCACCATCGTGAAGAATTCAACCTTGGTTTGAGCCGCGACACGCGCCTGGGCGTCGACCTTATCGGCATGCTGGCGCGCCAGCGGCTGGATCAATTGCGCTTGCACGGTGTCGTGCCATTCCGGCAGTTGCAGCAGCGCGTCGGCTACCGCGGCCTGTTCGGCATGGCGCAATGAACGCCCCTGCACGTAGGCCACGCCCACCACGCCCGCGCCGGCTGCGTCCAGCGTCACCGCGCAGCGCGTCACGGTCATTTCGCCCAGATTGAAACGCGCGCCGGTACCGCCGCTGCGCGCCCGCACCATGGCCATGCCGGTTTGGGCCGGCCGCAGCATCTGGTGTGGCGGCACGCTGCCCAAGCCACTGAATGCCCCTTCCAAGGAGGCCGGGTCCGCCAGGGACAACACGCGCATCCAGGCGGCGCGCCGGGCATCGGGCGTTTGCTGCCCCGCTTGTGAGTGATCCATAATTTCCTCTACACGTCTAGACGACTGGATGAAGTATGATCGCTTGGAAATTGAAGTTCAACAGGCTGGCGTGAATTTTTGATGACAGTTGCGGTGAATGCGCAGCGCCTATCCGGCGCGCGCCGCATCGGGCACAATCACAGCCATTCTTCATGAAGCTGATATGACAGCACGAGCAGACCCCATGGTTGAAAGAGGTTCCGGCATCGCCGTCTGGCGGCAAATCGGGGAGTCCCTGGCGGACGACATCCGCAACAAGCTCTATCTGGCGGGCGAGCAACTGCCCTCCGAGCCCGAACTGGCCGCCAAGTTTTCGGTCAACCGCCACACCATCCGGCGCGCCATGGGCGAGCTGGAGCAAAGTGGGCTGGTCCGCATCGAACAGGGCCGTGGCACGTTCGTGCAAGAGCACGCCATTGACTACGCCATCGGCAAGCGCACGCGCTTTTCCGAAAACCTGCGCAGCCAGGGCATGCTGGGCCACCAGGAAGTATTGGGCAGCCAAACCTTGCGCGCGGCTGATATTGCCAAGCACCTGGGCCTGACCCGCACCGCCCCGCTGTTGCGCGTGCAAATCGTGGGCAAGGCTGAAAACCGCCCCATCAGCGCCTCTGAACACTTTTTCGACGAAAAGCGGTTCCCGGATTTTGCCGACCGCCTGACCGCGTTGCGCTCGGTGTCCAAGGTGTACGCGCACTACGGCATTGGCGATTACACGCGCAAATGGTCGCGCATTACCGCCGCGCTGCCCACGCCGGAAGTCGCGCGCCTGCTGGGCCAGCCCAAAACCCGGCCCATTTTGCAGATCGAGGCCTTGAACGTGGATCAGGACGGCGCCCCGCTGCAATACAGCATCACCCGCTTTGTGGGCGATCTGGTGCAACTGATGGTGGCGGACGACAGCTAAGCTTCACGGCCCTTCTTGGGCCGACAAGCGTTAACTCATCTAGACATCTGGTTGTCATGCAAAATCGATAACGTTCACACCATGAACTCACACGCCCCTTCGCCCTTGGCCGGTGTTACAGGCCAACGCATCCTGACGCCGCGTGGCGTCGAACAAGCCAGCCTGCGCTTTCAGGGCGGACTCATCGACGACGGCGGCGGCTCGCCCGCCCGTGGCGCGCCGTGGTTCGACGCCGGCCAACTGCTGGTGCTGCCCGGCATCGTGGACCTGCACGGCGACGCTTTCGAACGCGCCATCATGCCCCGCCCCAGTGTCACCTTTCCGTATGACAGCGCCTTGTTCGACGTAGACCGCCAATTGCTGGCCAATGGCATCACCACCGAATTCCACGGCGTGACGCTGTCCTGGGAAGGCGGGCTGCGCGGCGAGGCCTATGCCGAACGCATGTTCGATGCGCTGGAGCGCATGCAGCCAATGATGGGCGCACGGCACTATGTGCATCTGCGCTTTGAAACGCACCATGTGGGCGGCGTAGAACTGGCCCAACAGTGGATCCGCGACGGCCGTGTGCGCTTTTTGGCGCTGAACGACCACTTGCCCGGCATGGCCCGCCGCCTGGGCGACGACCGCAAGCTGATGCAGTACGCCAACCGCGCGGAATGCGATCTGGACACCTTCCAGCAACGCATCCGCGCCGCGATGTCGGCGGCGGATTCCGTGGCCGACGCCATGCGCGACCTGACGGTGTGCGCGCAAGCGGCCGGCTTGAAGGTCGCCTCGCATGATGATCCCGACGCCGCCACGCGCCGCTACTACCATCAACTGGGCTGCGGCGTGGCCGAGTTTCCGCTGACCCGTGAAGCCGCCTGCGTGGCCCGCGAGCTGGGCAATTCCGTGGTGTTCGGCGCGCCCAACGTCGTGCGCGGCGGCAGCCATACCGGCGCGCCCAGCGCCACCGAGATGGTGCAGGCGGGCCTGTGCGACATCCTGACGTCCGACTACTACTACCCCGCCCCGCTGGCCGCCGTGATGCGTCTGGTGCAAGACGGCGTGCTGCCGCTGGCGCAGGCCTGGAACCTGGTGTCGATGAACCCCGCGCGCGCCGCCGGCTTGAAAGACCGTGGCGCACTGGCGCCGGGCCTGATCGCCGACGCCATCGTGGTGGACGACAACGTGCCGGGCTTGCCGCGCGTGGTGGCGGCCATTGTCGGCGGCGAACTGCGCTACGCCACGCGCGTGTTCGGCGACGGCCACAGCCAACGCATGGCGGCTTGATCATGCCGCTTGCCCACCGCTACGCCTTGTACCTGTCGCCCAGTGGACCGTGGCGCGAATGCGGCAGCCGCTGGCTGGGCCGCTGCGCGGACACGGGCGCCCTGCTGCCGCCCTTGCCGGGTCAGCCCGATGCCGCGCGCGACTGGACCGACGCACCGCGCCACTACGGCCTGCACGCCACCCTGAAGCCGCCCTTCCGGCTGGCCTCCGGCGCCACGCCGCAGGCGCTGGACGCGGCAGTAAGAAAGCTGGTCGACGGCATCAGCCCCTTTGGCTTGGCGCTGGAATGCGAAACGCTGCGCGGCTTTCTGGCCTGGCGCATTGCGGACGCGGACACACCAGGCCAGGCCCGCATCCAGGCGTTGGCCGACGCCGCCGTGCAGGCGCTGGACGTCTTTCGTGCCCCGCCCACGCCCGAGGAAATCGCGCGGCGCCAACCCCATGCCCTGACGCCCGAACAACAGGCGATGCTGGCGCGTTGGGGCTACCCGTATGTCTTCGACACCTACACCTTTCACATCACGCTGACCGGCAAGCTGGAGGGCGATGCGCTGGAGCAGGCGCAACGCCGCATCGCCGCCTTTGCCGACCCGCTGCGCGGCCAGGCGATGCCCGTATCCAGCGTCAGCCTCTTCGTGCAGTCAGAACCTGGCGCCGATTTTGTCGCAGCGCGCCACTACCATTTTGACGGCACGCAGTCCGACGCCGTCGGCGCGCCTGCCCTGCAAGGCCCCGCCGCGCCATGACCACGCCCGCCCCCCCCTTGCCGCCCGCCGACGGTGCGCGCCTGATCTACCTGATGGGTGCATCGGGCAGCGGCAAGGACACTTTGCTGCGCTGGCTGCGCGCGCATCTGCATGCAGAAGAACCCGTGTTGGTGGCGCACCGCTACATCACCCGCGATAGCGGCGGCACGGAAGACGCGCTGGCCTTGACGCCGGAAGAGTTCGCGCGACGCGCGGCGCTGGGTTGCTTCGCCCTGCGTTGGGCCAGCCATGGCTTGCAATACGGCATCGGCATCGAGATCGATACCTGGCTGGCCTGTGGCGCGGCGGTGATCGTGAACGGTTCGCGCGAGCATCTGGCAGCGGCGCATCAGCGCTACCCGGCATTGACCGCCGTGGAAGTCACCGTGGACCCATCCGTGCTTGCGCAACGGCTGGCGGGCCGGGGCCGCGAAAGCGCGGACCAGATTCAGGAGCGGCTGACGCGCGCGGCACAGGCCTTTGCCATTCCGCCGCACTGCGCCTACACGCGGATCAGCAACGATGCCGCGCATGATGTCGCGGCGGCGGCCTTGCTGGGCATTGCACGCCGGGCGTTGGCGGGCTGAAGGGGCTGTCTAACGTGGTTAGCTGACGCGGCTAGCCGAATGACGCGGCGGGCACGCTGAAGCGATTGGCCCAGCGAAACCCGCTATCCAGGGTTCAAGCCGCCGCAGGCGCCCCGAAACCCGCGCCTTCCGGCAGCCCGGCGTCCACGCACAAGTCCAGCAGGATTTCGGAAAAGCGCTCTTCCGCCGCCAGCACCTGTTCGCGCTTGCGGCGGATCAGGTTGATGGGCGGCAGTTCCCAACCGAAATCCCAAGGCAGCATGCCCAGCTTGCCGCGCTGGCAAAGCTCGCGCGCGATGTCTTCCGGCACCACTGAAATCAGCGCCTCGTTCATGGTCAGCATGCCTTCGATGACATCCGTGGAATAGGCCTCCAGCACCGGCGACGGCGGACGCAGACCCGCGCGGATGAAGTGTTCAACGATCAATTGCCGCGTGGGCGTGTTGGCGGCCGGCAGCACCCAGTCCATGGCGGCCACCCCCGCCCAATCGGGCCGGCGCCGCGCCAGGCGTTGCGCCAGGCGGCTATGCGCGATCAAGCGCGGCCGCTGGCGGTACAGCACGCGGTGGATCAGGTCGTCCAGCGTCACCGTGGACGTGGCGCGGCTGATGATGCAGTCCAGCTCATGGCGGCGCAGCATGGGCACCAAGTGGTCCGTGGTGGCGCGGTGCAGCGTCAGCGTGACGCCATAGCGCTGGTGCAGGCGGCTGATGGCGGTGGTGAGCAAGGCGCTGGACACATAGGGCACCACGCCCACGTTCAGATGCGCCGAATGGCCCGCATGCAGGGCTTCGACTTCACGCGCCCACAGGTCCAGGTCGCTCTGCATGTGCCGCGCGCGGACCAGGGCCAGATTGCCCAGCGCCGTGGGCAGCAGCCCGCGCCCGCTGCGCAGGAACAAGGGCCCGCCGAAAATATCCTCAAGCTCGGCCAGCGCCTTGGTCACGGCGGGCTGGCTGATGCCGGTGGCCGCCGCCACGCGCGTCAGCGAACCGTGCTTGGCGATGTTGGTCAGCAAGACCAGGTGGCGGTGTTTCAGGCGGTTGGACAGACGGGCAGCATCCCAGCTCATGGCTTTCTCTATAACCAAACAGTTATTGGATTATGCCAACAAAGATGATTCCAGTTATTTCACAACCCTATACTTCTTCTCGTCCCTTACCCACAGCCGCCCCGCCACCATGAGCGCCTCCTTCACCACCCGTCCTGAAATACGCGGCACCTTCGGTGTTGTGTCGTCCACGCATTGGCTGGCATCGCAGGTGGCCATGGGGGTGCTGGAACGCGGCGGCAACGCCTATGACGCGGCCGTGGCCGGGGGCTTCACGCTACAGATCGTGGAGCCGCACCTGAACGGCCCGGGCGGCGAAGTGCCCATTCTGTTCTGGAGCGAAAACGAACAACGCATGCGCGCGCTATGCGGCCAAGGGCCCGCCCCCGCGCTGGCCACGCCCGCCGCGTTCCGCGCGCTGGGCGTGGAAATGGTGCCCGGCATCGGCCTCTTGCCCGCCACGGTCCCCGGCGCTTTCGGCGCCTGGCTGACGCTGCTGCGCGACTACGGCACGTGGGAACTGGCCGACGTGCTGCGCCCCGCCATCGACTACGCCCGCCACGGTTTCCCGCTGGTGCCGCGCGTGTCGCAGGCGGTGCTGGCCGTGCAGGCGCTGTTTCGTGACGAATGGACCACCTCGCGCGACGTCTGGATGCCCGATGACCGCGTTCCCGCGCCGGATTCCCTGTTTCGCACGCCCGCCATCGCCGACACGTACACGCGCATCCTGAATGAAGCGCATGCCGCCAGCAGTGATCGCATCGGCCGCATCGATGCGGCCTTGAACTGCTGGTATCGCGGCTTTGTCGCCGACGCCATCGACACCTACTACACCGAAGCCGAAGTGCGCGACACCACCGGCCAGCGCAATCGCGGACTGCTGCGCAAGGCCGACATGGCCGACTGGCGCGCCACCTACGATGAGCCCGTCACCACGCAGTACGGCCGCTATACCGTGGCCAAGTGCGGCGTATGGTCGCAAGGGCCGGTGCATTTGCAGCAATTAGCGATGCTGCGGCATCTGGGCATGGAAGGCCTGGACCCCACATCGCCCGAATTCGTGCACCGCATTGCCGAAGCGGCCAAGCTGGCGTTCGCGGACCGCGCCGCCTGGTATGGCGACCCCGACTTCACGCCCGTGCCCTTGACCGCACTGCTCAGCGACGCCTATGCGCGCGAGCGCGCTGCCCTCATCGACACCACCGCGTCCACCGTGCTCCGGCCCGGCAGCCCCGATGGGCTTGCCCCCCGCCTGCCTGACCTGGGCGCCGCCGACCGCACGCTGGCCGCTTCCGACACGCGCTTCGGCGTGGGCGAGCCCACGTTCGCGGCCTTGCCGCCCGTGGCCGAGTGGGCCGCGCGCGAAATCTTCGTGGGCGACACCTGCCAGATCGACGTTATCGACCGCGACGGCAACATGGTCGCCGCCACGCCCTCGGGCGGCTGGCTGTCGTCCAGCCCCGTCGTGCCCGGCCTGGGCTTTCCGCTGACGACCCGGTTGCAAATGACCTGGCTGGACGATGGCGTGCCCGGCCAACTGCAAGCCGGCAAGCGCCCCTGCACCACGCTGTCACCGGGCCTGGTGTTGCGCGACGGGCAACCTTATATGGCGTTCGGCACGCCGGGCGGCGACCAGCAGGACCAATGGACCGTGGCGTTCTTCCTGCGGCACGCCATGGGCATGAATTTGCAAGAAGCCATCGACGCGCCGTCGTGGCACATCGATCATTTCCCGGGCTCGTTCTGGCCGCGCACGCAAACGCTGAACCGGCTGACGGTGGAATCACGCTTGCCCGAGGCCACCATCGAAGCGCTGCGCGCCGCCGGCCACGACGTCAAGGTCGGACCGGCCTGGTCCGAAGGACGCATCAGCGCCTGCACGCGCGAACCCATCGCGGGCGGCGGCCTGCTGCTGCGCGCGGGGGCCAATCCGCGCGGCATGCAGGGCTACGCCGTGGGGCGCTGAACATTATCAACAGACCCATATCAACCATTTCCATCCAGCCGGCGTCCAGACCGGCACTTTCACAGGGGTAAACACCATGAAGCTGAATTTCCAACGATTGCTGCGCGTGTGCGCGCTGGGCCTGGCCCTGGCCACGCCCGCCTTGTCCCAGGCCGCCTGGCCTGAAAAACCCATCACGCTGATCGTGCCGTGGGCGGCGGGCGGGTCCACCGACATCCTGGCGCGCGTGCTGTCCGAAGGGCTGACCCAATCGCTTGGCCAGCCGGTCATCGTTGAAAACCGCTCGGGCGCATCCGGCAACATCGGCACCACCTTCGTGGCGCGCGCCAAGCCCGATGGCTACACGCTGCTGGTGGGCTCGATGAGCACGCACACGATGAACCAGGCGCTGTATTCCAACATGCCCTTCGATGGCGTCAAGGACTTCACGCCCATCGCTGAACTGGCCTTGGTGACGAACACGATGGTGGTGCACCCCTCGGTGCCCGCCAAGAACGTGAAGGAATTCATCGCCTACGTGAAAGAGCGCCCCGACACCGTGGCCTATGCGTCGGCGGGACAAGGCTCCACCAACCACCTGAGCGCCGCGCTGTTTGAAAAGGCCGCGGGTGTGAAGATGATGCACATCCCCTACCGTGGTGGCGCGCCCGCCGTGCTGGACACGGTGGCCGGCCGCACGCAGGTGCTGTTCAGCGCCGGCACGCAGACCCTGCCCCACGTGCGCACCGACAAGCTGAAGCTGCTGGGCGTCACTGAAGAAAAGCGTTCGCCGCTCTTGCCTGACGTGCCCACTGTTGGCGAAACGCTGCCGGGCTATGAATTGTCGGTCTGGTACGGCGCCTTCGGCCCCGCCGGCATGCCGCCTGAACTTACCGCCCGCCTGAACCGCGAAATCAACCTGATCCTGAAGCGTCCCGACGTCATCAAGAAGATGGGCGACATGGGCGTGCTGCTGACGGAAACCACGCCGGAGCAGTTCGGCCAGATCCTGGCGCGCGATGCCGACAAGTACGGCAAGCTGATCAAGGAACTGGGAATTACCGCTGAATGAACGGCAAGCCGACTTCCGTGACGCCGGCGCTGGCCGGCGTGCAAGCGATCGCTCTGGCCTATGCCGCCGCCGACTCGGCGGCGGCCTTGCAGGCCATCGACGCCTACGCCCACGCCTCGCTGGAACACACCCTGTGCACCGTCAACCGCTTTGACGCCGACGCCATGCGCGTGGTGCGCCTGTACAGTTCCAACCCGCAAGCCTATCCGCCGGGCGGCAGCAAGGACAAGCGCGACACGCCCTGGGGCCGCCACGTGTTGCTGGAACAGCGCGTGTTCGTGGGCGAAGGGGAAGCCGCCATCCGCGAATTCTTCAATGACCACGACGCCATCCGCAAGCTGGGCCTGCAATCGGTGATCAACGTCCCCGTCGTTTACAACGACGTGTGCCTGGGCACGGTGAATTTCCTGATGCCGCGCCCCAAGGTGTCGGACGCCGACGTCGACAACGCCCGCCTGGCGGGCTTGCTGGCGCTGCCGGCGCTGTTGGCGGCACGGCAGGCCAGCTAGATCAACGCCCGCCGGATCCGCGAGGACAGCATGTCGATGGCCACCACGAAGGCCACGATGATGATCATCACCGCGCAGGTTTCGGCGTAGCGGAAGCTGCGGATGATTTCCCACAGCACGGTGCCGATACCGCCGGCACCCACGATGCCCACCACCGACGCGGACCGCACGTTGGATTCAAAGCGGTACAGCGAATACGAGATCCACAGCGGCAGCACTTGCGGAATGACGCCGTAGACGATTTCTTCCAGCGCATTGGCGCCGGTGGCGCGCACGCCTTCGACGGGGCGCGGGTCGATGGCTTCGACGGCTTCCGAAAACAGCTTGGCCAGCACCCCGGTCGTGTGGACCCACAGCGCCAGCACGCCGGCGAACGGGCCCAGTCCCACGGCCACGATGAACAGCATCGCGAACACCATTTCGTTGATGGCGCGGCACGCATCCATCAGGCGCCGCATCGGCTGGTAGACCCAGGCCGGCACCATGTTCGACGAGCACAGCAGCCCCAGCGGCACGGCCACCACGATGGCCAGGAACGTGCCCCACACCGCGATCTGCACGGTGACGATCATCTCGTCCAGGTACATGCGCCAGTCGCGAAAATTAGGCGGAAAGAAGTCGGCGGCAAATTGAGCCATGTTGCCCGAGTCGCGCAACAGATCCATGGGCCGCATGTCCGCGCCCTGCCATGACATGACCAGCAGCGCGAGAACGACGGCCCACACAAGCAGCACGGGCAACGACGAGCGCGGCGCGGTGGGCAGGCGGGGGGAATGAGTGGCAAGGTTCATGGAAGGGGCGGTCCGCTTGAAGGCGTTCAAAAAAGGCAGGGCCGACGCATCAGGCGATGCGTCGGCGATGCGTCGGCAATTCGCCGTGCTTATTGCTTGGCGACGGCAGGCTGGCCCAGGCCGGCCAGCTTCTTGTCCAGGTCAGCCAGTTGCTGTTGCTTTTCCGCCTGGCCCAGCGTGGTGTCGGATTCGACCTTGGCCTTTTCGCGGGCAAGCTCGATCTGGCGGATGGGCACCAGCTGCTGGTTGTCGGACGCGCGGAAGCCCTGATAGGTCAGCGCCTTCAGGTTGGCCATTTCGCGCTGGGCGTCCTTGCCCTTGCCGTAATTGACGAAGAAGTCGCGGATGCGGCCCTTCAGGTCGGCGGGCAGGTCGGAACGCATGACCAGCGGGTCGGCCGGAATCAACGGCGACTTCCACAGCACGCGCACGCTGTCGTTGGCGTCCTTGCCCGTGTTCAGGCGATAGCGCTCCAGCGCTTCGGTGTTGTTGACGGCCACATCCACCTGCTTGTTGATGACCGACAGCAAGTTGGTTTCATGGTTGCTGGAACGCATGGTCTTGAAGAAGGTCTTGGGTTCGATCTTGTTGGCGGCCCATAGGTAGTAGCCGGGCACGGCGGTGCCGGACGTGGAGTTGGGGTCGCCCGCGCCGTAGCTCAGCTTGCCAGGGCTTTTCAACACGTCATCCAGCGTCTTCAGGTTGCTGTCCTTGTTGACGATCAAGAGCGACCAGTAGCCAGGGTTACCGTCCTTGTCGATGACCGAGGCGAACACTTCGCCCTTGGCGCGGTCCACGGCTTCGATGGCCGACTTGTTGCCGAACCAGCCCAACTGCACCTTGTTGAAGCGCATGCCTTCGATGATGCCGGCGTAGTCCGACGCGAAGAAGGGCTTGACCGGCACGCCGATGGCGCGGCTCAGGTCGTCAATGACGGGCTGCCAGACGGATTTCAGGTTGGTCGACGACTCGGTCGAGATGATGCCGAAGTTCAAGGGCTTGGCCTCTTCCGCGTGGGCTTGCGTGGACAGGGCCGCGGCGGCGATCAGGGTAACGAAGGTTCTGCGTAGCATGGGTGGCTCCGGGTAGGAAGGGGCAGAGAGGTCGCGAAGAGCGGAATAAAAAAAGGGATCAGGCGGCTTGCGCCAAAGTGGACAACGGCGCCAGGGCCGGCATGGCCGGCGCCTGCTGCGTGTACTCGGGCAGCAGTTCGCTCAGTTCCGAGCCATACAGGTCGCGCAGCATTTCGGGAGTCAGGTCGGTGGCGCGGCCGTCATACACGACCTTGCCGTGGCGCAGCGCCACCACGCGCGGGCAGTAGCGCAAGGCCACGTCCACCTGGTGCAGCGACACCACCACCGCCACCTTGCGGCTGCGGTTGATCTGGGCCAGCGTGTCCATCACGCGGCGCGACGACTCGGGGTCCAAGGACGCGATGGGTTCGTCGGCCAGGATCACACGCGCGTTCTGCACCAGCGTGCGGGCGATGGCGGCGCGCTGCTGCTGGCCGCCGGACAGCGTCGAGGCGCGCTGAAATGCATAGTCGTCTATACCAACTTGGGCAAGCGCTTCCAGACCCTGGCGCACTTCGTCGCGCAGGAACCAGCGCGTCAGGCTGCGCCACAGCGGCACGCGCGGCAACATGCCGGTCAAGACGTTGGTGATGACCGGCAGGCGGCCCACCAGGTTGAATTGCTGGAACACGAAGCCGATGCCTGCACGCGCCGCGCGCACGTCACGGCTAAGGCGGCCGTTGCGCTGGATAAGCTGGCCATTGACCGTGACGCTGCCCGCGCCCGAATTGCCTGCATCACCGGCGACAAAACCCGCCAGATGGCGCAGCAGTGTGGACTTGCCCGAACCCGACGCGCCCAGCAGCGCCACCATTTCGCCGTCGGCCACTTGCAGGCTGACGTTGTCCAGCGCCTTGGACCCGGCCTGGAACGTTTTGCTCAAGGCATGTACTTCGATGGCGGTTGTCATCGCTTGATCCCCCTTGGATGTGGTCATTGCGGCATTCTGTTTTCGCGGCATGACAGCGCGATGACCCGCAAGCCCAATCGCCAGGGATAAAAATCGGGGCCAGCAACCAACTGAAAGATCACCGTCATAAACGTCCAGGCGGACGGCTTGCGGCGACGGGCGGCGGGCGGCGCGGGTATATTCGAGGTGTTATCCCAATGCCTGGCGCTCATCATGATCAAAGGTTCCTGCCTGTGCGGCCGCGTGGCTTACGAGATCGACGGCCCCCTCACCGACGCCCTGAACTGCCACTGCGTCATGTGCCGCAAATCGCACGGCGCGGCTTTTCGAAGCCGCGCCTCGGTGCAAGCGGTTGATTTCAAATGGACCAAGGGCGAAAACCACGTCACGTGGTATGCCTCGTCGCCGGGCAACTACCGGGGTTTTTGCGAAGCCTGCGGCACGCCCTTGCTCAGCCGCTTCGACCAGGCGCCCGACGCCTACGGCCTGCCGCTGGGCGCGCTGGACGACGACCCCGGCGTCAAGCCCGCCGCGCACTGCCATGTGGCCAGCAAGGCGCCGTGGTTCGACATCACGGATGATTTGCCCCAATACCCCGACGACTTTCCCGCCGAACTCGAATCCCGCCAGCAAACCGTTACATAAGCCCGCACCCTGAAGCCCCCTCGCCCGAGCCCGCGCAATGCGGGGGTCTCGGGGCCGCGCCCCCGAACGCGGAGTCGTTCAGCAGCAACTATCACGCCGCTCGCGCGGATAAATACTGGCTAAGCTGCGCGCTTTGCAGTAACATCAGTCCGTGATTTTTCCGCAAAAACCGGGCTTCGGTCACTCTGCGTGCCAACCTGTACTCCTTCGGGCAACCCCCCAAGATACCCAGGCTGCTCCCGGTTTGGTTGAGATAAGCCACTGGATTACCCCCACGGGATGGCCCGGGTGGACATCACCGGGGAACCTCACGGATCAACCCACCGAGCGACCTCACCCCTGCCCCACGCGCCGCAAGGCATTGCAGCAAACGCTCCAACCCGCTTCTTCCGGAACCATGCATTTGCATGGCGTCGCGACCAAGCCGCGCCCCGCGCGCACATTGCCCACGCTGCGCGAGTATCCGTCATTTCAGACATCCGCTTCGGATGCCGTGGCCTTTACCCGCGCTTGCCCGAACGTTTTACGTTCAACCGCTGGACCTGGTTATCTGTGTCCAACGCGCATGCCGCTTCGTGCGGCGCGTCATGCCGCCGGCCTGGCTGCGCGTATTGATCAAGGAGTAGAGAATGGCTAAAGAAGAACTCATCGAATTGGATGGCATTGTTGACGAAGTGCTGCCCGATAGCCGCTACCGCGTCAAACTGGACAACGGCATCGAAGTCGGCGCTTACGCCTCCGGCCGTATCCGCAAGCACCGCATCCGCATCCTGGCGGGTGACCGTGTCACCCTGGAAATGTCGCCCTATGACCTGACCAAGGGCCGCATCAATTTCCGCCACAAGGACGAGCGCGCTCCCGCGCCCCATCGTCCCCAGCAATACCGCCGTTAAGCCAGGGCCTCAGGGCCGGCCTGTTGGCCGGCTCCCCCTGGCTTTTCGTCGCCTGCCTCAGGGCCCACCGCCCTTAAGGCCCCGGCGCGACATGCCGTAATGCGTGGAACGTCCGTTCGTGAAAAAATGGCAACCCGATCAGGCAATGTCTGACGGGAAACGCATGAAGCAAGATGGATTTCAAAGAAGAGTTGCAAGCCGCTGCTGACCAGCTTTCCCTGGCGCGAAGAAAATTCGCGAAAGGGGAGGAAGGGCTGCGCCTGCTGCACCAATCGCGCGAGGCGTTCATCAACAGCCTGCGCAATACCGGCCTGACCTACGCCGAAGCCAAGATCAAGTACGACAACTGCCTGGACGAGCAAGAGGCCGCGCAGCACCATGTGCGCCAGCAGATGGATTATGCCGAGCGCATGCATCAGTACGTGTTGAACAAGATCGCGCAGCAAACGGCCACGGCCTGATGCGTGCGCCGGGCACGCCGGCCCGGGATTGAATCAGCGGAATCAGGGCTTGAAGGCCCCGATGAAAATGGCGGGATCCACCCGCGCATCATTCAGGCTGATGTTCCAGTGCAAATGCGGCCCGGTCGCGCGCCCCGTGGCGCCCACCTTGCCCACCACTCCACCGCGCGGCACCTCGTCGCCCACCTTCACGTCTACGGCTGACATATGGCAGAACATGCTGATGAAGCCCTGGCCATGGTCGATGAACACGGTCTTGCCGTTGAAGAAATAATCCCCCACCAGCACCACCACGCCCGCCGCCGGCGCCTTGATCGGCGTGCCCGAGGGCACGGCGAAGTCCAGCCCCGAATGCGGATTGCGTTCCTGGCCGTTGAAAAACCGGCGCAGCCCGAACGGGCTGGACAGGCGCCCGCCGTTCACGGGGCGGTCCAGCAGCACATTGCTGGGCGTCACCCCGGCGCGATACGTCCGATAGGCAGCGACCTGCTCGGCCAGCTCGCGCTCGATGCGCTTCATGTCGTCCGGGTTGGGATCCACCTGACGCCGATTCTTCAGGGTGATGTGCTGCGCCACGTATTCCTTGGCGCCCACCTTGAACGGCAGCTTGCGTTCACCGTTGGCGTCGCGCACCACGGCGTGCTGCTCGCCCGGCTTCACGCTCAGCGGAATCCCCACCACGGCGATCCATTGCTTGCCTTCTTCACGCAGGACCATCACGCGCCGGTCCTGGAAGGTGACTTCGGGCGCAACGTCGGCATCGCCCAGCGACAAGACGGCCACGCCGCCCGGCACCGGGGCATTCAGCTTGCGCGAAATGAAGCCTTGCTGGGCAGCCGCGCGGCGCGGCAGGCCCATGGCCAGGGCGGCGGCCGCCAGGCCCAGCCCCAGAACGGCGCGGCGCGGGTACAGCTTGCTTACAGGCACAGGTTCGCCGGTTCGATGATGCTTTGGTCGCGGCGGGCGATGCGCGTGGACAGGCGCACTTCGGTCTTGCCCTGCCAGGTGGTGGTGGTCAGCACGGCTTCGACGCCCAGGCTGTCTTCCTGGATCAATTCAAACCCATTGCGCACTGCCTTCTGCTGAAAGTTGACGCCCATGTTCTTCCAGGCGCTGGCCACGCAGGTCGTGTAGGCCTCGGCCGTGCGCTGGGTGGAACCGTAGAAAACGGGGTCGCGATCACGCACGTCTTTGACGTTGGCGCAGGCCGACAAGGCAGCCAGGACGGTAAGGGACAGGGCAATGCGAACCTTCATGACGGGCGGACTCTCAAGCAGAAAAGTGGATGGGCGGCCAAAACTATAACGCAGCGCTACGCGCGGCAAGGACTCAGGACTGGGGCGCGCGGCGGGCCGATTTGGGGCGGAACGCATCGATGATCTCGGAGCGCGTCTCTGCATAAGGCCCGCCGATCAGATCAATGCAGTAGGGGATGGCGGCAAAAATTCCAGGCGCGATGACGGCGCCGTCATCGCCCTTCAACCCTTCCAGGGTTTCACGAATGGACTTCGGCTGGCCGGGCAGGTTCACGATCAGGGCCGCATGCGAAGGCGTTTCCCGGATAACCGCCACCTGGCGCGACAGAATCGCCGTGGGCACAAAGCGCAGGCTGATCTGGCGCATCTGTTCGCCGAAACCCGGCATCTCTTTCGTGCCCACGGCCAAGGTGGCCTCGGGCGTGACGTCGCGGCGGGCGGGGCCCGTGCCGCCGGTGGTCAGGACCAGATCGCAGCCACAGATGTCGACAAGCTCGATCAAGGTTTCGGAAATGCGTGCCGGCTCGTCAGGAATCAGCCGGTCGACCGCCTGCCAGGGCGACACCAGCGCCGAGCCCAGCCATTCGCGCAAGGCGGGCAGGCCCAGGTCCTGGTAGGTGCCGCTGGACGCGCGGTCAGAGACGGACACCAGGCCGATGATCAGGTCGTCGGGATGGCGGCGGGCGATTCGGGTCGTGGCGGTCATGGCGAAGGCGTATGAGAGGAAAGGGAGGCAGTACCGACGGCCAGGCATGGCGCGCGGTGCGGTCAATCATGGAAATCCAGAAGATGGCCGCGATGTCGATGCTATCGCATTCTTTCCCTGGAGAATGGCGGCCGGCCGGTCCGCCTGGCCCGTTTGGCGCTGTGGCGAAAAAGCGAATCTGCTCAGTGGCCCCGTTTACCGCGCTTGTTGGGGTCACGGACGGTGGATAACATCCGCTAACAAAAATATTCCTGGCTGGCGCGTCACCCCTCCCCCTCTTGGCTTCCATGTTCAAACGACCGTTACGCCAGCACGCCCTGGCCGCCGCGCTGGCCTTGTCGACCGCCGCCGCCGTGTGCTGGCTCGCCTGGCACGCGCTGGCCTTGAAGACGGAACCCGTGCCCGCCGCGGCGCCCGGCATCTACCTGCCCAACCTGGGCAACACGCTGCATGAGCAGACGCGCAACCTGTCGCGGCTGAGCCAGGCGCTGCGCACGGGGGACCGGCTGGTGATCCTGGGCTCGTCCGAACTGACCAGCAACGATCTGCGCTTCGTTCCCTACCGCTATCTTGCCGACGAACTCCAGATGCCCGTGCTGGCCTATGGCCATTCGGGCTTTCAGTCCCTGGGCATGCAATTGGTGCTGGCCGCGCTGGCCGATGACTTGTCGCCGGCCTCGCGCGTGGTGGTGATGCTGTCGCCCGGCTGGTTCGACGGCGACGGCGGGCTGGGCGCCGATGAATTCAAGGAACACGCCAACCCGCTGCTGCCCCGCTTGGTGAAGCAGCCCGAGGGCCGCGCCGAGCTGGCTCGCTGGCTGCGCGACAAGGGCGACGCAGGCGTGGCCTGGTCCATGATGGCCGAGCAAGCCTATGTATTCCGTCAACGCCTGGTCGACCTGTGGACGCCCGCGCATGCCGCGCCGGCCCCGGAGCGCGAGCGCGAAGGCCCTGCCGCCGCTGCCCGCGTGGTGGACTGGGACGCGCTGGCGGAAGAGGCCCAACGCGCGGAACAGGATCAGATGACAGGCAACCGCTACGCGGTGCGCGACGATTTCTTCAACAAATACCTGCGCGGTATTCCGGAGGGCGGCAAGACCGCGTATCAGCCGCAGCCGCTGACGGGCCGCGTTGAACTGCGTGAACTCACCGCCTTGATGGCGCTGCTGCACCAGCGCGGCGTGAATGCGCTGTTCGTGATGCAGCCGCTGCACCCGATGGTGTTCAAGGACCTGGATCGCTTTGATCCCGTGCAAAAGGAAGTCGCCACGCTGTGCCAGCGCTACGCGATGACCTGCATGGACCTGTATGACGCGCCGTACGAAGTGGGCATGCTGCGTGACGTGCAGCATCTGGGCGAACTGGGGTGGTTGCGCGTGAACCGCAAGATTGCCGAGGTATTCCGCCCATGACGCCTGCCCCGACCCGCGAAGACGGGTTCCCCCGGACACCACTGGATTGACGCCCTCATGAAAAGAACGCTTTGGCTGTGCCTGCTGTATCTGGGCGTGCTGGCCGTGTTGCTGATCCAGGCGGACACCGCCGCCAACCTGGGCAAGCCGATGGAGATCGAGTTCCAATACTCGAAATTCTGACGGTCGCGCCCGTCGGCGGGGCGGGATTTGGTTTTTCGACGCAACCAGGGCCCGGTCACAAATCTGCAATAATCGGCTCCTCACGCCGGAACCTCGCCCCCCGCCTCCATGTTCGACCTCTTCCACGGCCTAGACCTCTGGGTCGGCCTCAGCCTTGTGCTGGCCCTGACATTCGTCCTGGCCTTTGAATTCATCAATGGTTTCCACGACACGGCCAACGCCGTGGCCACGGTGATCTATACCAAGGCCATGCCGCCGCATCTTGCGGTGGTGTTGTCCGGCATCTTCAACTTCCTGGGGGTGCTGCTGGGCGGCGTGGGTGTGGCCTATGCCATCGTCCACCTGCTGCCGGTGGAACTGCTGATCAACGTGGATACCGGCCGCGGCCTGGCCATGGTGTTCGCCATGCTGGCCGCCGCCATCGCCTGGAACCTGGGCACCTGGTACTTCGGCATCCCTGCCTCCAGCTCGCACACGCTGATCGGCTCGATCCTGGGCGTAGGCCTGGCCAACGCCCTGATCACCGACCTGCCGCTGGCGGACGGCGTGAACTGGGGCAAGGCGATCGACATCGGCATGTCGCTGGTAGCCTCGCCCATCGCCGGTTTCCTGGTGGCGGGCGGCTTGCTGCTGTTGCTCAAGCGCTGGCTGCCGCTGTCGAAAATGCACAAGACGCCCGAGCAGCGCCGCGCCATCGACAACAAAAAGCACCCGCCGTTCTGGAACCGCCTGGTGCTGGTGCTGTCGGCCATGGGCGTGAGCTTCGTGCACGGGTCCAACGACGGCCAGAAGGGCATCGGCCTGATCATGCTGGTGCTGATCGGTATCGTGCCCGCCAACTTCGTGCTGGATACCACCAGCACCACCTATCAGATTGAACGCACGCGCGACGCGGCCAACCATCTGAACGTGTTCTACCACCGCAACGAAGCGATGCTGGGCGACTTCCTGGCGCTAAATCGCCCGGACGTCACGACCGAATTGCCGCCCACCTTCCGCTGCGACCCCAAACTGACCGTACCGACCATCGCCGCGCTGCAAACCGATTTGGCCGGGGTCAGCAACTACGCCGACCTGTCGCCCGAAAAGCGTATCGACGTGCGCCGCTACCTGCTCTGCCTGGATGACACTGCCAAGAAGGTATCGAGCATCGAAGGGCTGCCCGCCCGCGAACGCGCCGACCTGCAACGCCTGCGGTCCGACCTGACGGCCACCACGGAATACGCGCCCTTCTGGGTCATCGTGGCGGTGGCCCTGGCGCTGGGCGCCGGCACCATGGTCGGCTGGCGCCGCGTGGTGCTGACTGTGGGCGAAAAGATCGGCAAACAAGGCATGACGTACGCGCAGGGCATGTCGGCGCAGGTGACGGCCGTTGCCGCCATCGGGCTGGCCAACGTGTTCAGCCTGCCGGTGTCCACGACCCACGTGCTGTCTTCAGGCGTGGCGGGCACGATGATCGCCAACAAGACCGGCCTGCAAGGCAATACCGTGCGCAACATCCTGCTGGCCTGGGTGCTGACCCTGCCCGCCTCGATGTCGTTGGCGGCCGCGCTGTTCTGGATCGGCGTACAAATCTCGGGCTAAGGCCAGACGGCCGCGCGGGCAATCTGCGCGGCCGGTGCAACACAGTGGCGACCGCGTCAGGCTTTTCCTGGCACGCGGTCCGCGTCTACCATGGCGCCATGGCTACCCAGACCCCCACCCTGCATTACATCTTTGACCCGCTCTGCGGCTGGTGCTATGGCGCCGCCCCGCTGGTGGACGCCGCGCGCGGCGTTGCCGGCCTGCATGTGGCGCCCCATGGCGGCGGCATGATGACGGGCAGCAACCGCCAGCCCGTCACCGACGCGCTGCGCCGCTACGTCATGGCGCATGACGAACGCATCGCCAGCATGACCGGCCAAGTCTTCGGCAAGGGCTACTTCGACGGCTTGCTGCGCGATACCGGCGCCGTCTTCGATTCCGAGCCCCCTACCACCGCCATCCTGGCCGCCGAACAACTCGCCGGCCGTGGGCTGGACCTGCTCAAGCGCCTGCAACGCGCGCACTATGAGGAGGGCCGCCGCATCGCCGACCCCGCCGTCCTGAAGGAACTGGCTCGCGAGATCGGCCTGGACGGCGTCGCGTTTGACGCCGCCTACGATGCCGCCCAGGGCGCGGACACCGCCGCGCATATCGCGGCCAGTCGTCGCCTGCTTGCGCAAGTGGGCGGCAGCGGTTTCCCCACGCTGGTGCTGGAACAGCACGGTGCCTACACCCTGCTGGAACCCGGCCGTTACCTGGGTCGCCCGGACCAATGGCAGGCTGACCTGCGCAACCGCATCCAGGCCGGCGGCTGACCCATCAGGATTCTTCGATGTCGCCGTCGCGCTGCAAGGCCCGGTGCATCGCCGGGCGCGCCCCCAGCCGTTCGAAGTAGGCGTTGAACACGGGCGATTCGGGTATCACCTTCACCTGCACCATGTATTGCAGCGACCCGCCCAGCACGATGTCCACGGCCGAAAACGTATCGCCCAGGAAGTACGGCCGGGCCTGCAACACCCGGGTCAGCACCTGTTCAACCTCGTCGGCCGACCCCCAACCCGGCGCGCCGTCCTGGTGCGGCCGCTTGAAGGCGCGTTCCACCATGGCAGGCTCGAACACGCCGGTGGAATAGGCCAGCCACGTCAGATAGGGCCCGCGCTGCGCGTCGCCCACCAAGGGCCCCAGCCCTTTTTCGGGGAAAAGGTCCGTCAGGTATAGCGCAATGGCGGGGGTTTCGAAGATGGGCACGCCGTCGTGCACCAAGGCGGGCACCTTGCGGTGGGGATGGATGTCGATGTAGTCGGCGGGCATATGCCCCGCGCTGTCGGTGCCGCGAATGGACACCATTTCGGTGTCGTAGGGCACGCCCAATTCCTCAAGCAGCCACAACACCCTGAACGACCGCGAGCGCGGCGCATGGTAAAGCGTAAGCATGGTCGGCCTCCTCTGCCTTGGACTCCGACCATTTTGCCTTGCGCCGCGCGCGGACGAAAGCCGCCGAAGTGCCTACTGATCCGCCTCGCCCAGGGCGCGCAACTGCGCTTTCAGGCGACGCACTTCTTGGCTCAGGTCCAGGATCAGCGCCACCGCGTCCAGGCTGGCGCCAAAGTCGTGCTCCAACCTGCGCGCGTGCAGGGCGCGTTGCAGGTCCATGCTGTAGAAGCACCATTCCGCGGGTTGACGTCCCCGGGCATTGACGATGCCGACCTCAACCAGTTGGGCCACCCACTCCACTTCCGCATGGCAGGCGCGGGCTAGATCATCCGCGCTGAGCGGCTGCGATTTGCCCACGACGGTGGCGCTGGTGATGACAAGTTTGTTCATGATCAGACCCCCATGTGGCGTCGCGGGTTGAACGGCGCATCCTGTTGCAGCTTCCGGTAGGCCGCCTTGGCCGCATCGCTATCGGCGGGCGGCAGCACCAGGTCCAGCACCAGGTACAGGTCACCCGGTGGATCGCCCGGTATGCCGCGCCCGCGCAGCCGCAGCTTGCGGCCATTGCCCGACCCCGGTGGAATCGACACTTCAACCGTGCCGCCAGGCGTGGGCGCATTCACCTTCGAGCCCAGCGCCGCTTCCCACGGCGCCACCGGCAGCGTCATATACAGGTCGCGCCCTTCGGCGCGGTAGCGGGGATGTGGCTTGAAGCGCACCTCAAGATAAAGATCGCCGTTTTCGCCACCGCCGTATCCTGGCATGCCCTGGCCGGACAGCCGAATGAACTGGCCTTCGCGCACGCCCGCCGGGATGCGCACGCTTAGCGTGCGTGTCTGCAGATGCGGGCGGCCTTGCGCGTCCGTCTCCATGGCGCGCAGGCTGATGTCGCGCGTGGCGCCATGGATGGCGTCTTCCAGGTCAACCTCGATGGCGGCGTGATGGTCGTCGCCGCGCACCCGGAAGTCCTGCTGGCTGGCCCCGCCTGGGCCACCGGCGCGGTGGCCGCGTTGGCCACGGCCCCCGAACAGCGACGAGAAGAATTCGCTGAACTGCGCTTCGTCGCCGGACGCCGCGCCCCGGTGGAATTCGAAGCCCTCGTCCCAGCCGGGAGGCGGCTGGAAGCCGCCCTCGGGTGACACGCCCGCCGCCAGGTTGTCGTAGGCCACGCGCTTTTCCTGATCGCGCAGCACGTCATAGGCTTCGTTGACGTCGCGCATGCGAACTTCGGCGTCGCTTTCCTTGCTGACGTCGGGGTGGTATTTGCGGGCGAGTTTGCGGTAGGCGCGCCGGATTTCGTCTTCCGACGCGCTGCGCTCCACCCCGAGAATGCTGTAGTAGTCCTTGAACTCCATATGCCAGCCCACCTTAAAGGTTTCGGCCGCCTGGGGCAGTGCCGCATCCGGCCTTGAATATCAACAAGATAGGGGTTGCGGACCGATTTTTCAATGCGCAATATCAGACCAAGCCGTGGATGCGGCGTGTCACGCGAGTGGCGTAGTATCTGTTTCGCAGTATCTATTCTTTACCGGCGGCCAAACTGGGCCGCCACCCACCTAAACGCAGGATCCACGATGAAGATGAGCAACATCCCCTTCGGCACCACGGACTGGTCCGAAGTCGAACGCACCGAACACGCCGGCGACACGGGCATGGCCTATTGGCGCACGCGCCAATTCGGCGACCTGCGCGTACGCATGGTGGAATACACGGCGGGCTACCTGGCCGACCACTGGTGTACCAAGGGACACATCCTCTTCTGTCTGGAAGGCGAGCTCCACACCGAGCTTGAAGATGGCCGCCAATTTGTCTTGACCCCCGGCATGAGCTACCAGGTGGCCGACCAGGCCGAACCGCACCGTTCGTCCACCACCACGGGCGCCAAGCTCTTCATTGTTGACTGATGCGCCTGCGCCACACGCAAAATTGCCGTTGCGTTACGCTTTGCAATTCATGCGGCCCGGTGCCGCATGGCTATGCATTGCCGCATTGCCAGACCCCCGCCTGACCGGAGACTACATTGGGCGCCCCGATTACCCTATACGTCGATTCCCAGTTCCTTAGCCCCTACGCCATGTCGGTGTATGTGGCGCTGACCGAAAAGCAACTGCCTTTCGAAGTGCGCCCCATCGACCTGAACGCGGGCGAGCAGCGCATGCAGCCCTACCAGTGCCGCGCGCTGACCGCGCGTGTGCCGGCGCTGACGCACGAGGACTTCAACCTGACGGAATCCAGCGTCATCACGGAATACCTGGAAGACGTTTTTCCCGCCCCACAACACGCCGCCCTGTATCCGCAGGCGATCCGCCCCCGGGCCCGCGCCCGCCAATTGCAGGCCTGGTTGCGCAGTGACCTGGCGGCGCTGCGCCAGGAACGTCCCACCGAAACCGTGTTCTACGGCGTGGCGGGCGAACCCCTGTCCGATGCGGGGCACGCGGCCTCGGCCAAGCTGATTCGGGTGGCCAGCTACCTGATTCCCGTGGGCCAGACCACGCTGTTCGACACCTGGAGCATTGCCGACCTGGATTTGGCGGTCATGCTCAAGCGCCTGGCCCTGGACGACCTGCCCGACCCGTTGCGCGCTTATGCCGACGCCCAATGGCAACGCCCGTCCGTTCAGAAATGGTTGGAACACAACGCCGCCGCGCGCGACTGACACCACGCCATGACCAGCCTGTCGACAACAATAAAAAGGGACGGCTGAATTCACTGCGGATTACCGAGTTTTAATCGCTGAAATGTTGCGGCGCAGCATTCGTTGCGGTGTAATGGTGAGGTCAACTTAGCCGGCTCCACTTGGGGCCGGTCCGACGGTCTTTCGCCGTCGGGCGCCACTCACAGGAGATCGCCATGGCCGATTCCGGCAACGATCGCGTCCCCACCCCGTCCTTCAATCCCTGGACGGCCGCCTACGAATATGCCGTGGATGCCTGGCAACGTGGCGTGCTCTACGCCGACGTGCTGCGCCAACGCGGCAACCAGTATCACGAACACATGGCCAAGCGCGCACCCAACGTGCTCAGCATGGAGTTCGAACTGGTGATGGATGGCCGCGAGCTGCCCCGCCCCGTCAACTACGGGCTGTTGCGCATCCAGCCGCCCGAAGGCGTGGAAACCGACCCGATCAAGCGCCCCTTCCTGGTGGTGGACCCGCGCGCCGGGCACGGTCCGGGCATCGGCGGCTTCAAGCCGGAAAGCGAGATCGGTGTGGCGGTCCGTGCGGGGCATCCCTGCTACTTCGCCACCTTCCTGCCGCAGCCCATGCCGGAACAGACCGTCGAAGACGTGATGATGGCCGAGGCGCGCTTCCTGGAAGAGATCATCGCGATGCACCCCGACGCGGAAGGCAAGCCGGTGGTGGTGGCCAACTGCCAGGCCGGGTGGCAGATCATGATGACCGCCGCCATCCGCCCTGAATTGTTCGGCCCCATCATCGTGGCCGGCGCCCCGCTGTCGTACTGGGCGGGCTGGCGCGGCATGAATCCCATGCGCTATTCCGGCGGCCTGTTGGGCGGCAGTTGGTTGACGGCGATGACCAGCGACCTGGGCAACGGCAAATTCGACGGCGCCTGGCTGGTGCAGAACTTCGAAAACCTGAATCCCGCCAACACCTTGTGGTCCAAGCAGTACAACCTGTATTCCAAGGTGGATACCGAAGCCGACCGCTACCTGAGCTTTGAAAAATGGTGGGGCGGCCACGTTTTCCTGAACGGCCCCGAAATCCAGTACATCGTCGACAACCTGTTCGTGGGCAACCGCCTGGCCACCGCCGGCCTGGTCACGTCTGACGGCATCCGTATCGACTTGCGCAATATCCGCTCGCCCATCGTGGTGTTCTGCTCCAAGGGCGACAACATCACGCCCCCGCCGCAGGCGCTGGGCTGGATCCCGGATCTGTACCAGAACGAAGCCGAAGTGCTGGCGCACGGCCAGACCATCGTCTACGCCGTACACGAAAGCATCGGCCACCTGGGCATCTTCGTGTCGGGCAGCGTGGCCCGCAAGGAGCATCAGGAATTCACGTCGAACATCGACATGATCGACGTGCTGCCGCCCGGCATCTACGAGGCTGAAATCGCCGACAAGACGCCCGACACGCCCAATGCCGACCTGGCGTTTGGCAACTACGTGCTGTCGTTCGAGCAGCGCACGCTGGACGATGTGCGCACCATTGTCGACCGCAAGGAAGAAGACGATAAGCGCTTTGCCGCCGTGGCCCGTATTTCGGACATCAACCTGGGCATGTACCGCAGCTTCATGCAGCCATGGCTGCGTGCGCTGGTTACGCCGCAATCGGCGGAATGGTCGCAGCGCCTGCATCCGCTGCGCTTGCCGTACGAGCTGATCTCGGACCGCAACCCCGCCATCGCCCCCATCGCGGCGGTTGCCGAACAGGTGCGCGAACACCGCCAGCCGGTGTCCGAGTCCAACCCGTTCCTGATCGCGCAGGAAATGTTCTCGAACTGGGTCGAGAGCAGCCTGAACATCTGGCAGGAAATGCGCGATTCCGCGGACGAACGCACGTTCATGGGCGTCTACGGATCGCCGCTGGTGCAGGATCTGGCCGGCCTGGGCGCGCGCTCCGGCCCGCCGCGCAAGCACCCCGGCGTATCGCCCGAACACCGCCGCTTCATGGAAGAACGCACCGCCGACCTGCGTTCGCTGCTTCAAGAAGGCGGCTTGCGCGTGGCGGCCATCCGCATGCTGCTGTATGTGTCCGGCGCCGAAGGTGGCCTGGACGAACGCAGCTTTGCGCTGATCCGCAAGGTGCGCGCCGAGTCCGACAACGCCATGACGTTGCAGGAATTCAAGGACACCATCCGCGACCAGGCCTTGATCCTGACGCTGGATTCCGACGCCGCCATCCAGGCCATGCCGCGCCTGTTGGAGAAGTCGCCCCCCGACGCCATCCGCAGCGCGCTGAAAACGATGAAGCACGTGTTGGAAGCCGCCGAACCGCTTAGCCCGGCGGCTCGCGAAAGCCTTACCGAAATGGAGCGCATCTTCGAGGCCGCCGAACGCCGTGCCCAGAAACGCGCCCAGGCGCATGCGCCCGCCAGGCTGGAAGCCACGCCCGCTTCCACGGCCCCCGCGCTGAACCTGATCGACGCGGCCGCGCAAGTGCCGTCCAAGGTTGCCCGTCCGCACCCGGCCGCGGCAAAATCAGCGGCGAAGGTGGCGACGAAGGCAGCAACGGACGCAGCACCGAAAACCGCAACGAAGACCGCAACGAAGGCGGCAACGAAGACCCCACCGAAGGCGGCTAAGAAAGCAGCCAAGCCCGCCACGAAGCGCAGCACGAAAGCCGCTGCGCAACCCGCTGCACAACCCGCCAAGGCCAAGCGCGCATGACACTGCCCACGTCCACGCATTACGACACGCTGATCGCCCGCGCGCAGACGCTGGAGCCGGCCTTCTGCGCCATCGCCCACCCCTGCGACGAACCGTCCTTGTCCGCCGCGCTGGAAGCCCGCGACCTGGGCCTCTTGCATCCCATCCTGGTGGGCCCGGAAAAGAAGATCCGCGACACGGCGACCCAGTTCAATCTGAACCTGGGCGATGCGCGCATTGTCGACGTGCCGCATAGCCACGCCGCCGCCGAAACCGCCGTGGCGCTGGTGCGCAACGGCGAGGCCACGCTGCTGATGAAGGGCAGCCTGCATACCGATGAACTGATGCACGAAGTCGTCGCGCGCACCACCGGTTTGCGCAGCGGCCGGCGCATCAGCCATGTGTTCATCATGGAAGTGCCCACGTATGCCGGTCCGCTTTTCATCACGGACGCGGCCATCAATATCTTCCCCGACCTGGAAACCAAGGCCGACATCATCCGCAACGTGATCGATCTGCATCACGGGCTGGGCTTGGGCGAGCCGCGCGTGGCCATCCTGTCGGCGGTGGAACAGGTCACGCCCAGCATACCCAGCACCATCGAAGCGGCGGCCTTGTGCAAGATGGCAGACCGTGGCCAGATCACGGGCGGCCTGCTGGACGGCCCGCTGGCGCTGGACAACGCCATCAGCCCGGACGCGGCGCGCATCAAGGGCATCCGCTCGCCCGTCGCGGGCGTGGCGCAGGTGCTGGTGGTACCCGACCTGGAAGCGGGCAACATGCTGGCCAAGAACCTGACGTTCCTGGCCAACGCCGAAGCGGCCGGCATCGTGCTGGGCGCGCGCGTGCCCATCATCCTGACCAGCCGCGCCGACAGCCCGCGTTCGCGCCTGGCGTCGTGCGCGGTGGCGGCCATCTACGCGCACCACCTCAGCCAGTTGGCGGCCCGCCCGCTGATCTGACCCGCGCCCCACCGCTACCGGATCCCAGAACCATGAGCGAACCCCGCGACACCCGAGATACCAGCGACACCATCCTCGTCATCAACGCCGGCAGTTCCAGCATCAAGTTCTACCTGTACGACATCGACGACAAGCAGGAACTGGCGCCGCGCCTGGGCGGCCAGTTGGAAGGCATCGGCACCTCGCATCCCAAGCTGCGGGTACGCGACGCAGCGGGAAAGACCTTGCTGGAACGCGATGTGGCGCCCAGCCACGCACCGGACGTACGCGACGCCCAGGAAGTGGTCGGCACCTGGTTAAGCGGCCATCTGGGCGGCGCGCCGCTGGCCGTGGGACACCGCGTGGTGCATGGCGGGCCGGACCTGTCTGAACCGGTGCTGGTGGACGATGCCGTGCTGGCCAAGCTGGATACGTTCACGCCGCTGGCGCCGCTGCATCAACCCAACAACCTGGCGCCCATCCGCGTGATCCGTGAACGCCGCCCGTGGATACCGCAGGTGGCGTGCTTCGACACGGCGTTTCACCGCAGTCATTCCGACGTGGCCGACCGCTACGCGCTGCCGGAATCGCTATACCAGGAAGGCGTGCGCCGCTACGGCTTTCATGGGCTGTCGTACGAGTACATCGCGCAGCGCTTGAAGCAGGCGCTGCCCGAACTGGCAATGGGCAAGATCATCGCCGCGCACCTGGGCTCGGGCGTGTCCGCCTGCGCCATGCACGAAGGCAAGAGCGTGGACAGCACGATGGGCTTCACCGCGTTGGAAGGCCTGCCCATGGGCACGCGCCCCGGCCGGCTGGATGCGGGCGTGGTGCTGTGGATGATGGAGCGCGGCATGGACCACGACCAGATCGAGCACCTGCTCTATCACGACTGCGGCATGAAGGGCCTGTCGGGCATCAGCAACGACATGCGCGAACTGCTGGCCAGCGACGCGCCATCGGCCAAGCTGGCGCTGAAGTATTTCGCGTGGCGCGTGGCCGAAGGCATGCTTGGCCTGGGCTGCGCCATGAACGGCATCGACGGCATTGTGTTCACCGCCGGCGTGGGCGAGAACTCGCCCCAGATCCGGCAGATGATCGCTGACCATTGGAGCTGGCTGGGCATCAGGCTGGACCCGGAACGCAACGCCCATCAAGGGCCGCGCATCTCCAGCGACGACAGCCGCATCGGCGTGTATGTGGTCCGCACCAACGAAGAGCTGATCATTGCCCAACACACGCTGGCCCTGGTTCGCCAACAATGAATGCGCCAAGAATGCCCCAACCGCGAGTGAGCCCACGATGAACGCCCCTACCTCGAACGCGGCGCTGCCGCTGGCCGGCAAGCGCGGCCTGGTGACCGGCATCGCCAACGCCGATTCCATTGCCTGGGGCTGCGCCAAGGCGTTTCGCGCCATGGGCGCCGAACTGGCCGTGACCTATCTGAATGACAAGGCGCTGCCCCACGTCGAGCCGCTTGCGCGCCAAGTGGACGCGCCGTTGCTGATGCCGCTGAACCTGCTGAACGACGGCGAACTGGAAGCGGCGTTCGACCGCATCACGGCCGAATGGGGTCACCTGGACTTCGTGCTGCACTCCATCGCCTTCGCCCCGCGCGACGACCTGCATGGCCGCGTGACGGACTGCTCGCGCGAAGGCTTCCTGCAAGCCATGGACGTGTCGTGCTGGTCGTTCATCCGCATGGCGAAGCTGGCCGAACCGCTGATGACCAAGGGCGGCGCCCTGTTCTGCATGAGCTATTACGGCTCACAGATGGTGGTAGAGCACTACAACATGATGGGGCCGGTAAAGGCAGCGCTGGAATCGGCCACGCGCTATCTGGCCGCCGAACTCGGCCCGCAAGGCATCCGCGTACATGCCATTTCACCCGGGCCACTGAAAACGCGCGCCGCCTCCGGCATTGCGGAATTCGACGCGCTGCTGGACCGCGCGCAATCCAAGGCGCCCGCGCGCAGCCTGGTGTCCATCGACGATGTGGGCGAAGCCACCGCGTGGCTGGCCACCGACGCCGCACGGCTCATGACCGGGCAGACGCTGTACATCGACGGCGGCTATCACATCATCGATTAGGCTCAGGCAAGAGTGTCCGGCGGCCCCTGGCGCCATCGCTCTATTGCCTCGACCGCTTGTTCGGCGCTGCCGAAAATCTTGTCGCGGCCAATTTTCTTGACCAGCCCCGAACGTTCAAGCGCCATGCGGAACTGGCCGTGGCCGCCCGCCACCAGCAAGCTGATGTGGCGCGCATCCAGTTCGCGCTTCAACTCATACAGTGCTTCGACCGCATCGGCATCGGCCTGCGTCATGGCTTCGGCGTCCAGCACGAACCAGGTGGCGTCACCCGCCTGATCCATGACTTCGCGCGCGCGGCGCCGGAAGGCATCGGCGTTGAAGAACCAGACCGACGATTCAAACAGCCAGATCACCACGCCCGGCACGGGCTGCGCGTCGGGGTTCAGATGCAGCTTGCCCAGCACGTACTCGCCGGGCAGCCGACCCAGCAGCGCGTCGCGCGGGTTGCCTGATACATACATGGCGTACAGCAGGGTCGCGCCCACCGACACCGCCACGCCTTGCAACACGCCGAAGCCGACCACGCCCACCGCCGCCAAAATGCCAAAAGCCAGTTCGATGCGGGAAATGCGTGCCAGGCGCATGAAGGCCTTGGCATCGAAAAGGCTGGCCGCCGCCAGCAGCAAGATGGCCGACAGCACGGCTTGCGGCAGCCAGTACAGCGGCGCGCTCAACAAGCCCACGACGATCGCCAAGGCAACGGCCGCGCTGACGCTGACCAGCGGCGACGAGCCCCCGGCCACCAGCCCCACCGCCGTGCGCGAATCGGCCCCCGTCACGACAAAGCCCTGAAAGAGGCCCGCCGCCACGTTGGCCGCGCCAAAGCCCACCAGTTCGCGATTGGGGTCCACGTGTTCGCCGGTGCGGGCGGCAAAACTGCGCGCCGTGACGATGCCGCTGGAAAAACTGACCACCAGCACCCCCGCCGCGCCCAGCAGCATGCTGTCCACGCCTTCCAGCCGCACGGGCAGGCTGATGCCCGGCAAGCCGGCCGGCACTTCGCCCACGACCGCGATGCCCAGGCTGGGAAAATCAAACAGCCACGACAACAGGCAGCCCCCAACGACCAGCAGAATCGGACCGGGCCAGGTCGGCCGCCAGCGCTTGACGCCTACCAACAGCGCGCACGAGGCCAGCCCAAGGATCAGAGTCGGAATCTGAATTTCCTGAATACGCCGGGACAGCTCCAGAAACGGATGCACCAGGCCGCTGTTGCGCAGCCCCACGCCCGTCAGCCCGCTCATCTGCGACACCGCCAAGGTAATCGCCACGCCGGCCATGTAGCCGATCAGGACGGGGCGCGACAGCAGGTTGGCCAACACGCCCAGCCGCAGCACGCGGGCGATCAGGCAGCCCACGCCCACGGTCAGCGCAATGCCGGTCGCGGCCACCAGCCGGTCTTCGGGCGACGTCAGCGCCATGCCCGTCAGGGTGGCGGCGATCAGCGTGCAGGTGGCGGTGTCCGGGCCCACGATCAGGGTGCGCGACGAGCCGAACAGCGCATAGCCCAGCATGCCCGCAATGGCGGCCCACAGGCCGGCGACGGGGGGAACGCCCATCATCGCGGCATAGGCCAGGCCCACCGGCAAGGCCACCGCCGCCACGCTTAGCCCTGCCATGACATCGCGCCGCGCCGAGTCTCGGGTGATGCCACGGAAATTGTTCAGGCCGGGGAAGAAGCGTAGGTTCATGATGCTGCGAGATGACCTGATTGATGATGTTGCGCGACGGGGCACATAGACCGCAAAGGCTACACCAGACGGTGCTAGTTAAACCCGATTCAAATCAACAAGCCCACGCATTTCATTCCTTTTTAGAATGAAGATCGTTGCATATTTATCTCTTTTATCGAAAAGCCGGATTGCGTAGAGTCCCCCGCATAAGAACAGCGGCAATTCACCGCGCCTTGCACACCGACATGGCCCGCCCGCATCGACCAGCCGACGCGAAGGACAGGGCCGGCACTTCTGGAGACTTGATGTCCTACGCTTTCCTGCGTCGCGCCAGCCGCGCGCTTATCCTGGCCGCCTTTGCCGCGGGCGTTGCCCCTGCCGTGCATGCGCAAACCTATCCCGACCGCCCGATCAAGCTGGTGGTGCCTTGGCCCCCGGGCGGCGCCACGGACTCGTTGGGCCGCCTGTTGGCGCAGCGCTTGTCCGAACGATTGGGCCAGACGGTGATCGTGGACAACAAGGCCGGCGCGGGCGGCAATATCGGCACCGCGTCTTTCGTGCGTGAAAAGGCCGACGGCTACACGCTCTTGATGGCCACCAGTTCCACCAACGCGGCCAATCCGCACCTGTATTCGCGCCTGGGCTTCGATGCGGCGAAGGACTTCGCGCCGGTCGCTTTCGTGGCCGAAATTCCCAACATTCTTGAAGTGCCCAAGCAGTCACCCTTTAATTCAGTCGCGGACGTGGTCGCGGCCGCCAAGGCGCAACCCGGCAAATTGAATTACGGTTCGGGCGGCGTGGGCTCGTCGCAGCATCTGGCGGGTTCGATGTTCAAGCACCTGACGGGCGCGGATGTGATGCACATTCCGTACAAGGGCAGCGGCCCGGCCGTGTCGGACCTGCTGGCCGGACAAGTGGACATGATGCTGGACACCGGATCGCTGGCCCAGGTTCAGGCCGGCGCCCTGCGCGCACTGGCCGTGGCCTCGCACCAGCGTCTGCCGGCGCTGCCGAACGTGCCCACCTTCGAGGAAGCAGGCGTGCCGAAGATGTATGCGTCGGCCTGGTACGGCATCGTGGCGCCCGCCGGCACGCCGCCGGACGTGGTGCAGCGCCTGAACAAGGAGGTCAACGCAGTCGTGGCCAGTCCGGACGTGAAGCAGCGCATGGAAAACATGGGCGCGCTGGTGCCGGCCGGCCAATCCCCGGAAGAATTCGGCGCGTTCATCCAGTCGGAAATCAAGCGCTACGCAGAGATCGTGAAAATCTCCGGCGCCAAAATGGAATAAGAATGGTCGGTTAAAAACCCGATCTGCAATGGCACGTAGGATGGGTGCAGCGCGAGCCCGACGCAAAGAAGAACACAAGTCCCAAACGCGCGAAACCCATCAAGCAGCACAGGCACAATGGCCGAATCAGCCACATACGTATGCCGCTTGATGGGTTCGCGCGCTACCTTGCAGCGCTATTGCAAAGACCGTCTCGCGCTACACCCATCCTACGATGGGATATTGCGCGAACGCGCAGCACCGAGCACGCAGGTTCGAAGGAAGATCTCCACCGCCAAAAAGGAATAAGGCGGGTCGCTTAAAAACCGTTCAATGGCACGTAGGATGGGTGCAGCGCGAGCCCGACGCAAAGAAGAACACAAGTCCCAAACGCGCGAAACCCATCAAGCAGCACAGGCACAATGGCCGAATCAGCCACATGCGTATGCCGCTTGATGGGTTCGCGCGCTACCTTGCAGCGCTATTGCAAAGACCGTCTCGCGCTACACCCATCCTACGATGGGATATTGCGCGAACGCGCAGCACCGAGCACGCAGGTTCGAAGGAAGATCTCCGCCGCCAAAAAGGAATAAGGCGGGTCGCTTAAAAAAAGCCGTTCAATGGCACGTAGGATGGGTGCAGCGCGAGCCCGACGCAAAGAAGAACACAAGTCCCAAACGCGCGAAACCCATCAAGCAGCACAGGCACAATGGCCGAATCAGCCACATGCGTATGCCGCTTGATGGGTTTCGCGCGCTACCTTGCAGCGCTATTGCAAAGACCGTCTCAAGCTACACCCATCCTACGATGGGATATTGCGCGAATGATCCATCATTACGCTGCGCGTGCTTCCAGCACCGCTACCGCCGGCAGGGTCTTGCCTTCCAGGAATTCCAGGAACGCGCCGCCGCCCGTCGAGATGTAGCCGACCTGTTCGCCGATGCCGTACTTGGCGATGGCGGCCAGCGTGTCGCCGCCGCCGGCGATCGAAAAGCCGTCCGATTCCGCAATGGCGCGCGCCACCACTTCGGTGCCGTTGGCGAACTGGTCGAATTCAAACACGCCCACCGGGCCGTTCCAGACGATGGTGCCGGCCTTCTTCAGGATCTCGGCCAACTGCGCCGCGGTCTGCGGGCCGATGTCCAGGATCATGTCGTCGTCGGCCACATCGGTGGCGGCTTTCACCGTCGCTTCAGCATCCGCGCCGAACGCCTTCGCGCACACCACGTCCACCGGAATCGGCACGGCCGCGCCGCGCTGCTTCATCAGTTCGATCACGGCGCGCGCCTGATCCACCTGGTCGGGTTCGGCCAGCGACTTGCCAATCGGCAGGCCAGCGGCCAGCAGGAAGGTGTTGGCGATGCCGCCGCCCACCACCAACTGGTCGACCTTGTCGGCCAGCGATTGCAGGATGGACAGCTTGGTCGACACCTTGGAACCGCCCACGATGGCGACCAGCGGGCGCTTGGGTTCGTGCAGCGCACGGCCCAGGGCGTCGAGCTCGGCTGCCAGCAAGGGGCCGGCGCAGGCAATGGGCGCAAAGCGCGCGATGCCGTGCGTGGTGGCTTCAGCGCGGTGGGCCGTGCCGAACGCGTCGTTCACATAGACGTCGCACAGCGCGGCCATCTTCTTGGCCAGCGCTTCGTCGTCTTTCTTTTCGCCGACGTTCACGCGGCAGTTTTCCAGCAGCACGACCTGACCGTGATCCACCTGGACGCCATCGACCCAGTCGCGCACCAACTGCACGGGCATGCCCAGCAGTTCGGACAGGCGCTGGCCGACCTTGGCGAGCGAGTCGGCGTCGGTCAGCACGCCTTCTTTCGGGCGGCCCAGGTGGGACGTGACCATCACGGCGGCGCCGGCGTCCAGCGCCAGGCGGATGCCGGGCACGGAGGCGCGGATGCGCGTGTCTTCGGAAATGCGGCCGGTGTCATCGAACGGCACGTTCAAGTCGGCACGGATGAACACGCGCTTGCCGGACAGGGCGCCGGACTTGGCCAGCGCGGACAGGGTATTGACCTTGGACATATTTGCTTTCCTACGATAGGCGAACAAAGGGGACGAACCCATTTTCCGCATTGGCGGAAAACAAATCCGTCCCCTATGGACTGACCGTGTTGCTTACTTGGCCGACATCAGCGCGACGGTGGTGTCGAGCATGCGGTTCGAGAAGCCCCACTCGTTGTCGTACCAGGACGAGACCTTGACCAGACGGCCCGAGACCTTGGTCAGCGACGCATCAACGGTGCTGGAGGCCGGGTTGTGGTTGTAGTCCACCGAAACCAGGGGCTCGGTGTTGTAGTCCAGGATGCCCTTCAACTCGCCTTCCGACGCGGCCTTCAGGATGCTGTTCACTTCTTCGGCGGTCGTGTCGCGGCTGGCCACGAACGACAGGTCAACCAGCGACACGTTGATGGTCGGGACGCGGATGGCGTAGCCGTCCAGCTTGCCGTTCAGTTCCGGCAGCACCAGGCCCACGGCAGCGGCAGCGCCGGTCTTCGTGGGGATCATGCTCATCGTGGCCGAACGCGCGCGGCGCAGGTCTTCGTGGTAGACGTCGGTCAGGACCTGGTCGTTGGTGTAGGCGTGAACGGTCGTCATCAGGCCGTTTTCCAGACCCAGCTTGTCGTTCAGCGGCTTGACCAGCGGGGCCAGGCAGTTGGTGGTGCACGAAGCGTTCGAGATGACCGTGTCGGTCGACTTGAGCACGCCGTGGTTCACGCCGAACACGATGGTGGCGTCCACATCCTTGCCGCCCGGGGCCGAGATGATGACTTTCTTGGCGCCGCCCTTGATGTGCGCGCCGGCCTTTTCCTTCGTCGTGAAGAAGCCCGTGCATTCCAGGACCACGTCAACCTTGAGCTCGCCCCAGGGCAGTTCAGCCGGGTTGCGATTGGCCAGCACGCGGATCTTGTCGCCGTTGACGACCATGAAGTCGCCGTCGACTTCGACGGTGCCCGGGAACTTGCCGTGGGCGGTGTCGTAGCGCGTCAGGTGCGCGTTCGTCTTGGGATCGCCCAGGTCGTTGATGGCGACGATTTCGATATCGTGCTTCTTGCCACCTTCGTAGTGGGCACGCAGGATGTTGCGGCCGATGCGACCGTAACCGTTGATGGCGACGCGAATAGTCATACTAAGCTCCTTTTTTACAAAACCTGTTTGACGGTCTCGGCCACCTTGTCGGCGGTCAGCCCGAAGAACTTGAACAATGCGCCGGCCGGGGCGGACTCACCGTAGCGGTCGATGCCGACCACGGCGCCCTCCAGGCCCACGTACTTGTGCCAGAAGGCGGTCACGCCGGCTTCGACAGCCACGCGCGGCAGGCCCTTGGGCAGCACGGATTGTTTCCAGGCGGCGTCTTGCTTGTCGAACACGTCGGTGCTGGGCATGGAGACCACGCGCACGGCGATGCCGTCCTTGGTCAGTTGGGCCTGCGCGTCCAGCGCAATGGCCACTTCCGAGCCAGTGGCGATGATGACGGCGCGGGCGCCTTCGGCATCGCGCAGCACATAGCCGCCACGAGCGATGGCGTCGACGGTAGCCGCGTCACGCGGCACGAACGGCAGGTTCTGGCGCGACAGCAAGAGGGCAGTCGGGCCGCCGTCATGCACATCCATGCCGATGCTGGTGGGGCGCGTCACGGCAGCGTTCCAGGCCACGGCGGTTTCGGCCGTATCGCAAGGACGCCACAAGGACAGGTTGGGAATCAAGCGCAGGCTGGCCGCGTGTTCGATGGACTGGTGGGTCGGGCCGTCTTCGCCCAGGCCGATCGAGTCGTGGGTGAACACGTGTACGACGCGCTGCTTCATCAGCGCGGCCATGCGGATGGCGTTGCGCGAGTAGTCCGAGAACGTCAGGAACGTGCCGCCGAAGGGCAGGTAGCCGCCATGCAAGGCCACGCCGTTCATGATGGCGGCCATGCCGAATTCGCGCACGCCGTAGTTGATGTGGCGGCCGAACTGGATGCCCTTGTCACCGGCGCGAACGGCGGCAACGCCCTTCCAGTCGGTGAAGTTGGAACCGGTCAGGTCGGCTGAGCCGCCCAGCATTTCGGGCAGCAGCGGCGCCAGCGCGGCGATCGCGAATTGCGAGGCCTTGCGGGTGGCGACGGTTTCGGCCTTTTCCAGGGTCGAGGCCAGGAAGGCCTTGAACTGGTCGGCGTAGCCCTCGGGCATTTCGCCCTTCATGCGGCGCGTGAATTCAGCGGCTTCGGCGGGGAATGCGGCGGCGTAGGCGTCAAACGCGGTTTGCCATTCGGCTTGCGCGGCGGCGCCCGACTTGCGGCCATCCCAGCCGTCGTAGACGTCTTGCGGGATCTGGAAGGGTTCCGACGACCAGCCCAGCGCGGCGCGCGTGGCGGCGATTTCGTCCTTGCCCAGCGGCGCGCCGTGCACGTTGTGCGTGCCGGCCATGTTGGGCGAACCCTTGCCGATGACGGTGCGGCAGACCACCAGCGTGGGCTTTTCCGATTGCGAACGCGCAGCCTTGATGGCGGCGTCCACGGCGGCGACGTCATGGCCGTCAACGCCACGGATCACGTTCCAGCCGTAGCCTTCGAAGCGCTTGGCGGTGTCGTCGGCGAACCAGTGTTCGACGTGGCCGTCGATGGAGATGCCGTTATCGTCATACAGCACGACCAGCTTGGAAAGCTTCAGCGTGCCGGCCAGCGAGCACACTTCGTGCGAAATGCCTTCCATCAGGCAGCCGTCGCCCGTGAAGGCGTAGGTGTGGTGGTCGACGATGGTGTGGCCGGGCTTGTTGAATTCAGCCGCCAGCAGCGCTTCGGCCAGCGCCATGCCCACGGCGTTGCCCAGGCCCTGGCCCAGCGGGCCGGTGGTGGTTTCCACGCCCGGGGTGATGCCCACTTCGGGGTGGCCCGGCGTCTTGGAATGCAACTGGCGGAAATTCTTGAGCTCGTCGATCGACAGGTCGTAACCCGTCAGATGCAAGAGCGCGTAGATCAGCATCGAGCCGTGGCCGTTGGACAGCACGAAGCGGTCGCGGTTGGCCCAGGCGGGATCCTTCGGGTTGTGGCGCAGGTTGCCCGTCCACAAGGCTTGGGCGATTTCCGCCATGCCCATGGGAGCACCCGGGTGCCCGGAGTTCGCTTGTTGCACAGCATCCATCGCGAGGGCGCGGATGGCATCCGCCAAGGCAAGTTTAGGGGCGGTCGGATTGCTCATTCGGAAGGCTCTTTGAAGCTGGCGCGCCTACGGGAAATATAGGGGCCAGTTGAGTGGGTTGCGAAGCAGACGATTTTAGCATCAGGGGATTTCCCTCACGCCATCGCTCTTAAGCCCGATGTAATGAAGCGTATCGCCCCCGGGGAAATATCAGCGTAGCTCCCACAATTGCGGGAAAGTAGTCCGACATTCAGCATGGTGCCCTGTACCTCTCTGATGGAGTCCCCTACCATGGGCCTCATGCTGAATCTGACCATCCCCATCGAAGGCTTCATGGCCCTGCGAAATGCCGTGGGCGAAGAACGTGCCGTTGCCTTGGCACGCGCGCTGGAGCGCGCCCAGATCAAGGGCGAAGCCGACCTGGCCGCCAAGCTTCAGCAAGACTGGCGCAACGAAATGGCCGCCATGATCGCCCCCTTCGCTCGCCGCGAAGAAATGGCCGCCATGATTGCCCCTTTCGCGCGCCGCGAAGAACTGGCCGAAATCCGCAATCAGATCGCGCAGTTGCCCACCCGCGAAGAACTCAAGCGTTTCGCCACCCACGAAGACCTGGCCGACCTGCGTACCCAGTTCATGCGCCTGGACAAGAAAATGACGGTGGGGTTTCTGACGCTGCTGGGCCTGAACCTGGCGTCCAGCGCCCCGACCTTCCTGGAATGGGGGGTCAAGGTGGTAGGCTACGCGCTCAAATAACCTGAACGGCCGCGCCCCGCGCCCGAACGCCCATGTCCGCCCCCCGATTTTTCTGCGACATTCCCCTTGTTGCCGGCTCCCGTGTCGCCCTGCCGGACGCCCTGGCGCACCATGCATTGCGCGTGCTGCGGCTGAAAGCCGGCGAAACCGTTGTGCTGTTCAATGGCCAAGGCGGCGAATACCCGGCCGTGCTTGAGGTCGATGGCAAGGCAGGCTTCGCCACACTGGGCGACTTCAACCCCCGCGAAGCCGAACTGGCCGGGCGCATCACGCTGGTACAGGGCTTGCCGTCTGGCGACAAGATGGATTGGGTGGTGGAAAAGGCCGTGGAACTGGGCGCGGCCCGGGTCAGCCCCATCGCCGCGCAACGCAGCGTGTTGCAGTTATCCGGCGCCCGGCTCGACAAGCGCGTGGCGCATTGGCACCGCATTGCACAATCCGCCAGTGAACAGTGCGGCCGCAATCGTCTGATGGCTGTGGATGCACCGCAAACGCTGGCTGACTGGCTGGCCCAGCCCGCCGACGGATTGCGCCTTTTGTGTCATCCGGAAGCCACTGACGATCTGGCCGGCAAGCTGCGAGCCACGCCCGACTTACCCGCGCTGACCTTGCTGGTCGGGCCTGAAGGCGGATGGTCGGACAAGGAACTGGACCTGGCCCGCCAGGCGGGCGTGCAGGCCGTGCGATTCGGTCCGCGCGTGCTGCGCACCGAAACTGCCGGGCTGGCGCTGCTGTCGGCTGTCAGCGCGTTGCTGGGCTGGTAGCAGTCAGACCGCCGGGCGGCCAAGCGACCACCAAAGCGACCACCAAAGCGACCACCAAGCAGCAGCCAAGCCGCAACCCCCGCCGAACCATCAAACGCTCAGGCGGTTACGCCTTCAGTCGTTTTCGCCATAGGGCGCTGCCGCGATGCCGGGTTCCGGATCGGGGTGCTTGCCCGCGTGCTCAATGACGAACGCAAAAATACGACCGTTCTCGCGGGCGAAATCCGCCGCATCAGAACATACGGTTTCAATACGGGCGGCGTCTTCTTCCAGCACCGGGTCGCCGGAGTGCAACCGGTACAGCCACAACACGACGCCCGTCTTGTGATCCAGGACCGTATCGCACAGGCAGTCGTACAGGGCATCCAGGTTGCCGCCGAAGTATTCGGGAAAGTCCACCGCCTTGACGATGGCGCGCAGTACCGCGGAACGGCTGCGGGCGGGGTCGCAGTTGGCAACGAACAAGGACAGGCCCAGCTCGTGGGAGGCATCCACGACGGCCTTCTTGTCCAGCCCCTCATGAGGCAGCGCTCCCCCGCGCAGAAGCTGCTTCTGCAACGTAGATTGGCCATTGCGCGTCATGCCTGAGCCTCCTTGAAAAAGGCGATCACTTCTTCGTTACGCTGCATCGTATCGGCATAACCCAGTTCAATCAATCGCTTGGTGTAGCTGGATTCGAACAGCAGATACGACATCAGCGCACCGCCCCCAGGACGGCCTGGATCGGACGATACACCGAGTACGCGGAAAAGAGCACGCGCTTGTGCGGGCATGTCTTGCAAGTGCTCAAGCGCCATCGTGTCCAGCGACTGGCTGGGGGTGAGGGTCAGCACCTGGATGCGGCGCACATTGACCTGGACACCATCCGGCGTGGCGTGTTCCATCAGGGCATTGATGCGCTCCAGCCGTTCCACGTCCACCGACAGGCCATCCAGGAAGATGCTGGACAGCGCATGGCCGCCCACCTGCGCCAAGGACGGATACGGCGGGGAATCTTCGCGGTTCTCGGGATGGGTATCGTCACGAAAGCCCGTGCCTATCACCATGACGCGGTGCGCGCCCAGATGAATGGCCGGGCTGATCGGCGCCAACTGCCGCATGGAGCCGTCGCCGCACCACTCACCCTTGCCATGCACCTGCACCTGGCGCGCGGGGAACACAAACGGAATCGATGACGACGCCATCAGATGGTCGATACTGATGGGCGTGGGGATGGCCAGCCGCAAATAGCGGTGCCAGGGTTCGATGGGTGCGTGCGCCTGGTAGAAAGTCAGGTGTTCGCCGCTGGTGTAGCCCGACGCCGTGATGGCCAGCGCCGACAGCGCGCCGCCTTCCAGGTTGGCGCGCAAATGATCGAAGTTCAGCACCCGGCCCAGCAGCGCTTCCATGGGGCTGTTGTCCAGCAGCGACTGCGGTCGTTTGCGCGTCAGCCCCGAATACATCCACCCCAGCGACAGCAAGCCCAGCCAGCGCACACCCGTGCGTATCAGCCCGGGCGCGTCGGCGCGGTAGATCATGTCGGTATTGAGAGACGACCACAGCCGGCGAATGCGGCGCACGCCCAGGTGCGGGCGGTCGGCGCGGCAGGCCAGCGCGGCGGCGTTGATCGCGCCCGCCGATGTGCCGCAGATGATGTCAAAGGGGTTACGGAAGCGGGATTGCCAGTCGGGGTCCAGCAGCTCCATGATGGCGCTGAGCACGCCGACCTGATAGGCGGCGCGCGCGCCGCCACCTGTCAGGACCAGGCCGATCGGCGCGCGCGGGCACGCCGGACCTGCGGGACTCACTTCAACGTGGCGTGTTGACATCGACCACAGTCATCGCGGTCATGTTGACGATGCGGCGCACGGTCGAGCTGGAGGTCAGGATATGCACCGGCGCATTGCAGCCCAGCAGGAACGGGCCCACCGCCACGTTGCCGCCCGCCGCCGTCTTGAGCAGGTTATAGGCGATGTTGCCCGAGTCCACGTTCGGGCACACCAGCAGGTTGGCTTCGCCCTTCAGCGTGGACGACGGCAGGATGCGCATGCGCAGCGCTTCATCCAGCGCGCAGTCACCGTGCATTTCTCCGTCAATTTCCAGTTCGGGTTCTTTCTCGCGCACGATTTCCAACGCGCGGCGCATCTTGGCGCCGGACGCCGAGCTGCCGGAACCGAAGTTCGAACGCGACAGCAGCGCCACCTTCGGCGCCAGATACATCCGGCGCATTTCGTTGGCCGCCGAAATGGTGAATTCCGCGATCTGTTCCGCTGTGGGTTCATCGTTGACGTGCGTGTCCACCAACACCACCGTGCGCTCGTTGAGCAGCAGGATGTTCATGGCGGCATACACGTTGTGGCCCGGGCGGCGGCCGATCACTTCATCCACGAAACGCAGGTGATCGTGATACGCCCCCACCGACCCGCAAACCATGCCGTCGGCATCGCCCAGGTGCACCATCATCGCGCCGATCAAGGTCATGCGGCGGCGCATTTCCACGCGCGCCATTTCCTTGGTGATGCCGCGACGGCACATGCGTTCCCAGTAGGTCGTCCAGTACTGATGGAAACGTTCATCGTATTCCGGGTTGGTGACTTCAACGTCTTCACCCAGGCGCAGGCGCAGGCCCAGCTTTTCGATGCGGGTCAGCAGCACCGACGGGCGGCCCACCAGGATGGGGCGGGCCAGGCCTTCGTCAACCACCACCTGCACTGCGCGCAGCACGCGCTCGTCTTCGCCTTCCGCAAACACGATGCGGGCGGGGCCACCTTCACGCACGATACGCTTGGCCGCCGAGAACAGCGGCTTCATGAACGCGCCAGAGTGGTAGACGAACTGCTGCAACTGCGCTTCGTAGGCTTCCAGGTCGGCCAGCGGGCGCGTGGCCACGCCGCCGTCCATCGCGGCCTTGGCCACGGCCGGTGCAATACGCACGATCAGGCGCGGGTCAAACGGCTTGGGAATCAGGTACTCGGGGCCGAACGAGATGTCGAACGTGCCATAGGCGGCGGCCACGACTTCGTTCTGCTCCTCCTGCGCCAACTGGGCAATGGCATACACCGCCGCCATTTCCATTTCGCGCGTGATGGTGGTGGCGCCCACGTCCAGCGCGCCACGAAAGATGTACGGGAAGCACAGGACGTTGTTGACCTGGTTCGGGTAGTCGGACCGGCCCGTGGCCATGACAACATCGTCACGTACCGAATGCGCCAGTTCCGGCAGGATTTCCGGCGTGGGATTGGCCAGCGCCAGGATCAGCGGACGCGGCCCCATGGCCGCAACCATTTCCGGCTTGAGCACGCCGCCCGCCGACAGGCCCAGGAACACGTCGGCGTCCTGGATCACTTCCGCCAGCTTGCGGGCTTCCGTCTTTTGCGCAAAACGCGCCTTGTCCGGGTCCATCAGCACGGTGCGGCCCTCGTAGACCACGCCTTCGATGTCCGTCACCCAGATGTTTTCCAGCGGCAGCCCCAGGTCCACCATCAGGTCCAGGCACGCCAGGGCGGCAGCGCCAGCCCCGGAGGTCACCACCTTGACCGTCTTGATGTCCTTGCCCACGACCTTCAGGCCGTTGATGAACGCGGCCGACACGGTGATGGCGGTGCCGTGCTGGTCGTCGTGGAAAACCGGGATCTTCATCCGTTCACGCAGCTTGCGTTCCACGGTGAAGCATTCTGGCGCCTTGATGTCTTCCAGGTTGATGCCGCCGAACGTGGCTTCAAGACCCGCGATGATCTCGACCAGCTTGTCCGGGTCGGTTTCGTTGATTTCGATGTCGAACACATCCAGGCCGGCAAACTTCTTGAACAGCACCGCCTTGCCTTCCATGACGGGCTTGGAAGCCAGCGCGCCGATATTGCCCAGACCCAGCACCGCCGTGCCGTTGGTGATCACGCCCACCAGGTTGCCGCGCGCCGTGTAGCGAAACACATTGGCCGGGTCGGCCACGATTTCCTCACAGGCTGCCGCCACGCCCGGCGAATAGGCCAGCGCCAGGTCGCGCTGATTCGTCAGTTGCTTGGTCGGCGTGACCGAGATTTTGCCGGGACGGCCGGCCTCGTGATATTCAAGGGCGGCTTTGCGAAGGTTGTCATCCATATGGGCGGCTACAGGCTGGTAAGTGAAACAGAGGGAGGAATTCTATTCCCATGACGGCCTTCGCGGTATCTCTGCGCGGCCTCTCCCTTTGAGCAGGACAAGCGGCCGAATCTTACATTAAGCTGAATGACCGTCAGGTTTCGTTGGGCAGGAATAAGGGAAAACGACCATGCGGGTCGAACAGCGTCTTGACCCGCGCGTCGAGCCGGAACGTGGCAAGCCCGGGCGTTTGCGGTTCCGATGGAGGGAAGGAAGGCGCTTCAGGCTTCCGACCCGACTCCAGGCCCGCCCCCAGGCCCGAGTCCGCAACCGGCACGAAACCCGGCTCCATGGCTGCCGGCGCATCAGTCAGCGTCACGCTTTGTACCCACGCCAGCGTCCCGCCGTGGCCCAGCAGCAGATGGGCCAGATTGACGGTGGCCGGAGCCTCGGGTTTAAGCGCGTCCAACCGGTAACGCCCCAGCCAGTGATCGCCGTCCCGCGTGGCAAAGGCGTCGCCGCCCGAGGCCAACTGAAACAGCGAAGGCACAAGGCTTTGCACGGTGGCTGAGCGCAACGGCTGGACATCGGCCTCGCCAAAAGGTCCCAGGGTTTCCTCGACGCCGTCGGCCAACATGACATCCACCGTCAGCACGCCCGAGGCGGCACAACGGCCAGCCGGCCAGGGCGCCGGCGCGGCCAGCCATTCGGCCAGGGTCATGGCATCCGGAAAACCCGCGAACTGCCGCAAGCCAGCCTGGACCAGCGCCGCCATGGGCACGCCGGGCTGTGCGCGCCAACGGGCGGGGTTGCCCGCCGGGTCACTGGCCGGGTCACCACCCAAGCGGGCCAAGCCGGTCAGGCGCGACGGATCAATCCGCAAACGCGGGCTGGCGGACGGCGCATAAGGCCCCGTCGCGCCCTCCAGCGCCATCACCACGCGGTACTCGCCGCACAGTGTGCGCGCATGGGCCACGTCGGCATCGCGCGTGGGTGTCAGGATGGCCTGTGCACCGCCCGGACCGTTCTCGCCCAAATCATTGACTTGCCCCTGGCACAACAGCGTCAAGCGCTGCATAAATGCGGCCCACGGCGTTTGCGCGGGCCGCCTACCAAGCAGGAAAGCGCGCCGGGATGGCTGCATGACTACAATTCCTTTTTGCTTCAAATACGCTTTTCGAGAATCCAATGCCCCGCCTTGCTGCTCGCACTCATGACTTTCTGACCTTCCAGGTAGTGGAACTTTTCAAGCAGGCGCAAGCGCTACAGGCGGCGGGCAAGGACATTATCAGCCTGGGCATCGGCGAACCGGACTTTACCGCGCCGCCCCAGGTGGTGGAAGCGCTGGAACGCGCCGCGCGCGCCGGCCTGAGCGGCTACGGCCCACCCGCCGGCCTGATGCCGCTGCGCGAGGCCATTGCGCAGTTCTACCACGACCAGTTCGGCGCCAAGATCAATCCGGCGCGCGTGATTGTCACGGCGGGCGCATCGGGCGCGCTCACGCTGGCCTGCGCGGCGCTGGTCAACCACGGCGGTGAAGTCCTGATGCCGGACCCCTCCTACCCCGCCAACAGCAACTTCGTGCTGGCGGCAGGCGGCGTGCCGCGCTTGATTCCGAGTTCGGCCGAAAAACGGTTCCAGCTTTCGGCGGCGGACGTGGCCCAGCACTGGACGCCCGCCACCCAGGGCGTGCTGGTGGCCTCCCCCAGCAACCCCACCGGCACCTCCATCGCCCATGCCGAATTGGCGGAACTGTTGGCGCAGGTTCGCGCGCGCGACGGCTTTGCCATCGTCGACGAAATCTACCTGGGCCTGTCCTATGAAGGCCAGCCGAAATCGGCGTTGACCCTGGACGATGACATCATCGTCATCAACAGTTTTTCGAAGTACTTCCACATGACGGGCTGGCGGCTGGGCTGGATGATCGTGCCCGAAAACATGGTGGCTCCCGTTGAAAAAATTGCCGCCAGCCTGGCGATCTGTGCGCCCACCCTGGCCCAGCACGCCGCGCTGGCCTGCTTCACCGAGCAGGCGATGAAAACCTTCGAGCACCGCCGCGAAGCGTTCAAGCAGCGCCGCGACTACCTGCTGCCCGAATTCGAGCGCTTGGGCATCCATGTGCCGGTCAAGCCGGACGGCGCGTTCTATATCTATGCCGACATCAGCAACCTGGGCATGGACAGCGCCGCGTTCTCGCAACGCCTGCTGCTGGAAGCCGGGGTTGCCGCCGTGCCGGGCCTGGACTTCGGACCCACCCATGGCAGCCACACCATGCGTTTTTCCTACGCCACCGGCCTGGACCGGCTGGAAGAGGCCGTGGCCCGCATCGGCAAACTGCTGCAACGCTAAAAAAAGCGCGCTTCGGAAAGAAGCGCGCTTGGGTGTCCAACCGGCCGGCGGCGTCAGTCGCGCGCCAGCGCAATGCCCGAGGCCAGCGCCAGGCGCCGACGTTCCGCCTGCACTTTGGCGCCGTAGCCGTTGTCGTTCGGTCCGGTGGCGCCCACGTAGCAGGCCAGGCCGGCGTCGACCGACCCGCGACGGCTGATGCAATCGCGCAAGATCGTGGCGCCCACGCCGATGTTGGCGGCGGGGTCCAGCGGGTTCTTGCCCACGGCGTCGAACTTCTCCTGGTGCACGCTGGTCATGACCTGCATCAGGCCCTGCGCGCCCACGTGGCTTTCAGCCAAGGGGTTGTAGCGGGACTCGATGGCGATGACCGCCAGCACCAACAGGGGGTCAAGCTGCTTTTCGCGGCTGACCTTGTACACGGTGTTCAACAGCGGACCGGTGGCGTCATAGGCCACCTTGTATTTGCGCGAAATATAGTTGCGCAAGGCCTCCGCCTGGGGGCCCGTTGCCGCCGAAGCCGGCTTTTTCTGCGCCGGCGGTGCGACGCGGGCCGGCCCCAGCATGCCGGTGGCATTGCTGGCGGGAGCGGTTGGTACGGCCATGGCAATTGCCGACGCAGTGTCGGAACCCAATTCGGAACCGGCATCGGAATCGGTGCCGGATTGCATGGATGAAGGCGCTAGGGCGGTCAACAAGGCTTTGTGCACTTGCAATGCCTGGTCGCGCAAACCGGGCAGGGCAAATCCCATGCTTACCGTCACAATCACTGCGATGCCCAGATAGACTGAGCAAATTCGCAAGCATTCGGCAAGATACTGGTGCACTCCTTGGGCCATATTCCTGAACAGGCTGGCCACTGACGCATCGGGCATGAAAACCTCCTGCGTGGAAAAAGAGGGAGTCAATGTTAACCTCTCTTTCGACCTCAAATGTAACCAAATCGCTGGGATCTGTAGTGAAATACCGCGACCTTAGAGACTTCCTCGCCCAACTCGAACGCATGGGCGATCTCAAACGCATTGCCGCGCCCGTGTCCACGCGCCTGGAAATGACCGAAATTTCCGACCGCGTGCTGCGTGCCGAAGGCCCCGCCCTGCTGTTTGAAAAAGCCCTGCACGACGGCCAGCCGGCGCAGATGCCGGTGCTGACCAACCTGTTCGGCACCCCGTCCCGCGTGGCGCGCGGCATGGGCGCCGACAGCGTCAGCGCCCTGCGCGATATCGGCGAACTGCTGGCGTCGCTGCGCGAACCCGAAGCACCCAAGGGGCTGCGCGATGCGCTGGCCAAGGTGTCGATGCTGAAGGCCGCGCTGTGGGACATGAGCCCCAAGAATGTGAAAAGCCCGGCCTGCCAGGAAGTGGTCTGGGAAGGCAAGGATGTGGACCTGACCCGCCTGCCGATCCAGACCTGCTGGCCCGGCGACGTGGCGCCCTTGCTGACCTGGGGCCTGGTGATCACACGCGGCCCCAATGCCAAGCGGCAAAACCTGGGTATCTACCGCCAGCAACTGCTGGGGCCGAACAAGCTGATCATGCGCTGGCTGTCGCATCGCGGCGGCGCGCTGGATTTTCGCGACCACGCCCTGGCCAACCCCGGCACGCCCTTCCCCATTGCCGTGGCGCTGGGCGCCGACCCGGCCACCACGCTGGGTGCCGTCACCCCCGTGCCCGACAGCCTGTCCGAATACCAGTTTGCCGGCCTGCTGCGCGGTTCGCGCACCGAAGTCGCGCAGGCACTCGGCAGCAACCTGTCAGTGCCGGCCTGGGCCGAAATCGTGCTGGAGGGGCATTTGCTGCCGTCCTCCGACCCGCGCGCCATCAAGCCCGTGGTGCCCGAAGGCGTCAACCCGCCGCCCAACAGCGACTATGAAATGGCGCTGGAAGGCCCTTATGGCGACCACACCGGTTACTACAACGAGCAGGACTGGTTTCCCGTCTTCACGGTCGAGCGGATCACGATGCGGCGCAACCCCATCTATCATTCGACCTACACCGGCAAACCGCCCGACGAGCCCGCCGTGCTGGGCGTCGCGCTGAACGAAGTCTTCGTGCCGCTCTTGCGCCGCCAACTGCCAGAGATCGTCGACTTCTATCTTCCCCCCGAAGGCTGCAGCTACCGGCTGGCCGTGGTGTCGATCCGCAAACAGTACGCGGGCCACGCCAAGCGCGTCATGTTCGGGCTGTGGAGCATTCTGCGCCAGTTCATGTACACCAAGTTCATCGTGGTGGTGGACGAAGACATCAACCCGCGCGACTGGAAAGAAGTGGTGTGGGCCATGACGACCCGCATGGACCCCGTGCGCGACACGCTGCTGGTGGAAAACACGCCTATCGACTACCTGGACTTCGCCTCGCCCGTGTCCGGGCTGGGCGGCAAGATGGGGCTGGACGCCACCAACAAATGGCCTGGCGAAACCCAGCGCGAATGGGGCACGCCCATCACCATGGACGCCGACGTCAAAAAGCGCGTGGACGATATCTGGGGCCAGTTGGGCCTGTAGCCGCTGCCGACCATATCCACACCCGTAAAAAAACCCCGCCGTTGTACCCAACGCGGGGTTTTTGCTTGGTGCAACGCAGAACCCTACTGATCGTCCTCGCGGGAGCTGCGCCATAGCTTGAACAACTGCCAGCCGACAAGCGCGCCGCCCGCAATCTTCAGCAGCTTGGAACGTTTGCCGCCCCGCATCAGCAGCGTCGACACGGACGAACTGACCAGCGGATAGCGCCGTGCCAAGGTAATCGCCTGCATGGCCCAGCGCGATGCTCCGCCCGAGGCCAGCCGGGGCAAGAGACCCCGGATGATCGAGGCGGGTTCCAGCTTGTGGCCGGTCGTCACGATGTCATGCACCAGCGATTCGCGTTCGATCGCGGCGCGGGCGCGCAGCAGCTCGATACGCACGGCGCGATCCACGACGGGAGACCTTTTCGACATGTTCAGTCCTCCTCGCGCCGACGCGCCGGGGGATCGTCGTCTTGCGCATCACGCACCCGTTCGAGCAGTTCCGCATCGCGGCTCAGCTCGTCCAGGGTGGCCGCGAAAGGCGGCGCGCCATAGACCAGTCCGTGGCGCACAACCAGCAGCAACACAATGCCGACAATGCCGTAGAACGCCGCCAACAGGCCCAAGGCCATGTAGCGGTCTTCGGTGGGCCAGAACAGCACCGCCACCGTCACCGTGAACACCAGCACCGCAAGCGTCAGGAAAAGCAACGCCGCAAATGCCATGCCCAGCAGTTTGAGCAGGCGCGCCTTTTCATCGGCGGCTTCCAGTGCCAGAAGCTCCAAGCGCGTTCGCAACAGCCCGACCAGGCTGGACGCAACGCCGAAAACAGATTTTCGTAGACCCATGGCGTCTGGAACGTCAAAGGCGGGCAGTGCCCGCCTTTGACGCTCAAGCCCTTAGCGGCGGCTGATCAGCAAGCCGAGCAGCAGGCCGGTCACGCCTGCGACACCGATGGCTTGCCAGGGATTGTCATGCACGTAGTCGTCGGTGGCGCGCGCGGCTTTGCGGCCACGCTCCAACACGGCGTCTTGTGCTTCGTAGAGGGCTTCGCGCGTGCGCTTGAGCGAGGTCATGGCGCGTTCACGCAGCTCGTTGGCCTTGTCGCCGGTGGTGCCGGCTGCTTCGCGCAGCAGGTTTTCGGCGTCGGTCAGGCTGGTCTTGACACTGTCGATGAGTTTTTCTTTTGCGACTTCTTCGGATTTTCTCGTGGCCATTTTATTGAGCTCCTGTTGTGTGTCTATGACAAAAACATCATACCAGCCGCCTTGCCCGCGGCAAGGCGTGCTTGATACCGTGTGCTACTTGATCTGCGTAATTTCAACGGCCGATTTAACGCCGCCTTGATCGATGTCTTGCTTCATCACCAGATTCACCGCCGGGCAATACCAATCGGTGACCGTGGTGTTCATGCCGGGGATGGGAATGGTCAGGCCTTGGAACGTGGCCATGGTGGGGTCCGAGTTGCGCGTGTACTTGACGGGGTGGCACGACTGGTTGCCCAAGGCCGTGCTCAACGATGTCTTTTGGCCCACGCTTTTTTCGCCGATGCGAACCGTGGTGCTGGGCTGACCACCCACCGGCGCTTCCTTGCCGATCTTCAGGCGGAACGACGAACCCGGCAGTTTCTGGCCTGCGTTCAGATTGCCGTCGTAAGCGAACAGGCCCAGCATGCGCAGGTCGAACTGGCCCTCGGACGGCTTCGGCGCTTCGCCGGCAGTGGCATAGCGCACGAAGGTAGCTTGGCCGCCCTTCACCGTCATCAGGTAATCAAGCTTGGACTTGCCCGGTGGCAGGCCCGCGTAGCCGAAGGTGGCCACGCCCTGCACGCGCGCCCGGCAGTTGTCGCCATTGCTTTTTGTAACTTCGGTGAAGCTCAGGTCCGCGCCCAGGGCCAGGTTGCCCGAGCCGGTCAACTGCACCGCACCGCCGTCATGCATGAACTGGGCGTCGCAAACGCCCGCCTGCACCGACGCGGCCGCGCCCAGCGCGCCCACGCACAACATCAAGGATGCGATTTTTTGCATCGTCACTAGCCACTCCAGTATTCAGGACAGGCCGCCCACGGCTGGCGGCGGCTGGCTTGATACTACACCGGTTGCCGTGCCTGACATATGTCCACTCGTGTCGGGGCGCGGGCGATCAACGCCCGCAGTTCTGGCACGCAAGAGCCACAGCCCGTACCGCAGCCCAAGGTGGATTTCAGCCCGTCCAGATCGCATCCGCGCGCGATGCCCGACAGGATCGCGGCCTCGCTTACGCCGATGCACGCGCACACCGTCCGCGAACGCGCCGGCCCGCTGATGCGCCCCGCCAGCAAGGCGGACACGCTGGCTGGCGCCTGACCGCCGGCGGCCCAGGACAGCAGGGCGTCCTGCGCCCGCAGGTCCCCCGCCAGCAGGAAGGCGCGCACGCTGCCCTCCGCCACGGTCACCCGGCGCAGCTTGCCCTGCGCCAGATCGTCGAACACTACGTCGGCCTGGCAAAGATCCAGCGACTGCGCCAATTCGGCGAGCACGCCATTGTCCGGCGCCTGCGCCGCGGCCACGCGAATGCGCACGCCGCCCGCGCTGGATGGCGACACCACCGCGTAGTCAAAGCGGCGCAGCCAGGTCGCCAAGCGTGCGCGCAGGGCCACGGAATCGCCTTGCAGCCAGCCTGCCGCCTGCCACGGCAGTTCGGCGGGTTCAACGGCAACAGCGCTGAACTTCAATTCGGGTTGTCGCGAAAAGGGATCCGTGGCCGGACTGGCCAGCGCGTTCACGCCCAGACCCGCCATGTAGGCGCTGCCCCAATGCATGGGCAAGAAAGCGTGGCCGCGTTGCAGCCCCTCGTCTGCCTGCACGGGTAGCACCACACTGCCCCGCCGCGAACGCAGCCGCGCCAGGGCGCCCGGCGCCAGCCCCAGCCGCTGCAAGGTTTCCGGATGCAGGGACAGCCACGGTTCTTCAACATGCTGCGTCAATACCCGCGCCAGCGACGTGCGCGCCATTGTGTGCCAGTGATCGCGCAAGCGGCCGGTAGTGAGCGGCATGGGGAAGTCGGGCGTCAGCGCGTCGGCAGGCGCTTGATAGCGCACATCGCAAAACCGCGCGCGGCCGCGGGCGGTGGGAAACACGCCATCCGCGTACAGCCGCGCCATGCCCTGCCCCGCCCGGTAGGGCCACTGCTGCGGCCCATCCCTATCCAGGATGGCGTAGTCCAGCGCGCTGTAATCCAGGTCGCGCCCCGCCGTCATGCGCACGTGTTCCGCGAACACTTCGCTTTCGTCGCGGTACGCAAACCCCGCCACCTTGTCCGGCGCGATGCGGGCCGCCAAACGCTGCGCCACCGCCTGCGCCAACCGCCAATCCGGCTGGGCATCACCGGGCGGCGCCACGGCGGCATGTACGCGGCTGACGCGGCGTTCGGAATTGGTGACCGTGCCCGATTTCTCGGGCCAGGTCGCGGCGGGCAGCACCAGGTCGGCGTAGGCCAGCGTCTCGGTGCCGGTGTAGGCCTCTTGCACAATCACGAACTCGGCTTGCTCCAAGGCCGCGCGAACACGGGCCTGATCGGGCAGTGACTGCGCCGGATTCGTTGCCGCAATCCACAGCACTTTCACGCGGCCCGCCAGCACGGCATCGAAGAGCTCCAATGCGGTGGCGCCCGGCGCATCGGGCAGGCGGTCCACGCCCCACAGCGCCGCGACTTCGGCACGATCTTGGGCCACGGCAGGGTCGCGGTGGCCCGGCAGCAATGTCGCCATGCCGCCGGCTTCGCGCCCGCCCATGGCGTTGGGCTGGCCGGTCAGCGAGAACGGCCCCGCGCCCGGCTTGCCGATCTGGCCGGTAGCCAGATGCAGATGGATCAGCGCGGCGTTCTTGTCGGTGCCCTGGGTGGATTGGTTCAGGCCCATCGTGTATAGCGACAGCGCCGCGCCGCCGCTTCCGAACCAGCGCGCGGCCTGGATGATGTCGGCGGCCGGCACGCGGCAAATTTCCTGCGCCACGGCCGGAGAATACGCATCCACGGTATTCATCAGCGCGTCAAAGCCGTCGGTGTGACGGTCGATGTAAGTCTGGTCGAGCCGCCCTTCATGCGCCATGACGTGCAACATGGCATGAAAGAGCGCCACGTCCGTGCCCGGCGCGATGGGCAGGTGCAAGTCGGCGAACGCGGCGGTATCCGTGCGGCGGGGGTCCACCACGATCACCTTCATGCCGGGCCGGCGCGCGCGGGCCGCTTCCAGGCGGCGAAACAGCACGGGATGGGCGTACGCCATGTTGGAACCGGCGATCAGCACGGTGTCGGCCAGGTCCAGGTCGTCGTAGCAGGCGGGCGGCGCATCCGCGCCCAGTGTGCGCTTGTAGCCCGACACCGCGCTGGACATGCACAGCCTGGAATTGGTGTCGATATTGTTGGTGCCGGCCAGCGCGCGCGCCAGCTTGTTGAAGACGGCGTAGTCTTCGGTCAGCAACTGGCCCGACAAGTAAAACCCTACGGCGTCCGGCCCGTGCGTCAGTATCGTATCGGCCAGCTTTTGCGCCGCGATGTCCAACGCCTGATCCAGGGCAATGTTCTGGTGCGCCGCGCCGCGTGACTCGCGCCATTGCGCCGACAGCACGCGCGCGCCGTCTCGCCGCACCGTGTCGGCCAGGGCCAGGCCCTTGCTGCAAAGCTTGCCGTGATTGGCGGGATGATCTTCATCGCCACGCACCCGCAGCACCGCACCGTCGCGCACCTGCACGCGCACGCCGCATCCCGTGCCGCAATAGCAGCAGACCGACCGCAGCTCGCGCTCGCCTTCGTTTTCGACGCCCTTGTTCGCGCCGCCCTCGTTCGCCAGCGGCACGATCCTACGCAACGGCATGTCCATGGTTTATCCGCCCGCCACCGCGTTATCAAGCGCATCACCAGCGAACTCGCCGGCCATCAGCCGGTCGCGCAGGGCGCCAATGCCCTGCCCTTCGCGCATCAGCCGCACATACCAACTGCTGTCGGCCGTGTCGCCATACAGGCACGCGCCCACCAGCTTGTCGTCGCGGATCACCAGCTTCTTGTAGACACCGTCCAACGCGTCGGCCAGCACGATCGTCTCGGTGTGCGCGCCGCCCGTGAAGTCCCCGGCGGAGAACAGGTCGATGCCCGTCACCTTCAATTTCGTGGACGTGATGCTGCCTTCGTATCGGCCGATGCCATGCATGGCCAGATGATTGGCCGCCACCTTCGCCTGCTCGAACAAGGGCGCGACCAGGCCATAGGCCGTACCGCGATGGCTGACGCATTCGCCCACCGCGTAGATGCGCGGGTCATAGGTCTGCAGGGTGTCGGTCACCACGATGCCGCGATCCACCCGCAAGCCGCAGCTTTCCGCCAGCGCCGTATTCGGCCGCACGCCCACCGCCATCACCACCAGGTCCGCCGGTATCTCTGCGCCATCCGTAAACCGCAGCGCGCGCACGCGCCCATCGTCGCCCGCGACAATCTCGCGCGTCTGGCGTTGCAGCAGAAAAGTCAGGCCGCGCGCTTCCAGGCTGCGCCGTAACAGCGCCGCCGCTTCACGATCCAACTGGCGGTCCAGCAACGCGCCGCCCAAATGCACGACCGATACGTTCATGCCTCGGGCGGCCAGGCCATTGGCCGCTTCCAGCCCCAGCAGGCCGCCGCCGATCACCACCGCATTGCGGTAGCGCGACGATGCCTCGATCATCCGGTTCACGTCGTCGATGTCGCGGAATGCGACCACGCCGTCCAGGTCGTGGCCCGGCACCGGCAGGATGGTCGGGTTCGAGCCCGTGGCCAGCAGCAGGCGGTCATACGCGGCTTCGGTGCCATCGTCGCAATGCACTCGGCGGCGCGCCCGGTCCACCCGCGTGACCTTGCGGTTGCACAGCAGCCGGATGCCATGCCGCGCATACCAGGCTTCATCGTTCAGCACGATGTCCTGCAAGGTCTGTTCCCCGGTCAACACGGGGGACAGCAGGATGCGGTTGTAGTTGGTGTAGGGCTCGGCGCCGATCACCGTAATGTCGTAGAGCTCAGGCGCCAGCGCCAGCAGTTCTTCCACCGTGCGGATACCGGCCATGCCGTTGCCCACCACCACCAGCTTGGGCTTGGCGCCCGTGTTGCGTGTCGTCGCGCCCATGTGCTCTCCTGTGCCGCCGTTCAGGCGGCGGCCCGGACGGCGTGGTCGGGGGATTCCAAGGCCTCGGCTTCGCGGTCCAGCTCGGCGTTGATGTCAGCGGCGGCTTGCGACCGTTCCGGGTTGCCATGGCGACGATGCAGAAAGTCCACCACCGACGCGCGGCAGGCCAGATACGTGGCGTCGTTGGCCAGCCGCACGCGGTCACGCGGGCGCGGCAAAGGCACGGACAGGATGTCGCCTATGGTGGCGGCCGGGCCGTTGGTCAGCATGACGATGCGGTCGGACAGCAGCACGGCCTCGTCCACGTCGTGCGTGACCATGATGGTGGTGGTGCGCGTCTTGGCCACGATCTTCAGCAGCTCGTCTTGCAGATGCGCGCGCGTCAACGCATCCAGCGCGCCGAAGGGTTCGTCCATGAGCAGCACGCCCGGCTCGATGGCCAAGGCGCGCGCGATGCCCACGCGCTGCTTCATGCCGCCTGAAATTTCGCGCGGCAGCTTGTTTTGCGCCGGCAGCAGCCCCACCAATTCAAGCGCCGCCCGCGTGCGCTGCTCCAGTTGCGGACGCTTTTCCGTGGCGCCGAACACGCGCTCCACCGCCAGGTAAACGTTCTGGAAGCACGTGAGCCAAGGCAGCAACGAATGGTTCTGGAACACCACCGCGCGGTCCGGGCCGGGCCCGGTGATCTCGCGCTCGGCACACAGCAGCACGCCACGGCTTGGGCGGGTCAAGCCCGCGATCAAATTCAACAAGGTCGATTTGCCGCAACCGGAATGGCCGATCAGGGTTATAAATTCCCCCTGCTCAACCGTCAGGTCGATATCGCGCAACGCCACGAAGTCGCCCTTGCGGGTGTGGAAGGTCTGGCCCACGTTTTCGATGCGAACGAATTTCTTCATGGCGCTATTCCTCGGTGTAGGTAAAGCGGCGAGCCAGGGCCACCAGCAGGGTTTCCAACAGCAAGCCCACAATGCCGATCACAAAAATGGCGATGACGATGTGCTCGACCTTCAGGTTGTTCCATTCATCCCACAGCCAGAAGCCGATACCCGTGCCCCCGGTCAGCATTTCCGCCGCCACGATCACCAGCCAGGCGGTGCCGATGGACAGGCGCACGCCGGTCAACACATAGGGCAGCACGGCCGGCAGCAGCACTTTCGTGGTCAGCTTCCATTCGGACAGGTTCAGCACCCGCGCCACGTTCAAGTAGTCCTGCGGCACGCGCGACACGCCCACGGCGGTGTTGATGATCATCGGCCAGATCGAACAGATGAAAATCGCCCAGATCGCGGCGGGGTTGGCGGCCTTGAACAGCAGCAATCCCAGCGGCAGCCAGGCCAGCGGCGACACCGGACGCAACAGGCTGACGATGGGTGAAAACATGGCGTTGATGGCGGCGTAGCGGCCGATGGCGAAGCCCGCCGGAATGCCGATCACCGCCGCCAGGCCAAAGCCGATGGCCACGCGCTCCAGCGAGGCCACCAGGTTCCAGCCGATGCCCTTGTCGTTGGGGCCGTTGTCGTAGAACGGGTCGGAAAACAGCGTCACGGCGGCATGCCAGGTCACCCCCGGCGTGGGGAGCTCTGGAATCTGCATCGCGATCACCTGCCACATCAGCACAAACAATGCGAAGCCGGCCACCGGTCCGGCCACTGCTTTGAGCGCCGATTCCAGTTTCTCGCGGCCAGCGGCGACAAACGCCTCACCCCGGCCCTCAGTCGTTACGGTAGTAGTCATAGCAAACCCTCTTGTGGTTTTCCGGTCAGACCTTGACCTTGAATCCGTCGGCATAGGCCGCCGGGTTGCTGCCGTCCCACTTCACCCCGTCGATCAGCGTCGAGCTGCGCGTTTCGCTGGTGGGCAAGGCCACACCCGCGGCTTGCGCGGCCTGCTTGTAGAGGTCGATGCGGTTGATCTGCTTGGCCACCGCCAGGTAGTCGGGGTGCTCTTTCAAGAGGCCCCACCGCTTGTGCTGCGTCAGGAACCACATGCCGTCGCTCAGGTACGGAAAGTTGGCCGCCCCGTCGGCGTAGAAGCGCATGGCGTGCTCGTCGGTCCAGGTCTTGCCCAGGCCGTCCTGGTACTTCCCCAGCATGCGGTCCACGATGCCGCTGGCGTCCGTGTTCACATAGGATTTGGCGGCGATGGTTTCGGCCGTCTTCTGGCGGTTGGCAGGCGAGGCGTCGATCCACTTGCCGGCCTCTAGGATGGCGGCGGTGACGGCGCGCGCCGTGTTCGGATTGCGCGACACAAAATCCGCGCTGGTGCCCAGCACCTTTTCGGGATGGTCCTGCCAGATGCCTTGCGAGGTCACGGCGGTAAAGCCGATCTTGTCCATGATGGTGCGCGCGCCCCAGGGCTCGCCCACGCAGAAGCCGTCCATATTGCCCACGCGCATGTTCGCCACCATCTGCGGCGGCGGCACGGTGATGACCTTGGCGTCTTTCATTGGATTGATGCCATAGGCGGCCAGCCAGTAATACAGCCACATGGCGTGCGTGCCGGTCGGGAAGGTCTGCGCGAAGGTGTATTCGCGCTTGTCGGACGCCATCAGCTTGGCCAGCGATTCGCCATCGCGCGCGCCCCCTTCCAACACCTTGTTGGATAGCGAGATTGCCTGCCCGTTCTGATTCAGGCTCATCAAGACCGCCATGTCCTTCTTGGGGCCGCCGATGCCCAGGTGCACGCCGTACACCAGCCCATACAGCACGTGCGCCATATCGAGCTCGCCGGTCAGCAGCTTGTCGCGCACGGCAGCCCACGACGCTTCCTTGGACGGCGTGATGGTCACGCCGTATTTCTTGTCGATGCCCAGCACCGACGCCATCACCACCGATGCGCAATCGGTCAGCGGAATAAAGCCGATCTTCACCTCGGTCTTTTCCGGTGCGTCCGTGCCGGCCGCCCAGGCGCCGGCGCGCACCAGCGGGTCGACCAAGGACAGCAGGCCGGCGCCCGCCACCGCGCGCGCCGTGCCGCTCAACCACTTGCGGCGGCTGGCATTCGCGCCCGCATCGACAAGAGGGGCAAGGTCGGATGAGGGGCTACGTGTTACTGGCGTCATGCATGGCTCCTGGCAAAAAAAAACGTCCCGCGCGCCATGGAACCCAGTCCATTGGCGCAGCGGAACGTCGTTGTCCCTTGCCGCGTAGTGCGGCGCGTTGCGTCGGCGACCGCCGTTGGCCGCCCGATATCACTCAAGCAAACGCTGTGCCAGACGCGCAAGAAAATGCCTTGGCCGGTCGGTATGCCGCGCCAGCATTGGCGTTGCGATGAATCATTCGTAGGCGCGCGATGACCGTTGTATTTGCCACGGAACCAAGTTGGTGCGCGATGCGATGCGGCGGCGCACCATCCCTGTGCCGCCCACGCCCTGCAGCTGTGCGTGGGATTCTTGCCGCGCGCGCAATCCGGGATGGCATGGAACTTGCATGCACCACGGCATCGGGGGAAACACATGCTGAAGGTCATGCTGCTGAATGATGGCGAGGGACGCGCGGCGTCGCTGCGGCAAACGCTTGCCGCGGCGGGCGTACACGTGGTCTCGGAAGTGGCGCCCGGCACCGACCTGGCCACTGCCATCGCCCAGGCGGCCCCGGACGTGGTGCTGATCGACAGCGACGCCCCCGGGCGCGACACCTTGGAAAACGTCTGTGTGGCCAGCGCACACAGCGACCGGCCGGTGGTCATGTTCACCGACGACGGCAACCGCGACACCATCCGCACCGCGTTGCGCGCGGGCGTGGCGGCTTATGTGGTGGGCGACGTGCCGGCAACCCGCATCGAACCCTTGTTGACGGTGGCGATTGAACGCTTCGCCATGGAAAAGTCGCGGCGCGAGGAACTGCGCGACGCGCAACTGCGGCTGGCCGAGCGCCAGTGGGTGGAAAAGGCCAAGGGCATCCTGATGAAGACGCGCTCGATTCCGGAAGAGGAAGCCCACCGGCTGTTGCGTGACCGCGCCATGCAAAGCCAGAAGCGGCTGGGCGAGGTGGCGCGCGAGGTCGTCGAAATGAGCCAGTGGCTGGGCAGCGCCTGACCAAATAAGTTCTGGATATAAGTTCTGGATATAAGGATTCAAGAAATCAAAAGTTGTGGGGATGTAAGCCCGTCCCTATCATCGGCTGATATTTTGCCGGGTACGCCCGAGGCGGGCACAAGATGAAGCTTTTCCCGATTTTTGCTGACCTGAAGGGTCGGCGAGTGCTGGTGGTGGGCGGTGGCGCGGTGGCCGAGCGCAAGACGCTCGCGCTATTGGAAGCCATGGCCGACGTGGTCGTGGGCGCGCCGGAACTGACCCCGGCACTGACCGAGCTGGCCGCCCAGGGCCGCGTCCGCCATCTGGCCGGCCGGTTCAACCCCGACTGGCTGAACGACGTGTGGCTGGTGGTGGCCGCCACGGACGACCGCGGCGCCAATGCCGAGGTATCCGACGCCGCCAGCGCGCGACGCATTTTTGCCAATGTGGTGGACGACCCGGAACTGTCCTCGTTCCAGGTGCCCTCCATTGTCGACCGCTCGCCCGTCATCGTGGCGATCTCGTCGTCGGGCGTGGCGCCCGTGCTGGCGCGCCGCGTGCGCGAGCGCATCGAATCCCTGTTCGACCATACGCTGGGCCAACTGGCCGCGCTGGCCGCGACCTACCGCAAGCGCATCCGCGCCAGCCATCCCGACCTGGGCGCGCGCCGCCGCTTCTACGACTGGCTGCTGGACGGCCCGGTGGCGGGCCTGCTGCGCCAGCAGCAACCCGCGCAGGCCGAAGCCGCGCTGACCCAGGCTCTGGACGCGCCGCTGGCCCCGGCCGACGGCAGCGTGGTGCTGGTGGGCGCGGGGCCGGGCGACCCCGGCCTGCTGACCCTGAAGGCGCTGCGCGCCTTGAACGAAGCCGACGTCATCCTGTACGACCGCCTGGTCAGCGACGACGTGATGTCGCTGGCGCGCCGCGATGCCGAGCGCATTGCCGTGGGCAAGCTTCCCGGTGAAAACCACCACGCCACCCAGGCCCGCATCCATGCCCTGCTGGTGGAACATGCACAAGCCGGCCGCAGGGTGGTGCGCTTGAAGGGTGGCGATGCGTTCATCTTTGGCCGGGGCGGCGAAGAACTGGAGTACCTGCGCGCACACAAGGTGCGCTTCGAGGTGGTGCCGGGCATCACGGCCGCGCTGGCCTGTGCCGCCTATGCCGGCATTCCGCTGACGCACCGCGAGCATGCGCAGTCGGTGCGGCTGATCACGGCGCACTGCCGTGAAGACGAAGACAATCTGGATTGGCCGGCGCTGGCGCGTGAAAAGCAGACGCTGGCGTTCTATATGGGCGTGGGTCAGCTAGACCTGCTGACCCGCCGCCTGCTGGCTCATGGCCGTGCGGCCGACACGCCGTTCGCGCTGATCGAAAACGGCAGCCGGCCGGAACAGCGCGTGCTGTCGGGCACGCTGGAAGCCCTGCCCCGCCTGGCGGCGGAACACGCCATCCGGTCGCCCGCCCTGTTGATCGTGGGCGAAGTGGCCGGGCTGGCGCCGCGCTTGCAATGGTTTGGCCAACATATCGAGGGTGATGGCGGCGCGTAGCCGCTTGCCTCAAACCGCCTTTTGCGTCGTGCCGAAAATGCGGTCGCCCGCGTCGCCCAGGCCCGGCATGATGTAGCCGTGTTCGTTCAGGCCATCATCGATGGACGCCGTGTAGATATGCACGTCGGGGTGCTTGGCCAGCACGGTGTCGATGCCGACGGGCGCGGCCACCAGCACCAGGGCGCGGATTTCCTTGCAGCCGGCGCGCTTGAGCAGATCAATCGCGGCCACCATCGAGCCGCCGGTTGCCAGCATGGGGTCGACGATCAGCGCCAGGCGCTGGTCCAGTTCACCGACCAGGCGTTCCAGGTACGTATGGGCTTCCAGCGTTTCTTCGTTGCGGGCCACGCCCACCACGCTGACCTTGGCGCCGGGAATCAAGCTGAGCACGCCATCCAGCATGCCGATGCCGGCGCGCAAGATGGGCACCACCGTGACTTTCTTGCCGGCGATTTTCTCAACCTGAACCTCACCACACCAGCCCTGCACGGTGGCGGGCGCCAGCGGCAGGTCCTTGGACGCTTCGTACGTGAGCAACGCGCCCACTTCCTGCGACAACTCCCGGAAGCTCTTGGTGCTGAGGTCGGCGCGACGCATGATCCCGAGCTTGTGGCGGATCAGCGGATGGCGGATTTCGTGCACGGGCATGTGCGTAATTCTCCAGAATATTGAAATACAGGGGTTGTCGCCTCAGGCCATTTGCGAGCCATAGCTGAGGATCGTAATCGGTTTGGAAGCCGCGCGGAGCATAGGGGACTTTTCCCCGCCGGGCCGCCCCAAGGGGAAAAAGCCCCCTCGGGGGGCAGCAAGCGCACGTAGTGCGCGCGGCGTGGGGGCAACCAACATCTACTGTTCTGCGAGCCACGCGATGAGCGCGTCGTCGAACGCGCGGACGGCACCCGCCTGCTCGTGGTTCACGATACTGACCACCACGTAGCGCTTGCCGCTGGCGCCCAGCACGTAACCGGCGATCGCGCGCACGTCGCGCAGCGATCCCGTCTTCAGGTGGGCCATGCCCAGCGTGCCGTCGCCCTTCAGGCGGCGGCGCACCGTGCCGTCCACCCCGGCAATGGCGAACGATGAAATGTATTCCGGCATGACCGGCGAATTCCACGCCACGGTCAGCATCGACGCCAGGCTGTCGGCCGACACCCGGGCCTCGCGCGACAGGCCCGCGCCGTTGTCGATGACCAGTTCAGGCATGTCCAGCCCCTGCTTGACCAGCGCGCCCTTGGCCACGGCCTCGCTGCTGGTCACCGTGGCGGGCCGGCGGCCGCGCTCGGCACCCAGGGTCAGCAGCAGCGTGCGCGCCATGACGTTGTTGCTGCGCTTATTGATCTGGCGGATCACTTCGGCCAACGTCGGCGAATCGTGCGAAGCCAGCACCACCGCGTCGCCCGGCACCATGCCGGACTTGACCTGCCCCTTGAACGTGCCGCCCAGCTCTTTCCACAGCAGGCGGAAGATTTCGGTGGCGTATTCGGGTTGCGACAAGGCCAGACGGTACAGGCTGAATTCCCCGCACGAACCCGCCACCTTGCCGCCCAGGCGGATCGTGACGCCCTGCTGGGTGATCAGCGGTTCCGTCGTGACCACGGGCGGGCCGGGGCAACGGATGTCGCTCCATTCCACGCTGCCCTCGAGTTTCAAGCCGGGCAACGGCGGGTCGATCAGGGGCACCCATTTCTGCGCGGCGGCGTCCGGCGTGAACAGCAGGCGCTGCGCGCCAAAGCCCACCATCAGCGCATCGGGGCTGGCGTTATAGGCGCGGTCGGGCGCGCCGTCAAAGGCGCCGGGGTCGATGGCGACCTGGCCGAAGATGCTGCGGTCGATGATCAAGTCATTGATCTGCTTGACCCCGCGCAGCCGCAATTCGCGCAACAGGGCCCATAGGTCTTGCATCAGGAATTGGGGGTCGCCGCCCGCCCGCAGGTACAGGGGGCCGGCCAATACGCCACGCGCGTCGGGCCGGGCGCCCGGCGCGGTCATGAATTCAGTGCGCCAGACGTAATTGGGGCCAAGCTCCGACAGCGCGGCCCAGGTGGTGACCAGTTTCATCACCGACGCGGGGTTGCGGGGTTCCTTGGCGTTCAGGGCCACCATGCGCGGGCCGCCCAGTTCCTGCACCACCAGCGACAGCGAACTGTCGGGCAATTTGGTGGCCTTCCACGCCTTGATGACGTCTGGCGGCAAGCCCTGGACCTGCGCAAAGGCGGAACCTGCCGACAAGGCCAGCAGCCCGCCGGCCAGCCATTGCCTGAGCCCGCCCACCCGCTTCTTCGCTTGTCCCGTCATGCGCTGTCCACCTTGTTGCCCGTCCTGCAAAACCGAGAGCATACAAAACCTGCGACGGTTACGGGCGCCCCTGTATTCCGGCCCTGATAACCTTCGCCTTTACAATACCCGGTTGCCCCGAGCCCGCCCGGCTGGCCCAGCCCTCGTTTTCCGGGCCGCCCTCACTGACAGACAGATATCCGCGTGACCCAGTCCCTGACCGTTTCCGATTTCAATTACGAGCTGCCGCCCGAGCTTATCGCGCAAACGCCCGCCGCCCAGCGCACGGGCAGCCGCCTGCTGCATCTGGACGCCGCTGGCCAATTGCACGACCGCCAGTTCGCCGACCTGACCGATTTGCTGCGCCCCAACGACCTGCTGGTGTTCAACGACACCCGCGTCATCAAGGCGCGCCTGGCCGGCCACAAGATTACCGGCGGCAAGGTCGAGGTACTGGTCGAACGCATCACCGAATCCGACCGCGTCCTGGCCCACGTGCGCGCCAGCAAATCGCCCGGACCCGGCATGGTGTTGCGCCTGGCAGAGGCCTTCGAGGCCACCGTGCTGGGCCGCGAAGGCGAGCTCTTCGACATCCGCTTCCCCGGCCCCGTGCTGGACTTGCTGGACGCCCATGGCGCCACCCCGCTGCCGCCCTACATCACGCACGCGGCCGACGCGGGCGACGACGATCGCTATCAAACCGTCTATGCCCGCGAACCCGGCGCGGTCGCCGCCCCCACGGCCGGCCTGCACTTTGACCAGCCCACGCTGGACCGCCTGGCCGACCTGGGTATCGAGCGCGCTTTTGTCACGCTGCACGTCGGCGCGGGCACGTTCCAGCCGGTGCGGGTCGACAACCTGGCCGACCACATCATGCACGCCGAGTGGTTCACGGTGCCCCAGGCCACGGTGGACGCCATTGCCGCCACCCGCGCCAAGGGCGGCCGCGTCATCGCCGTGGGCACTACCAGCGTGCGCGCGCTGGAATCCGCCGCCGCGCAGACCGAAGGCCGCACGGCGCCCGGCCTGCCCCTGGCCGCCGCCCAGGGCGACACCCGCCTGTTCATCACGCCTGGCTACCAGTACCGCGTCGTGGACGCCCTGGTCACCAACTTCCACCTTCCCCAGTCGACCCTGCTGATGCTGGTGTCGGCGCTGGCCGGCGTTGAGCCGATCCGCCGCGCCTACGCCCACGCGGTAGCCCAGCGCTACCGTTTCTTCAGCTATGGCGACGCCATGTTTATCGAGTCTTCCGCCCCATGACTGGTCTGAATTTTGAACTGCTCGCCACTGACGGCGGCGCCCGCCGCGGCCGCGTCACGCTGAACCACGGCGTGGTCGAAACGCCCATCTTCATGCCCGTGGGCACCTATGGCAGCGTCAAGGCCATGATGCCGCACGAGCTGAAGGAAATCGGCTCGCAGATCGTGTTGGGCAACACGTTCCACCTGTGGCTGCGCCCGGGCACGGACATCATGGAAAAGCACGGCGGCCTGCATGGCTTCATGCAATGGGACAAGCCCATCCTGACCGACTCGGGCGGCTTCCAGGTGTTCAGCCTGCAAGGCATGCGCAAGATCACCGAGGAAGGCGTGAAGTTCGCCTCGCCCATCGACGGCGCGCGCCTGTTCCTGACGCCCGAAGAATCCATGCGCATCCAGCGTTCGCTGAATTCCGACATCGTCATGGTGTTCGATGAATGCACGCCGTATGAAATCGATGGCCGCCCCGCCACCGTTGAAGAAGCCGCGCGCTCGATGCGCATGTCCTTGCGCTGGGCGCGCCGCTCGCGCGACGAATTCGACCGCCTGGGCAACCCGAACGCGCTGTTCGGCATCGTTCAGGGCGGCATGTATGAATCGCTGCGCGACGAATCGCTGGCGGGCCTGCAGGACATCGGCTTCCATGGTTACGCCATCGGCGGGCTATCCGTGGGCGAGCCCAAGGAAGACATGATGCGCATCCTGGCGCACGTCACGCCGAAGCTGCCGGCCCAGGCGCCGCGCTACCTGATGGGCGTGGGCACGCCGGAAGACCTGGTCGAGGGCGTGAGCCGTGGCGTGGACATGTTCGACTGCGTCATGCCCACCCGTAACGCCCGCAACGGCTGGCTGTTCACCCGCTTTGGCGACGTCAAGATCCGCAACGCCAAGTACCGCGACGACACCCGCCCGCTGGACCCCAGTTGCACTTGCCACACCTGCGCCAATTTCTCGCGCGCCTACCTGCACCATCTGCAACGGGCCAACGAGATCACCGGCGCGCGCCTGAACACGCTGCACAATCTGCATTTCTATCTGACTATCATGAAGGAAATGCGCGAAGCCATCGCCGAAGGCCGTTTCGACGCCTGGCGCGCGCAGTTCGCCGCGGACCGCGCCCGCGGCATTGAATAGCGGGCTTTTTTTGTCCGGGGGACTTTTCTATTGGGGTTTTGCCCCCATAGATTGGGATCCCCCCCTAGTGAAAGGCCGGCAATAAGATGGATACAATAGCCGGCTTGCCCTATCCATGGCTCGCGCGGGGATGGGCGCATAACAAGACAGCTAGTGGGTATGGCGATGTGTCGTAGTTACATAGAGAACTCGGGCATGGCCGTCCGTAGCAACAAACAACCCAAACAGACTTAAACGCAGGAGAATTCAATGTCCGTTATCGATACCGCAAGCCTCGTCGTGGCTCAAGCCGCCGCCCCTGAAGGTAATGCGCTGATGGGCATGTTGCCCATCGTCCTGATGTTCGTGATCCTCTACTTCCTGATGATCCGCCCGCAGATGAAGCGTCAGAAGGAACACCGCAACCTGATCGCCGCCCTGGCCAAGGGTGACGAAGTGGTCACCGCCGGCGGCATGCTGGGCAAAGTCACCAAGGTCAATGACAGCTACGTGACCGTTGAAGTGTCCGAACTGGCCGACAAGCCCGTTGAAGTGATCATGCAGAAATCGTCGGTGTCGACCGTGCTTCCTAAAGGAACCATCAAGGCCCTTTAAGCGTCTAATAGGAGCCCCGTCGGGCTCTTACGTTTGATGGGACCCCACCGCCGCCCGCCGCGTTCATCGCCCGGGCGGCCCTTTTATCACCCTGACATGAAGTAGCCGGCAATGAACCGCTATCCCCTCTGGAAGTACATTACGGTCCTGATCGCGGTCATCATTGGCCTGCTGTACACGCTTCCCAATTTCTACGGCGAGTCCCCCGCGGTCCAGGTTTCCAGCGCCAAGGCCACCATCAAGGTGGATCCGGCCATGCTGAACCGGGTCGAACAAATCCTGACTGACGCCAAGATCCCGAACGAAGGCGTCTTCTACGAACAAAACGGCACGCTCGGCACCGTGCGCGCCCGCTTCACGTCAACCGACCTGCAACTGCAGGCCCGTGACCTGATCGAAAAATCCCTGAACACCGTCGCCGACGATCCGCACTACACCGTGGCGCTGAACCTGTTGCCCGCGTCGCCTCCCTGGATGCGCGCCATGGGCTGGTTCGCCCCCAAGCCCATGTACCTGGGCCTGGACTTGCGCGGCGGCGTGCACTTCCTGCTGCAAGTCGACATGCAGGGCGCGCTGACCGCCCGCTACGACTCGCTGGCCGCCGATGTGCGTTCCGTGCTGCGTGACCAGAAGGTCAACGTGGCCGGCGTTGAACGCTCGGGCATGGGTGTTGCCGCCACGTTCGCCAATAACGACGATCGCGATCGCGCCATCGCCACCCTGCGTACCCGCCTGCCTGACCTGGAATTCGCCGAACGCGAAGAAGGCGGCAAGCCCCTGCTGATCGGCGCACTGAATCCCGCCGCCGTCCAGCGCGTGCAAGACTCCGCGCTGAAGCAGAACATCAACACGCTGCACAACCGCATCAACGAACTGGGCGTAGCCGAACCGGTCATCCAGCAACAGGGTGCGGACCGCATCGTGGTGCAACTGCCCGGCGTGCAAGACGTGGCCAAGGCCAAGGAACTGCTGGGCCGCACCGCCACGCTGGAAATCCGCATGGTCGACGACTCCCCCACCGCGCAAGGCGCGCTGCTGGGCGGCACCGTGCCCTTCGGCCTGGAACGCTACAACGACCGCGACGGCCGCCCGATCCTGGTTCGCCGCCAAGTGGTGCTGACGGGTGAAAACCTGCAAGACGCCCAACCCGGCCGCGACTCGCAAACCCAGCAAGCCGCCGTCCACCTGACGCTGGACTCCAAGGGCGCGCGTATCTTCCGCGACGTCACCCGCGACAACATCGGCAAGCGCATGGCCATCCTGCTGTTCGAAAACGGCAAGGGCGAAGTGGTCACGGCGCCGGTCATCCGCAGCGAAATCGCGGGCGGCCAGGTGCAGATCTCGGGCAGCATGAGCTCCGAAGAAGCCGCCGACACCGCGCTGCTGCTGCGCGCGGGCGCGCTGGCCGCGCCGATGTCCATCATCGAAGAACGCACCATCGGCCCGAGCCTGGGCGCCGACAACATCTCGAAGGGCTTCCATTCGACGCTGTACGGCTTCCTGGCCATCGCCGCCTTCATCATCGTGTACTACCGCCTGTTCGGCGTGTTCTCCACGGTGGGCCTGACGCTGAACGTGTTGCTGCTGCTGGCGCTCTTGTCCATGCTGCAAGCCACGCTGACCTTGCCCGGTATCGCCGCTATTGCGCTGACACTCGGCATGGCCATTGACTCGAACGTGCTGATCAACGAGCGGATACGCGAAGAACTGCGCGCCGGGGCTTCCCCGCAGCAGGCCATCCACCAAGGTTTCGAACGCGCCTGGGGCACGATTCTTGACTCGAACCTCACGACGCTCATCGTCGGCCTGGCGCTGCTGGCCTTCGGCTCGGGTCCGATCCGGGGCTTCGCGGTGGTGCACTGCCTGGGCATCCTGACGTCCATGTTCTCGTCGGTGGTGGGCGTGCGCGCCCTGGCCAACCTGTACTACGGCCGCAAGAAGAAGCTCACCACGATCTCCATCGGCGAAGTCTGGAAACCGAAGGCAAACTGACAATAAGGCGGGTGGCGCACAGCCATCCGCCGTAGAAAAGAACCGAAGGCGAAAAATGGAATTCTTCCGTATTCACCGCACCATCCCGTTCATGCGCCACGCATTGGTGCTGAACATCATCAGTCTCGTCACGTTCGTCCTGGCGGTCTTCTTCATCGTCACGCGCGGCTTTCACCTGTCGATCGAATTCACCGGCGGCACGGTCATGGAAGTCAACTACGCCCAGACGGCGCAGCTTGAAAACGTGCGCGGCGTGGTGTCCAAGCTGGGCTACACCGACTTCCAGGTGCAGAACTTCGGCACCTCGCACGACGTCATGATCCGCCTGCCGCTTCAGGAAGGCCAAACGTCCGCCACCCAAAGCGAAAGCGTGCTGGCCGCCCTGAAGGCAGCAGACTCCGGCGTGGAACTGCGCCGCGTGGAGTTCGTCGGGCCGCAGATCGGCCAGGAGCTTCTGCACAACGGCTTGATGGCCTTGCTAGTTGTGGTCATCGGCATCATGGTGTACCTGGGCTTTCGCTTCGAATGGAAGTTCGCCGTCGCCGGCGTGATCGCCAACCTGCACGACGTGGTGATCATCCTGGGCTTCTTCGCCTTCTTCCAGTGGGAATTCTCGCTGGCGGTGCTGGCGGGCGTGCTGGCGGTGCTGGGCTATTCCGTGAACGAATCGGTCGTCATCATGGACCGGATCCGCGAGAACTTCCGCAAGTACCGCAAGGCCGACGTCACCGAAGTCATCAACAGCGCCATCACCCAGACCATCTCGCGAACCATCATTACCCACGGTTCCACGCAGATGATGGTGCTGGCCATGCTGTTCTTCGGCGGCCCCACCCTGCACTACTTCGCCATGGCGCTCACCATCGGCATCTGGTTCGGCATCTATTCGTCGGTGTTCGTCGCCGCCGCGCTGGCCATGTGGATGGGCGTCAAGCGCGAAGACCTGATCAAGCCGGTCAAGAAGGAAGGCGAGGAAGGCGAAGTCGCCTGATCCTGATCTGTCTTGCGTTTCCCAAAGCCCGTCGCCCGCGACGGGCTTTGTGCTTTCTGCCTGGTATGTGTTATGCAACGCCTAGATCGCTCAAGAAGTCTGCGCCAAACCAAGTCAAAACTGTACTGTCCCGTCGCTGCACGGTGTACGGGTACGAATCCTTCCGCATTCGCTACCATAGACCACCATGAAACTCACCATCGATCATCTCGTCATCGCCGCGGCGGACCTTGCCAGCGGTACCGAATATGTCGCGGGCCTGCTGGGCATCGCGCCCCAGGGCGGCGGCGCGCACCCGCGCATGGGCACCCACAACCGCGTGCTGGGCATGGCGGACGGCGTGTATCTGGAGGTCATCGCGATTGATCCCGATGCACCCGCGCCCGAGCGCCCCCGCTGGTTCGGACTGGACCAGGGCGACATGCGCGCGCGGCTGGAACAGGCGCCTTTCCTGGCGCACTGGGCCGCGCGGGTAGAAGCGCCGTTGGACCTGACCCGCATGCAGGCCGAACACCCCGAACGCATCGCCCCCGTCATCCCCATGACGCGCGGTGATCTCCGCTGGCGCCTGACGGTGCCGGACGACGGCAGCCTGCCCGCCTGGCGCGAAGCGGGCCACATGGCGGGCGACGGCCTGCTGCCCACGCTGATCCAATGGGACGTGGACGCCTACCCCGGCATCAGCCTGCCGCGCCAGCCCCTGAAGCTGGTGCGCCTGACCGGTTGCCATCCGCAGGCGGGCCTGCTGCGCCAAGGGCTGACCTGGATGGGGGCCGACACCCTGATCGACCTGGAACAAACCGACGGGCAGCCGCGCCTGACCGCGCTGATCGACACGCCGCAAGGGCTGAAGACCCTGGCGTAACGCGCCCCGTCCCTTACAAACCGGAGACCCTGCATGACCGCCACCCGCATCATCGCCACCCGCAAACGTTTCGACGACGAGCCCTACCTGGACCAGTGCGAGGCCACCATCATTGCCGTCACCGCTGAAGGCGTCGAGCTGGACGAGACCATCTGCTATGCACGCAGCGGTGGCCAGGCCGGCGACAGCGGCACGCTGACCCTGTCCGATGGGCGGGTGCTGCCATTGGCGGACACGGTCTACGCAGACGACCGCCAGCGCATCTTGCACGTGCTGGCCCTGCCGGAGGGCGACGCGGCCCCGCAAGTGGGTGACCGCGTCACCGTGGCCATCGACTGGCCGCGCCGCCATCGCCTGATGCGCCTGCACACCTGCCTGCACTTGCTGGGCGCCTTGGTGCCCGCGCCGGTGACCGGATGCAGCATCTCGCCCGACTCCGCGCGCATCGATTTCGACCTGCCCGAATCCACCCTGGAAAAAGGCGAACTGACCGAGCGCCTGAACGCACTGATCAACCGTGGCCTGGACGTTGCCGTGAATGGCATCACGCCCGAAGAACTGGCCGCGCAGCCCGACCTGGTGCGTACCATCGGCGCCGCGCCGCCAGCCGGCACGGCCAAGATCCGCATCATCGACATCCCGGGCGTGGACCGCCAGCCCTGTGGCGGCACGCATGTGCGCAACACCAGCGAAATCGGTGCGGTGGCCATCGCCAAGATTGAAAAGAAAAGCCGCACGAACCGCCGCGTGGTCGTCAATTTCGCCTGACACCCACCCGTGAAAAAAAGGCCGCGATCACCTGAACTGCACCCCAGAAGTTGGACACCCGTCCGACCTTTGGGGTGTTTTTCATGACGAAGTACGATGAGCGATTCAAGCTGAATGCGGTAAGGCATTACTTAGCTGGCCAGCTTGGCTATCGAGAGGTGGCCCGCAGCCATGGGATCGAGCATTCGATGCTGCGCCGTTGGGTAGCGAGCTACGAGCAGCACGGCAGTGCTGGGCTAGCCAAGAAGTTCAGTCATTACGATGCGGCGTTCAAGCAGGAGGTGCTTGGGCGGATAGACCTTGATGGCCTGTCAGATCGCCAGGCTGCGGCGCTCTATGACATTCGTCACGCGGGCAGCATCGGCATCTGGCGCGCCCAGTATGATGCTGGGGGAGCAGGCGCGTTGGCGCCGCGAACTAAAGGTAGACGTCCCATGCCGCATAAATACCCTCCGGCACCGACCCCCAAAGACATGACCGAGGACGAGTTGCGCAAAGAGAATGCCTATCTGCGTGCGGAGCTCGACTACCTAAAAAAATTGAAGGCCTTGATCCAAGCGGAACGGACCGAAGCGCTCGTCAAAAAGCGCAAATGGTCCAAGGATTAAGGTCAGCCCATCCGCTGACATTGTTGCTGCGCGCAGCCCGGCTGTCGCGCAGCACGTTTTACTACCATCTGAAGGCGCAGGGCGCGGCGGACAAGTACGCCGGGCTCAAGGCCAGGATCGGTGCCGTCTATGCTCGCAACAAGGGGCGCTACGGCTATCGCCGGATCACCTCGGTGCTGCGCCAGGCCGGCGAACTGATCAACCACAAGACGGTGCAGCGCCTGATGCAGGCGCTGGGGATCAAATCGCTAGTGCGGGCCAAGAAATATCGCTCATACCGTGGCGAGGTAGGCCGGATCGCACCGGATTTGCTCAAGCGCCAGTTCGAGGCGTCTGGCCCCAACCAGAAGTGGGCTACCGACGTGACCGAGTTCAACGTCCAGGGCAAGAAGCTGTATCTGTCCCCGGTGATGGACCTGTACAACGGCGAGATCGTGGCCTATCAAACCGAGCAGCGCCCAGTGTTCAGCCTGGTGACCAAGATGCTGAAAAAGGCCTTCGCCAAGCTCAAACCCTTGGATACGCCGTTGCTGCACTCGGATCAGGGCTGGCAATACCAGCAACGCGCCTACCGGCGCCTGCTGGCCGAGCGCGCCGTCACCCAGAGCATGTCCCGCAAGGGCAACTGCCTGGACAACGCCGCCATGGAGAGCTTCTTCGGCACGCTCAAGTCGGAGTTCTTCCATCTGAACCGCTTCGAGAGCATCGAGCAGCTACAGGCCGGCATCCGCCGCTACATCCACTACTACAATCACCACCGCATCAAGCTCAAGCTAAAAGGCCTGAGCCCGGTTCAATACCGGACCCAGGCCTTCGGCCCTTAGCTTTTAACTGTCCAACTTCTTGGGGTCAGTTCACACCATCGCGGCCTTTCTTTTATTCAACACGCACGCTTACGCCTTCTTCCACCAGCGCCACGGCGCGCGCAGCGGCCATTGGTACTGGCTGCCCAACACGCGCGGCGCCAGCATATGACCCACCACGAAGGCGATGCCGGCCGCGGTCATCACGTCCGACAGGTAATGGTCCAGGTTGACCAGGCGGCTCATTGCCACCAGCACGGCCAACAGATAAAAGACCGCGCGCCAGCGCGGCGCCAGGATAGCCAGCACGACGGCCACGGCGAAGGCCGCATAGGTGTGGCTGGACGGAAAGGAATTGAACTGCTGTGCGCGCGAAAAGGATTCGCCCAGGCCGTAGATGCCCTTCTCGAAAAACAACTCGGGACGCGCCCGCGCCACCGAACGTTTAAGCAAGAGCACAATCAAGCCGCCCACCGCCAGGGTGGACAGCATCAGCAGGCTGCCGCGCGCCATGCTGGCGTAGCTCATGCGCAGCGGGTTGCTCCAGCCGCGTGCCAGGCCAATCAGACCCACAACGTAAAACGCCAGCGCCACGCCGATGTACGGGCCGCTTTCGCCCAATTCCCCGATCCATTCGAAGGACAGGTTCACACCGTCGGAGACAGATTGCTTGATCCAGATGGCCAGCGGCAGATCGATCCAGCGCGCGCAGGCGCCGGCCACCAGCGCCAACACCCCGGCAAGCAGCAGCCACGTCACTAAGGAAACAGGGTGGCGGATCGGCTTCTGCGGGGATAGACCGGGCGCGGCTGGGGCCACCGAAACGGCAGCCTGGGGCGTCAGGGGATCGGGATTCATCGGTAACGCTCAAGGAGAATAAGAGATATTACTGCCGACTCAAACCCAGCCGGCTCGCTATCGTAACGGCACCCGCACGCACGGCAAAGAAACAATTTCCACGCAAGGGTTAAAATTCCGCCTTTCCACCTCATTGAAGCCCCCGGGATCTACACCCGTCACGGCGACCATCATGCAAGCTACCTCCCTCAAGCGCGGCAACGCGCCCGGTGACGGCCCCCCCGCCGCGCCCGTCCCTGACACTTCCGCCGCTGACGCCGGCACAGGTTCCCCCCGCAAGCTGTACATCCGCACCTTTGGCTGCCAGATGAACGAGTACGACTCGGACAAGATGGCCGACGTGCTGCGCGGCGACCAGGGCCTGGAACTGACCGACAACCCGGAAGAGGCCGACGTCATCCTGTTCAACACCTGTTCGGTGCGTGAAAAGGCGCAGGAAAAAGTGTTTTCGGATCTGGGCCGGGTGCAGCACCTGAAGAAGACCAATCCGAACCTGGTGATTGGCGTGGGCGGCTGCGTGGCCAGCCAGGAAGGCGCTGCCATCGTCAAGCGCGCCCCGTACGTGGACGTGGTGTTCGGGCCGCAAACCCTGCACCGCCTGCCCGACCTGATCGCGCGCCGCCGTGCCGAAGGCCGCTCGCAGGTGGACATCAGCTTTCCGGAAATCGAAAAGTTCGACAACATGCCGCCCCCGCGCGTTGATGGCGCCACGGCGTTCGTGTCCATCATGGAAGGCTGTAGCAAGTACTGCAGCTTCTGCGTCGTGCCGTACACGCGCGGCGAGGAAGTCTCGCGCCCGTTCGAGGACGTGCTGATCGAAGTGGCCGACCTGGCCGACCAGGGCGTGAAGGAAGTGACGCTGCTGGGCCAGAACGTGAACGCCTATCGCGGCAAGATGGAAGGCTCGGACGAGATCGCCGACTTCGCCATGCTGCTGGAATACGTGCACGAAATTCCCGGCATCGAACGCATCCGCTACACAACCTCGCACCCCAAGGAAATGACCCAGCGCATGGTGGACGCCTACGCCCGCCTGCCCAAGCTGGTGTCGTTTTTGCACCTGCCCGTGCAAGCCGGCAGCGACCGCGTGCTGGCCGGCATGAAGCGCGGCTACACCACGCTGGAATTCAAGTCGGTGGTGCGGCGCCTGCGCGCGGCGCGCCCGGACCTGACCCTGTCGTCGGACTTCATCGTGGGCTTCCCCGGTGAAACCGAAGAAGACTTCGAAAAGACCATGAAGCTGATCGAGGACGTCGGTTTCGACACCTCGTTCTCGTTCGTCTACTCGCGCCGCCCGGGCACGCCCGCCGCCGACCTGACGGACGACACGCCGCAAGACGTGAAACTGCGCCGCCTGCAGCGCCTGCAAGCGTTGATCAACGAGCAGGCGGCCACCATCGCCCGCAACATGGTCGGCACCCGCCAGCGCCTGCTGGTCGAAGGCCCCTCGCGCCGCGACCCCAACGAGCTGATGGGCCGCACCGAGAACAACCGCATCGTGAATTTCGCCGCGCCCGCGCGGCTCATCGGACAAATGGTCGACGTCATCATCACCGAAGCGCACACGAATTCGTTGCGCGCCCGGGTGGCCGATGTGGACCGCGTTCCCCAAGAGGCCGAATGACCACTCCCCGTTCCCGCGCCCGTCGCAGCATGCCCGCCGTCGTCAACCTGGACGGCGACAACACCCACCTGGCCAACCTGTGCGGCCCGCTGGACGAAAATTTGCGTCAGCTTGCCGATGGCATGGAAGTGAAGCTTTCGCGCCGCGGCAGCCGCGTCACCATTGAAGGCGAACGGGCTGAACTGGCCGGCCGCGTGCTGCGGCGCTTTCACGAACAGGCCGTGCACCGCGCTCTGTCGGTGGACGACATCCAGCTGGGCCTGGTCGAAATCGGCGTCGGCCGCCAGGAAGACAAGCAGGAAGCACAGGCCCCCGAAGCCGACCCGCTGCCCGCCCTGGACGACGAAAGCGACAGCATCGCGCTGCGCACCAAGCGCAGCGACCTGCGCCCGCGCACGCCGCGCCAGCGCGACTACCTGAACAACATCCTGAAGCACGACATCACGTTTGGCGTTGGCCCGGCCGGCACCGGCAAGACCTGGCTGGCGGTGGCTTGCGCCATCGACGCCATGGAACGCGACACCGTGCAGCGCCTGGTGCTGACCCGCCCTGCCGTCGAAGCCGGCGAGCGCCTGGGCTTCCTGCCCGGCGACCTGGCTCAGAAGGTGGACCCGTACCTACGCCCGCTGTACGACGCGCTGTACGACCTGATGGGTTTTGAAAAGGTGCAGCGCCTGTTTGAAAAGCAGACCATCGAAATCGCACCGCTGGCCTATATGCGCGGCCGCACGCTGAACCACGCCTTCGTGATCCTGGACGAAGCGCAGAACACCACGCCGGAACAAATGAAAATGTTCCTGACGCGGATCGGCTTCGGCAGCAAGGCCGTCATTACCGGCGACCCGTCGCAGGTGGACCTGCCGCGCGGCCAGGACAGCGGCCTGGCCCACGCGGTCAAGGTGCTTGAAGACGTGCAAGGCATCGCCACCACCCGCTTCACCAGCCGCGACGTCGTGCGCCACCCCTTGGTGGCCCGCATCGTCGACGCTTACGACCGCGCCTCTGAAAATGAAGCCTGAGCTGTCCCTGTCCGTGCAATACGGGGTGGAAGAGCCACGCCTGCCCCGCTGGCGCCTGCGTCGGTGGGCTGAGCGCGCGCTGACGGCCGCCGCCGAAGATGGCCTGGTTGATTTCTCGGCCGCCGAGCTCAGCCTGCGCCTGGTCGGCGCGGCCGAGGGCCGCCGCCTGAACCGCGACTTCCGCGAACGCGACTACGCCACCAACGTGCTCACTTTTGAGTATGGCGTGGACCCCGTGGGCGTGGCGCGCGGCGATATCGTGATGTGCGTGCCCGTGCTGGTGCGCGAGGCCCGTGAACAGCGCAAGCCGCTGCTTGAACACGCGGCCCACCTGACCATCCATGGCGTGCTGCATTCGCTGGGCTACGACCACATCAAGGCACGCGACGCCAAGCGCATGGAAGCGCTGGAAACGGCCACGCTGGCGCAGATGGGCATCAACGACCCGTACGTCGTCGCTGACTGAAGCCGACAGGCGCCGGCTCAACACGGCTTTCATGTGAGCCCAGCGCGGGGTTCAGGTGGGCCCGGAGGTCCGGGTCTACCCTTACGAATCTTATGAAAATGGCGGCCAGCAAGGCGCAGATGCCGTTGTTTGGCCCCATTTTCGAGGCCGTCGTAACAAAAGGCAGGTCAGTTTCGGTTATGCTGGCCCCTCCATAACTTGTCCTCCCGGACGATGTCTGACCCTTACCCTGCTCCTGAAGCGACCACTGCTCGCTCATCCAAACCCGCCACCAAATCCCTTCTAGACCGCCTGCTTTCCCTTGTGCGCCGAGAGCCCGAGGACCGCGAAGGCATCAAGGCCATTCTGGAAGCCGCCCACGATCGCCACCTGCTGGACGCCGAGTCCTACAAGATGATCAAGGGTGCGCTGGCCGTGTCCGAAGGCACCGTCGGCGACATCATGGTTCCCCGCTCGCGCATGGATCTGCTGGACGTCACGCAGCCCATCCCCTATCTGGTGGCCTCGGTGATCGAAACCGCGCATTCGCGGTTCCCGGTCTACGAGGGCGACCGCGACAACATCATCGGCATCCTGCTGGCCAAGGATCTGCTGCGCTGCATGCTGGAACCCAACATCGAATTGCGCACGCTGGTCCGCCCCGCCGTGTTCATTCCCGAATCCAAGCGCCTGAACGTGCTGCTGCACGAATTCCGCGCCAGCCGTAACCACCAGGCCATCGTCATCGATGAGCACGGCGGTATTTCGGGCCTGGTCACGATGGAAGACGTGCTGGAACAGATCGTCGGTGAAATCGAAGACGAATTCGACGAAACCGAGGAAGACGAGATCTTCCCCGAAGGCGAAAACCAGTGGCGCGTCATGGCGGCCACGGACATCTCGCACTTCAACGAGGTGTTCGGCTGCGCGTTGCCGGACGACGAATACGATAGCGTCGGCGGTTGGATGGGCGGCCAGTTGGGCCGCATTCCGCGCCGGGGCGACGTCGCCGAATTCGACGGCCTGCGCATGGAAGTGGCCCGAGGCGACGCCCGCCGCGCCATCTGGCTGCGCGTCAAGCGCAACGATCCCACCCAAACCGCCCGCCCCGCCGACGACGAATGAGCCGTATCCCGCGCAGCACCCTTCTGCGTGGCGCCGCCGGCTTGACGCTGGCCGGCGCCGTGCACGCCCTGAGCTTCGCGCCCGGCCCCTTGCCCGATTGGGCATTGGCGATCACGCAGATTCTGATGCTGGCCATCGCGGCGCGCGTCACGCTGACCGCGCCGTCGGCCAGGCAGGCCTGGCTGCGGGGCTGGCTGTTCGGCTTCGCCACCTATGCGGTGGGCCTGTACTGGCTGTTCATCAGCATGCATCGCTACGGCGATCTGGCCGCGCCGCTGGCCGTGGCCGGCGTGCTGGCCTTGTCCGCCTTCCTGGCCTTGTTTCCCGCCACGGCCAGCGCGCTGACGCGCCGCTATGCCCCCCTCACCGCCGACGCCACGCCCCTTGGAATCCTGGCGTCCGCCCTGGCCTGGGCCGCGATGTGGGGCGGCTTCGAATGGTTGCGCGCCGTCTTGCTGACGGGTTTTCCGTGGCTGAACATCGGCTACGCCCAGGTGGACAGCCCCATCGCCGGCTGGGCGCCGATTCTGGGCGTGCATGGCATGGCGTTCATCGCCGCCTTCGTCGCGGCGGCGATCGCCACCTTGTGGCAACCGTCCCGCAAGAAGGCCATGGATTCGCGCCAGGCCATGGCGGCCGGCATCGCGCTGGCGCTTGCCGCTGTCGGTTGGCCGCTGTCCCGCATGGACTGGTCCGCCCCAACCGGCGACCCGCTCAACGTGCGGCTGATCCAGGGCAACATCGAACAGTCGCAGAAATTTGATCCGGCCTTGCTGGAGCAAAGCCTGGTGCGCCATCTGGAAATGACGGCATTGCCGCCCGCCCAGGGCGTGCCCGCGCCGCAACTGGTGATCCTGCCCGAAACGGTGCTGCCCATCTTCCAAGACCAGTTGGACCCGCGCGTCTGGGACGCCTGGCGCGGCGTGGCCGCGCGCGGCAACATGACGATCGCCATGGGCGTGCCCCTGCACGACCAGGTCGATGGCCGCGACCGCTACACCAACAGCGTGATGGGCTTTGACGGCAACACGCCGATCGAACAACTGGTGCGTGGCACCACCGCCATGCGCTACGACAAGCGCCATCTGGTGCCTTGGGGCGAATACGTGCCGCCTGGATTCCGCTGGTTCGTGGACCTGCTGAACATGCCGCTGGGCGACTTCGATCGCGGCGCGGCACGCCAGACGCCGTTCGCGGTGGGTGGCCAGCACATCGCCTTCAACATCTGCTACGAAGATCTGTTCGGCCCCGATCTGCTGCCCGCGTTGCAGACCGGCACCAACGGCGAGCCCGGCGCGACCATCCTGGTCAACGTCAGCAACCTGGGCTGGTTCGGCAATTCGTGGGCCTTGCGCCAGCATTTGCAGATTGGCCGCCTGCGCACCATGGAAACCGCGCGCCCCATGCTGACCTCCACCAATACCGGCATCACCGCCGCTATCGATGCCAAGGGCCATGTCGCGGCCCAGCTCGCGCCCTTGCAGCCGGGCGTGCTGCCGGTGTCGGTTCAGGGCATGACGGGGCTGACCCCTTATGCGCGATTTGGCGACAAGTTGGCGTTGGCGTTGATGGGTCTGGTGCTGATCGCCGCCATCGGCAGCCACCGCAAGGCGCGCCGGGGCTGATCGGCCCCGGGGGCCAGACCTGGGCTTAGGTCCAGATCCAGGTCCAGATCCAGTCCCAGACCCAGACCCAAATCCAGGCTCCAGACCTAAGCGAACAGGTTGACCGGCAAGCGGCCGCTGTCATCGGGCGGGCGCACAGGTCCGGCGCCCGCGCCGGTCAGTTCAATCGCTTCAGCGACGGCGTCCATGTCGTCGCTATCCAACTCCAGCTCCGCCGCGCCCAGCAAACCGTTGACCTGCGCGGCGCTGCGCGCGCCCACGATCGCCCCGGTGACGCCGGGCCAAGCCAGCGTCCACGCTGCGGCAACCGCGGCCACCGTGGTGCCGTGCTGTTCGGCAATGGGTTTCAAGGCATCGGCCAGCGCCAGGTTCCGGTCCAGGTTGGGCGACGAAAACTCCGCATTGCGGGCGCGCCAATCGTCCGGAGGCAACGCACGCGCGCGCTCGGCGGAAAACGCACCGCTTAACAATCCGGATTGCAGCGGGCTATAGACGATCACGCCGATGTCGTGTTCGGCACACCATGGGATCAGGTCAGCGGCGGCGGCGCGCTGAATTGCCGAGAACGGCGGCTGAAGCGAATCCACGTGGCCCAGCGACTCGGCATCCTGCACCTGCGCCAGATTGTGATTCGACAGGCCGATCGCCCCCACCTTGCCTTCCTGCTTCAGGTCCAGCAGTTCCTGCCAATAGGTCTCGATCGGCGTGCCGTCGCCGGCCGGCCAGTGCATTTGGTAAAGGTCGATACGTTCCACGCCCAGGCGGCGCAGCGAGCCCTCGATTTCGCGGCGGATGCTGGCGGGCGCGCCGGTGCGGCGGGGCATCGCCTGGGGATTGTCGGCCGACCAGGTCAGCCCGCATTTGGTGAACACGTAGGGCCTTTCACCCGGCGCCATCTGCGCCAGCGCGCGGCGCACGATCTCTTCGGAATGGCCCAGCCCGTAGACCGCGGCGGTGTCGATCCAGTTGATGCCTCGGTCCACCGCCAGCCGGATCGCCGCGATGGAGTCGGCGTCGTCTTGCGGCCCCCACCCCACCGCCCAGCCGTTGCCGCCGATTGCCCACGCGCCCAGACCGATCCGCGTAATGGCCATGCCGCTGCGGCCAAGTGGCCGAGTGGGAAACGAAGTCTTCGTGCTCATGCGTGAATTCTCGATGTTGTCGCGCCGTTTTTTTTACGCGAAAGCCACGGATTGAAGAAATTTTTTGCCTCTCACGATAGCATCAGCACAAGCCATTGATTTTCCTGGATTCTGCACAAATCGATGGCACCCGTTTTGCGATGAATCGATCACAAAATACGCAAAAAAAGTCATCCAACCCCCATTTTTTTTGTCGTTTTACGGTTTTTGCCCGCGATCGACTTGCACACCCGATTTTGTTCGTGCATAATCTCGTTTCTTCGCCAACGGCACTAAACAAAACCGGCAACGAACGACGAAAAACGCACCATAAAACGTGTGTTTATCTCGTAAAACGTAGCTGGCATTGCTTAGAGAAACGGGGGTATAGCTCAGCTGGGAGAGCGCTTGCATGGCATGCAAGAGGTCAGCGGTTCGATCCCGCTTACCTCCACCAGTCAACAGCGAAGAATGCAGTACCAGTAATGCAGTACAGCAAGTCCAAGTCCCCTTCGTCTAGAGGCCTAGGACATCACCCTTTCACGGTGAGTACAGGGGTTCGAATCCCCTAGGGGACGCCAGTTTACTGGCAGCAGTACAGAAGTAGATAAGTGCAGTTGAAGTGACAAAGTAGTTGAGTAAGCCGCTGCGGAGCGGTAGTTCAGTTGGTTAGAATACCGGCCTGTCACGCCGGGGGTCGCGGGTTCGAGCCCCGTCCGCTCCGCCAAAAGCTCTCTCGCTCTGAGTCTTTCAAGAGCTCCGTCTTCGGGGCTTTTTGCTTTTATAGAGTGTGAGACCTTGTTGTTTGCAGTTCGGAACACCAAGGCGCCCTGTGGGGGTATAGCTCAGCTGGGAGAGCGCTTGCATGGCATGCAAGAGGTCAGCGGTTCGATCCCGCTTACCTCCACCATTAGGCAAAATCGCAGTACCGCAGTACCGTAGTAAAGTTGTTTGCAGTTCTGTTAGTTCAGGTCCCCTTCGTCTAGAGGCCTAGGACATCACCCTTTCACGGTGAGTACAGGGGTTCGAATCCCCTAGGGGACGCCAGCTTTTCTGGCATGTAGTTCCAAGCTGCCTTGACACCGCAGTGTAGTGATGAAGTTCAGTAAACCGCTGCGGAGCGGTAGTTCAGTTGGTTAGAATACCGGCCTGTCACGCCGGGGGTCGCGGGTTCGAGCCCCGTCCGCTCCGCCAAGCACTTTGTGCTTGTCCGCATTGCAGCACACCACAGCAGTACGCCATTGAAGCTCCGGATTCCGGAGCTTTTTGCTTTTCTGCGCGCGTATACCCCTCCGCTTCTTCGGCGCGATATCTCGGCGCTCAATCAAAACCCTATCCCCAAGCGCTATCCCCAAGCGCTATCCCCCCGGCTTTACCCCCCCGCTAAGACTCGTCCGTTTTGCTCTCTGGACAGCATCGCCGCGCGCCTGCATCCTGTGGGCTAACGCCACGCGAACCGAAGAGGCCTACGTGACCGCAAACGCCGCCGCGCCCCACGCGCATCGCCAGCACCTGCAAGCCATCATTGCGGGTTTGAATGAAGGCATCATTCTGCTTGAACCCGATGGCTCGATCGCCTGGGCCAATACCAGCGCACTTGAATTACACGGCGTGGACACTCTTGAGGCGCTGGGCGGCACCCCCGCCGGCTATCGCAAACGCTATACGCTGACCTACCGCAACCACCATCGCGTGCCCGCGCGCCAGTACCCGCTGGACCTGCTGGCGGCCGGCGAAACGTTTGACGACCTGCTGCTGGACCTGGGGCGCAAGGACGACGACGAATTCCTGCGCAACCTGCGTGCGCGCGGGCTCAAGCTGGAAGGCGACAAGGACGCCGACTACCGCGTGCTGATCCTGCACGACCAAACCGACCAGATCAACGCCGAAGAACGCTTCGAACGCGCGTTTGGCGCAAACCCCGCGCCCGCCTTGATCTGCCGGCTATCCGACCTGCGCTACGTGAAAGTGAACCAGGGCTTCCTGGAAATGACGGGCTACACGCGCGAGACCGTGCTGGGCAAGTCGGCCTACGAACTCGACGTACTGGACGGCGGCGAAAACAAAGAAGAGGCGGTGGCCAATCTGAACGAAGGCAAGACCATTCCGCAGCGCGAAGGCGTGGTGAAGCTGGCAAACGGTGAGACGAAGTTCGTGATGGTCGCCGGCCAGCCCATCGACATGCACGACGAGCCCTGCATGCTGTTCACCTTTATTGACCTGGAAGCGCGCAAGCGAACAGAGACGGCGCTGCGCGAAAGCGAAGAGCGCTTCTCGAAGGCATTTAAGCTGGCCCCCGTGCCCATGGCCGTGTGCGAAGGCGATTCGCTGCGCGTGCTGGACTTCAACGATGCCTTTGCGGCGGTCACGGGCGCCTCGTTGGAAACCAGCACGGGCGAGGCCCTGACCGACATCGGCCTGCAACCCTATGAAGGCATGGCCGCAAGCCTGAAGCGCGGCGAAAGCGCGCGCAACCGCGAGGCCACGCTGGCCACCCCGGACGGTGGCAGGCTGGACTGCCTGGTGTCGGCCGAGCCGGTGATGATCGGCGGCCAGCGCCGGTTGCTGATCGTCATGCAGGACATCACCGAGCGCAAGCGCTCTGAAATTGAATTGCTGGCCGCGATTGAAGCGGTGATGCAGGACACGTCCTGGTTCAGCCGCGGCATCATCGAAAAGCTCGCGCAACTGCGCCAGCCCGCGCCCGCCTCCCGCGACGTTGCGGAACTGGCGCAACTCACTACCCGCGAACGGGAAGTGCTGGGCCTGCTTTGCCAAGGCCACGATGACGACGCCATCGCCAAGGCCCTGAAGCTGTCGCGCAATACCGTGCGCAACCATGTGGCCACGATCTACAGCAAGATCGGCGTGCATCGGCGCAGCGCGGCCATCGTGTGGGCGCGGGATCGCGGTATTACGGGCCATGAGACCGCCCGGGTGCGCGACAAGCCCGCAAAGGACTGATCAAGGCGAGGTCGGACCCCTCGGATTTACAATTAGAATCAAAATATCCAGGGTTCCGGCATCGGCGAAGATGCCAACGAGTTAGATCACGCCGCGCCATTAAATCCCGCATCCGCGGCAATTAGCCCTGCAAGTCCCCTTCATTTTCGGGTTGCAGGCACACGTTGCGTAAACCCTGCGCAGGTTCTTACGATCCGCCGATCCGCCCTTGCCTGCTTCGGCAAGCGGCGCGATTTCCCGCGTTTCCGTAAGACCGACAGGAGCCCGCCTTGCATATCGCCACCATTCCCGTCCCGACGACGTCCAAGCACTTGCCCGCCCCGGCCTGGCGCACCGCCGACATCCTGGCGCTTTACGCGCTGCCGTTCATGGACCTGGTACACCGCGCGCAACAGGTGCACCGCGCCTACTTCGACCCGAACGCCGTGCAGTTGTCCAGCCTCTTGTCGATCAAGACGGGTGGTTGTCCCGAAGACTGCGCCTATTGCCCGCAGTCCTCGCATTACGACACCGGGCTGGATGCGGACAAGCTGATGCCGCTGGACGACGTAGTGGCCGCCGCCCGGGCAGCGCAGGCGGGCGGTGCGCAGCGTTTTTGCATGGGTGCGGCCTGGCGCAGCCCCAAGCCGCATCACCTGGAAGCCGTGGCGCAGATGGTCAGCGCGGTCAAGGCGCTGGGCCTGGAAACCTGCGTCACGCTGGGCATGTTGAAAGACGGCCAGGCCGAGCAACTGAAGGACGCCGGGCTGGACTACTACAACCACAACCTGGACACATCGCCGGAGTTCTACGGCAAGATCATTTCCACCCGCACGTATCAAGACCGGCTGGATACGCTGGACCGCGTGCGCGACGCCGGTATCAATGTGTGCTGTGGCGGCATTGTCGGCATGGGCGAATCGAGGCAAGAGCGCGCAGGGCTGATCGCCCAACTAGCCAACATGGATCCCTACCCCGAGTCGGTGCCGATCAACAACCTGGTGCACGTCGAAGGCACGCCGCTGGCCGACGTCGAGGCGCTGGACCCCTTTGAATTCGTACGCACCATTGCCGTGGCGCGCATCACCATGCCGCGCGCGGCGGTGCGCCTGTCCGCGGGCCGCGAAGCCATGGACGACGCGTTGCAGGCTTTGTGCTTCATGGCGGGCGCCAACTCGATGTTCTACGGCGACGCACTGCTGACCACCGCCAACCCGCAAATGCAGGCCGACCAACGCCTGCTGCAACGCCTGGGCATGCATGTGGAAGCAGGCGACCACCCCGCGCCCGCCGGAGCGCAGCAGCAGCAGACCCCGACATGCCGTTGACGCCGGGCATCCTGTACCTGCTGGCCAGCGTGACGTGCAGCGTCACCGTGGCCGTGCTGCTCAAGCTGGCGCGCCGCTATGACGTGGACGTGCGCCAGGCCATCACCATGAACTACGCGGTGGCCGCCCTGCTCTGCTGGGCCGTCTTGAAGCCCGACCCCGCCGCGCTGCTGGCGCCGCACACGCCGTGGACCGTGCTGGCGGCCTTGGGCGTGCTGCTGCCCAGCGTTTTCCTGGCGATGGCGGCGGCGGTGCGCCACGCCGGTATCGTGCGCAGCGACGCCGCGCAGCGCCTGTCGCTGTTCATTCCCTTGCTGGCGGCGTTTCTGCTGTTTGGCGAACCGGTCAGCGGCCGCAAGCTGGTGGCCATCCTGCTGGCGTTCGGCGCATTGGCCTGCCTGCTGCGCCGTCCGTCGGCCGGCACCGGCACAGGCACAGGCGCCGGTACAGGCACCGGCACAGGCACAGGCACCGGAACAGGCACCGGAACAGGCACAGGCACAGGCACCGGAACAGCGCCGGGCCGAGGCATCTGGCTATGGCCGCTGGTGGTCTGGGCGGGCTATGGGGTGATCGATATCCTGTTCAAGCAGGTGGCGCGCGCCGGCACCGCGTTTGCCTCGGGGCTGCTGCTGGCGTTGGTGTTGGCGGGAGGGCTGATGCTGGCCTATCTGCTGGCGCGCCGGGTGCGTTGGCAACGCCGCCACCTGTTGGCTGGCGTGGCGCTGGGCGCTTTCAACTTCGGCAATATCCTGACCTACATCCGCGCCCACCAATCGCTGCCCGAGCACCCGGCGCTGGTCTTCGCGTCGATGAACATGGGCGTCATCACCCTGGGCACGCTGGTCGGGGCCTTGGTGTTTCGCGAGCCGCTGACGCGGGTCAACGGCTTGGGCATCGCGTTGGCGCTGGCCGCCATCGTGCTGATGGCGCCTTGGTAGCCCGCGCCGGGCCGGTTTTATGTGCCGGTGCGGCGCTCGCGCTCGGCAGCATCGTCCGCGTCGCTGGTTGAGCTGGTTGAAGAGGCGGCTGCGTCGGTCGCGGTGCCATCGGCTGCCGCAGCGTCGGCTGCCGCAGCGTCGGCTGCCGGCGCTGCCGCTGCATCGGCCGGCCATTCTTGAGTGAGCGGCGCAGCGACGGGTGGCGGCTCCGAAGGCTGCGACTGCTCGGGCTGCTCCGATGATTCCGATGTTTCCGATGACTCCGCCGATTCCGCCGGCTCCGACGTAGCCGAACCCGCTGCCACCGTTGCCGCCGCCGGATCGGGCTGCACCATTTCCATCGAAATATCGTTTTCCGGATCCACGCGCGGATCCAGCACTGCCGCCGCGGGCGAGCTTTGCAGGGTGTCGGGCATGGGTACGAAATGCGTCGGCGCCTCGTCGACCTGGTGCGCGCCGGTGACGCGCGTCGGGCGCACCTGCCACACCAGGATCAGCGCGCAAGCCGAAATGAACACGTAATACATGCTGGGGCCGGCAAGCGACATCAGCAGGCCCGCGACCATGGGGCCGATACAGGCGCCCACGCCGTAGGTCATCAGCAACACGGCCGACAGGCTGACGCGGCGCTCGGACTCCACGTGGTCGTTGGCGAATGCCGCACCCAGCGGGTACAGCGTGAATTGCAGCACGCCGAACACGCAGGACAAGGCCACCAGCGCCCAATACGGCAAGGTCAGCCAGCCCCACATCACCGTGGGCAGCAGCACCAGCAGCAAGGCGTTGAAACGGATCAGGCCCGCGCGGTTGATGCGGTCGGACAGCCAGCCCATCGGCCATTGCGACAGCAAGCCAGCCGTGACGGCGGCAGCCACGAAGATGGCGGCTTGCGAGGTCGTCAGGCCGTACTTGGCGCCATAGACGGCGGCCAGGCCATAAAAAGCACCGGACAGGTTGCCCGCCACGAACAGCACCGTCATCGACAGCGGCACGCGGCGCATGAAAAAGCGGATGTCCAGCGGCGCGGGCAGCGGCGTGGGCGGGTGCGAACGCGCGGTCACGGCAATGGGCACCAGGCACAGCACCAGGCACATGGCCACCAGCGTCAACGGCCGCAAGTCCAGCGTGGCATAGGCGGTCAGCGCCAATTGCCCCAGCACCGTGCCCAGGCCGGACACCACCATGTAAACCGAGAACACCCGGCCGCGCTGGTGGTTTTCAGTTTGTTCGTTGAGCCAGCTTTCGATGACCATGAATTCGGTCACCATCACCACGCCGGAAATCAGCCGGAACACCAACCACAGCGGCATGGAATCGACCAGCGTCTGGGCCAGGATCATGCTGGTGGCGATGGCCGCGCACGCGACGAACGCGCGGATGTGGCCCACGCGGATGATGAGCTTGTGCCCCAGTCGGGCGCCACACACCAGGCCAAGGTAGTAGCCGGCGATCAAGGCGCCGATCCACACTTCGCTGACGGACTGCGCGGTCAGGCGCAGGCCCATGTAGGTGTTGAACAGACCCGTGCCGATCAGCATCAGCAAGGTCGCGAAGTATAGGGACGAGAATGAGGAGAGGGTGGCGAGCATGGCGTTGGCAACCGCTGCTGGCATTAGCGCGGCAGGCTGCAAAGGCAGCCTGCCGTGTTGAGCGGTAAAACAGGAACTACGTTAGGTCAGATTTGCGACAGCAGCGTGGCGGCATCGCTGACTTCGAACTTGCCAGGGCCTTCCACGTTCAGTTGCTTGACCACGCCGTCGACGATCAAGGCCGAATAGCGTTGCGAACGCACGCCCATGCCGCGCGCGATCAGGTCCAGTTCCAGACCCAGTTCCTTGGTCCACAGCGCCGAGCCGTCGGCCAGCATGCGGACCTTGCCTTCGGTCTTTTGCTCGCGGCCCCAGGCGCCCATGACGAAAGCGTCGTTGACGGCCACGCACCAGATTTCATCCACGCCCTTGGCCTTCAAGGCGGCGGCTTGTTCCACATAGCCCGGCAGATGCTTGGCCGAGCAGGTGGGGGTGAAGGCGCCCGGCAAGGCGAACAGCGCGATGGTCTTGCCGCGGGTCAGGTCGGAAACCTGGAACGCGTTGGGGCCCAGCGAGCAGCCGGCGGTTTCGGTTTCGATGAATTCGGTCAGGGTGCCTTCAGGCACGCGGTCGCCGACGTTGATCGTCATGGGGAATCTCCAGGGAAAAGTGGGGTAATGCATTGAGGCGGGATCGCCTCACACCCGACATCATAGTGCGTGCGCGCCCTGCCCGCTGCGCCAGACCGGCGCGAAAAAATCACGCACAGTCTGAAACGACTCCATACCCCGGCTACATCGCCTGGAAACGGCTGCTTGCCATAATGCAGGCGTGACCCACGCCCGCCCGGGCCGAAAGCCGCCCGCGGGCATCTATCGGAGACTTACCGATGCACAAGATCTTGACTGGCCTGGCCTGGGTCCTGGCCCAGGCCGCCGCGCCGGCCTGGGCCGCGCCGGATGCAAGCGAACAGACCCAGTACGATTCCTTCGTCATTGCCGCCGGGGCGTCCAACGGTGCCGCGCGCGCCTGCGGCGCGTCGGAACCCGACCTGGCCCAACACCGGGCGACGGCGCAGAAAAACCTGACGCAGTTCGCCAAGGAATATGGCTTCTCGATGGCGTCCTACGAGGCCTCGTTCCAGAAGGGCCTGGCCGAGGGCAAGACGATGATGGACGACATGAAGCGCTCGGGTGTGGACGGGTGCCAGGGCGTGCTGGGCAGCTTCCAGCACGAGCGCGCCATCAGTTACGAGCGCATGAAAAAGGCCTTGGCGGAAGTCAGCGACGGCCTGCCGGGGGAAAAAGCCAAGTAGGTGCCCGGCAGTGACCTGATAGGTTCCCTGGCCCTCGCCCGCCCTTCTGCCTGATGTCCGGTGAAGACTCCGTCCACGCCGTCAGCCCGTTCTGCCCGATGTCCAAACCCGACTCCGTCTACGCCGCCAGTCCGTTCTGCTTGAACCAATCCAGCATCCGGGTCCAGGCCTGCTCGGCCTCCGGCCTGCGGTACGACGGACGGTAATCCGCATGGAACGCATGCGGCGCTTCGGGGTACACATCGATCCGTGAGGCCTTCGCCGCCGCCGAGCCTTTCGCCAGTTCGACGCGCATGCGGTCGACGTCCGTCAGCGGAATGCCCGCGTCCTTGCCGCCATACGCGCCCAGCACCGGCGCTTTCAGGTCGTTAACCAGGCTCAAGGCCGACTTGGGCTTGAGGTCGGTGGGTTCGCCGGCCAGTTGGCCGTAGAACGCCGCACCGGCTTTCAACTTGGGGTTGTGGGCCGCATACAGCCAGACCTGGCGGCCGCCCCAGCAAAAGCCCACGATGCCCAGCTTGTCGGGGTTGCCGCCATTGGCCGCCGCCCACGTCGCGGTGGCGTCCAGGTCGTTCTGCACCTGAAGGTCGGGCACTTTGCTCACGACCTCGGCCAGCAGCTTCGGGATTTCGGTGTATTTGGATGGGTCGCCCTGGCGCGCGTAGAGTTCCGGCGCAATGGCCATGTAGCCCAGGTGCGCCAGGCGCCGGCACACGTCCTGGATGTATTCATGCACGCCGAAAATCTCGGACACGACCAGCACGGTGGGCAGGTTCTTCTTGCCTTCCGGTGCCGCGCGATAGGCCGGCATCTTGCCGTCTTTGGTGGGGATGTCGACCTTGCCGGCCGTCAGCCCCTTCGTGTCGGTGGCGATGGCGGTCTGCGCCACGGCCGGCCCCGCGGCCAGCGAAAAGCCCGCCGCGACCGTCGTGGCGATGAAGCCCCGACGGTCCAGCCGCAAGGGCGGCAACAGGCTGTCGAAGTGCGCGTCCTGATCGTTCATGAAGAATCTCCTGGCAAAAAAGCTGGTCCAAGACGCGGCACGCGGCGCGCGTCGTCGGCCTAGCGGGTTCACTTCAGGGAGAAGTCCACGCGCGAGGGTTGCCCCTCGTCCTTGATGCCGTCCGCGTCCAACTGCGGCGCAACGATGAAGACACGATCCGCGAGTCCTTCCTGGGCTTGCAACTTCTCATAAACTGCCTGTGCGCGGGCATCGGCCAATTGGCGCAATTGCTCGTCGCCCACCGGCGCCACGCCGCGCAGCATGGATTCCATCTGCTCGGCCGGCACGGACTTGGCCATGCCGACGAAATTGCGCGGCTTGTCCTTGATGTCCGTGTCGTCGTAGACGTCTTCCAGGTATTTGGCGCGCTCGGCGGCCGACACCTGCACCCCGGCCGGGTTCGGCTTTTTGCCACGCGGGGCCGTGTCCGCGGCCTTGGCGGCACGGATCTGCGCGTCCACCCACGCTTGGCGCAGGCCTTCCATGTCGGTCTTGGGATCGGCGCGGCCGCTGATGTCCATCTTCAGCGCGGGGCGCTCGGTCAAGGCCTTGGTCAGCGTGTCGATGCGCTGGATGGAATCTTCCGTCAGCACCGCGCTGCCCGGCGCGAATTCCACATACGACAGTTCTTCACCGCCCCCGAAGGCCGAGGCCAACAGGCTGAACGGCGAGGTCACCGCCTTGACCACCAGGTTCAGCAACACGCGCACCACGATGCCGCCCACCGAGAATTCCGGATCGTCCAGCGAGCCGGACACGGGCAGGTTGATGTCGATATTGCCGCGCGAGTCCTTCAGCAGCGCCACCGCCAACAGCACCGGCAGCTTGGTCGCGTCGGGGCTGTTGGTTTTGTCGCCGAAGGTCAGTTGGTTCAGCACCACGTGGTTGGACGCCTGCAAGGCGCGGTTCTTGATCTTGTATTCCAGGTCCACCGACAGCTTGCCGCGCTTGATCGGGTAGCCCACGTACTTGGCCGAATAGGTGTTGAAGCGCGGCAGGTCCACGCCCTTGGCCGACGCCTTCAGGTCCAGCGTCAAATACTTGGCGAATGGCTGCACGATGCCGCTGATGGACAGCGGCGCCGTGGTGTACACCCGCCCCGTCACCTTCACGTTGGCGGGCTGCGGGTTGGTGGACGACACCGCCGAGATCGCGCCCTCGATGGCCGACAGTTCCGCCACGTAGTTCGGTTTGACGAAGCGGTCGGTGAACGTCATGCGGCCGCGCGACAGCGTGACGCTGTTGACGGAGATATCGGGCATGGCGGCGCCGGCATCGCTCTTGGCGTCTTTATTCGAGGAAACCGGCGCGGCGGGCGCTTGCCGGCCCGGCGTTTGCGTATCTTGCGTGATGGAACCGCCGGCCTGCCCGGGCGCGGCAACCAGGTCCATCACGTTCAAGCGGCCCTGCGCGTTCAGCAGGATGCGGCCATAGAAGTCTTCCAGCGCAATGTCACCGAGCTTGGCAGCGACCTTGTCGCCCGCCACGGACACATCCATGCCGGCAAACGCCAGGCGCTTCCAGTTCAGGAAGTCGTCCTTGTTGACGCGGTCTTGCAGGTCGACGCCGGTTATGTCGACGCCGCCCTTCCAGTTGACCCGCATGGGCGCGTTGCCGGTGGCGGCGGCAAAGGCCACGTCGCCCTTGGCCGCCAGCGTGATGGCGCGCACGGTGGCGTTCAGGCTGCCGGCCGCATAGGGCGCGAACGGCGCCACGTTCAGGTCAGAGAGGTCCACGGAGGATGACAGCGTCAGCGGCTGCGGCGTGAACGAGCCCTTCAGGTTCAGCGCGCCGTCGCCCTGGATGCCCGCGGCCGCCAAGGTGAAATTGCTTTTCCCGGGGCCCATGGCCAGTCGGTCCGCCGTCAGGCGCAACGATTGCAGGGCGATGTCCAGCGCGGGCTTCTGTGCCTCGTCGCGCGCCTTGAACTGGGTCAGGTCGGCCTGGACACCCGTGGCGTAGGCGTCGATGGCGCCGGCCTTTTCGCTGACATGGATCTGGGCGGATGCACCTAGACGGCCATCCAGCAGCAAGATCGGCGCCGCGTTGCGCACAGCCGGGGCCAAGGGCGCCAGGGCAACGTTGCCCATCCGCACGGCCAGTTCCAGCGACAGCGGTTTCAGCTCCAGCGGCCCCTTGGCGCGGATCCAGCCGCCGTCGGTGCTGTTATCCACGTTCAGCCACAGGTTGACCGGCTGGTCCTTGACCTCGGGGATGGTCACGCCTTCAACGGTGGCGCCCACGCCGGTCACGACGTAGTCCAGCTTGCTGATCGCGTCGGTCAGGGTGAGCTCGCCTTCGTGCAGGTTGAAGGCGTCCAGCGTGACTTTCCAGTCCGACGAGTCCGGGGTGGGGGCAGGCGCGGGGGTGGCAGTACCTGGGGGGGCAACACCCGGGGTGGCCGGCGCCGAAGCTGCGGGCGACGGCGTGGCTGGCGTGGCATCAGGAGCGGGTTCGGCAGCGTCGGGTTTCGGCTTGTCCTTCAGCCCCATGTCGCGGCGCAGCTTGTCGGCTACTGGCGTCTCGGTGGGCGCCACGCCCGCCAGCGCCTTCAGTTTGACAACGACGTCCTGCCAGTTCAGGTGTTCATTGGCGTAGCGCCGCACATGGACCTGCGGCGCCCACAGGCCGATCTCGCCTACATAAGCCTGGCGCGCGATGGGTTCCAGTTCCAGGCGGGTGACGGTCAGCGCGCTCCAGGCAGCCAGGGGGTCGCCGTTGGTGTCGCGCAGGTCAAACCGGCGCAGCCCCAGATCGCCCACCACGCGAATCTTGGGCGCGGCGTCCTTGGGCTGTTCAAACACCACTTGCAGGTTGGAATCCAGCAGCGCGCTTTCCAGCTTGAAGGGCAGCGGCATCGGCCAGACGTCCGCCCACTTTTCAAGCTGCAAGCCATTGAAGGCCACGCGCAGGGTAGACGACGGCACCTTGTCGAACGGGCGCGCCACGCCGGTCAGGTCGAACGGGCTGCCGTTGATGCGCAGGTGCAGCCGAGGCTGCACGTCGATGTCGGTGGCGTAGCCGAAGTTGGAAATGAACGGCACGCCCAGGCCCAGTTCATCCACTACCTGCTTGCGTCCGGTGACCTTGTCATCCAGCGTGATGGACCCGCCTTCGATGACCATGTTGTTCAGCGAAAAACGCGGCAGGCCGGCGTCGGGTTCGGGCGGTTCTTCAGGCTTGGCCGCCGCCATGTCCGCGACGCGTTGCTGGATGTCAGAAAAATTGAAGCGCGTGACGTCTTCACGCACGATGGCAATGCTGGGCTCGCGCAGCGTCAAGCGGTCGACGACGGGCGCGAACCAGAACAGGGAGCTCCAGGCGGCGCTGGCATCCAGTTCGGCCAAGGTCAGCAGCGGGGTCTGCGACCCGGGTTGCGCCACGGCAAGGTCGCGGGCGCGCACCGTCAGCGTGAAGGGGTTGAAGCTGATCTTGCCCACGGAAACATCGCGGCCGATCATCTTGGCGACGTCGGTGGTCAGCACGTTGTGCAAGACCTTCGGCACTTGCCAGGCGGCAATGCCGCAGAGGATCAGCGCGACCGCCACAAGGCCCAGTAGGATTTTGCCGGCGCGCCGGGTGAACCGAAACTTGGGGCGCCGCAAGGGCATCGCGAGTTCTCCTGATACGAGTTGATGGCGATTATCGCGCCCTGGTTAGGGCTCGTCTATCATAGGCGGAACCACGTCCCCGCCCGGCTCGCTGGCGCGGCAGTTTTCAAACATTAACAATTCTCGATCCCGATTCCCAATGTCATCTTCCCCCCCTTCCCTGAGCCACCTGGACGAAGCCGGCCAGGTGCGCATGGTTGACGTCATCGCCAAGTCGGACACCGAGCGCGTGGCGATCGCCGTGGCCAGCGTGCGCATGAATGCCGTGGCCTACGGCCTGTTGACGCAGCCGGGCCAGGGCAAGGGTGAAGTGCTCAACACCGCGCGCGTGGCCGCCGTGCTGGCCGCCAAGCGCTGCGCGGAACTGATCCCGCTTTGCCACAGCCTGCCGCTGGCGTTCGTGGGCGTGGACTTCGCGCTGGACGACGCCGCGCATCGCATCGACATCCAGGCCACTTGCCGCACCAGCTACAAGACGGGCGTGGAAATGGAAGCCATGATGGCGTGCAGCGTGGCCGCGCTGACCATCTACGACATGTGCAAGGCCGCCGACAAAGGCATCGTGGTCGAACAAGTACGCCTTAAGTACAAGGCCGGAGGAAAAAGCGGTGAATGGCGCAACGATTAATCTGCTGTACTTCGCCCGCGTGGCCGAACTGGTCGGCAAGCGCGGCGAAGACTGGCCGCTGGATGGCGAATCCACCGGCGCCGAACTGCTGGCCGCGCTGGGCGAACGGTATCCCCAGCTGGCCCCCGCGGCGCGCTTGAAGCTGGCCATCAACCAAACCCACTCCAAGCCGACGGCGCCGATCCGCCCGGGCGACGAAGTCGCCGTGTTTGAACCCGTCACCGGAGGTTGAACGCCATGATCAGCGTCCAGGAAGCCGATTTCGACGCCGCCGCCCTGACGGCCGCGCTGCGTGAAAACGCCGGGTCCGGTGTAGGCGGCATCGTCACCTTCGTGGGCTATGTGCGCGACTACGCGCCCGATGCACCCACCGACACGCTCTATCTTGAACACTATCCCGGCATGTGCGAGCGCGAGCTTGAAGCCATTGCCGACACCGCCCGCCAGCGCTGGAAGCTGGACGGCACAGTCATCGTGCACCGCGTGGGCGCGCTCTCGCGCAACGCGCAGATCGTGTTCGTGGCGGCCGCCAGCGCCCACCGGGGCGACGCCTTCCGCGGCTGCGAATACATCATCGACGCGCTGAAAACCCGCGCCCCCTTCTGGAAGCGCGAAACGCTGGCAGGCGGCCGCAGCTTCTGGGTAGAACAACGCCAGGCCGACCAGGACCGTACCGACGCCTGGGATGAAGACACCGCCCCCACCAAGGAACGCCCATGAGCGAAGAAATTCCCGTCTCGCTGGCCTGCGCCGTGCTGACGGTCAGCGACACCCGCAGCGCGGGCGACGACACCTCCGGCAACCTGCTGGCCCACAGCCTGGCGCATGCGGGCCACGAGTGCGTACGCCGCGACATCGTCCGCGACGACATCTACCAAATCCGCCGCATCATCAGCGACTGGATCGCCGACCCCGAGGTGCAGATCATCCTGACCACCGGCGGCACGGGCTTTTCGCATCGCGACCACACGCCCGAGGCGATCCTGCCCCTGCTCGATCGCGAGATACCCGGCTTTGGCGAACTGTTCCGCCAGATCTCCTACACAGAGATCGGCAGCTCCACGATCCAGTCGCGCGCGTTCGCGGGCTCGGCCAACCAGACGCTGATCTTCTGCCTGCCCGGCTCGAACAACGCCTGCGAAACGGCCTGGGCGCAGATCCTGCGCGAGCAGCTCGACAGCAGGCACCGCCCGTGCAACTTCGCTTCGCACTTCAAGCCCCAAAAAGAAGACCACTGACCCATGCTGGATTTTGATCACGCCCAGACCCTGCTGGCCAATGCGGCCGGGCCGCTGCAACGCCGCGAAGAAATTGAACTGAATGAGGTTGCCGGCCGCGTGCTGGCGACCGACCTGCAAGCCACGGTGGATATTCCGCCGGCCGACAACAGCGCCATGGACGGCTACGCGCTGCGCGTGGCCGACTGGCGCGCCGGCGCCCGCCTGCCCATCCAGCAGCGCTGCTACGCGGGCGACGTGCCCGAGCCGCTCAAGCCCGGCCACGCCATCCGCCTGTTTACCGGTAGCCTGATTCCCGATGGCGCGGACACCGTCGTCATGCAGGAAGACGCGGTCGAAGCCGACAACCAGGTAGAGATCACGCGCGCGCCCGCCCCCGGCCAGCACATTCGCCGCCGGGGTGAAGACACGATGGCCGGCGCCCCCTTGCTGGCGGCCGGCGCCATGCTGCAAGCCGCGCATGTGGCGCTGCTGGCCTCGCAAGGGCTGGCCACCGTGCCGGTGATGGGCCGGTTGCGCGTGGGCATCCTGACCACGGGCGACGAGCTCGTGCCGCCCGGCACGCCGCGCGCGCCGGAACAGATCTACAACTCCAACGGCCCCATGCTGGCCGCGCTGGCGCGCGGCCTGGGCGCCGTCCCCGTGCACGTGCTGCATGCGCGCGACACCGAAGAAGAACTGCTGGCCGCGTTCAAGACCTTGCTGGCTGATTGCGATCTGGTGTTGAGCGTGGGCGGGGTGTCGGTGGGCGAACGTGATCTGGTCAAGCCCGCCCTGGCTACCTTGGGCGGCGAGCTATCGCTGTGGAAAGTCCGCATGAAGCCCGGCAAGCCGGTGGCGCTGGCCCAGATCGGCGGCAAGCCCGTGGTCAGCCTGCCCGGCAATCCGGTATCGGCCTATGCGGTCTTCGCCATGCTGGTATCGCCGCTGGTGCGGCGCATGCAAGGCCGCGAAGACATCTTCCCGCCCGTCAACCTGTTGCCGCTGCGCACCGACCATCCGCGCCAGGACGGGCGGGAGGAATTCCTGCGCGTGCAGCGCCGCGTGGCGAAAGACGGCACCGCCGAGCTCGTGCCGTATGGCCATCAAGGGTCGGGGGTGATCAGTTCCATGCCCTGGGCAACAGGGCTGGCGCGCTTGCCGGCTGATGTGTTGGTCAATGACGGCGACCGCGTGCCCTACTACGACATGCGGCACTGGCTGGCGTAGCTGGTGTAGCCGGTGTCGCTGACTTAGCTGGCGAAGCCGACGTAGCGTTCAGCAGCTGCCAGTTCTTCGGGCGTATTCACGTTCATGAAGGCGTCTGGCGCGTCGTCAAAACACGCCGCCACGCCGCCAACGCGGGCCTGCCACAAGCCCACCTTGCGGTCGCCCGCCAGCAGATAGGCGCGCAGGTCTGGCAGCAGCGATAGGCGCAACGCCATGCAGGCGGCATGGCGTTGGCCGCCTGCCATGGCATAGGCCAGCGGGGCCTGGGCGGAAGCCGCCTCGGCAATCAGCCGCGCCGCCAGATCGGCCGGCAGGAAGGGCGTGTCGCACGGCACGGCTACCAGCCAGTCGTCGTCAGCAGTTGAAGCAACAGCCGAACCTGCGTTTAAAGCAGCGGCCAACCCCGCCGCCACGCCCACCAGCGGGCCTTGAAAGTCGCCCAGCGCGGGCTCGCCGTCCGCCACCACCGTTCCGTATTGCGCATAACGTTCGGCATGCCGGTTGGCGCTGATGATCAGCCGGCCCACCTGCGGCGCCAGCCGGCGCGCCACGTGCGCCACCATGGGCGCGCCGTGCAACAAGACCAGGCCCTTGTCCTGATGGGCCATGCGCGCGCCCTGCCCGCCCGCCAGGATCAACCCGGCAATGCGTGCCGAGGCTAACGGCAAAGGCTGGTCAGCCACCGATGTAGCTCATCTCGACCTTGCGGCCCGGAGTTGGCGTGGGGTCCGCCATGTTGCGGCCGCGCAATTCTGAATAATTGTCGTGGCGGCCGGCCCAGATGCCCGCCACGATGGCGGCCAGTTCGGCGTCGCTTGCGCCATCGCGCAAGGGCGCGCGCAGATCAAAGCCCTCGTGCGCGAACAGGCACAGATAAAGCTTGCCCTCGGGCGACAGGCGCGCGCGCGTACAGCCGCCGCAGAAGGCCTGCGTGACGCTGGAAATGACGCCGATTTCGCCGCCGCCGTCGGCATAGCGCCAGCGTTCGGCCACGCGGCCCATGTCGTCCGTCTGCACGGGTTCCAGCGGGTACACCGCGCCGATACGGTCCAGCACTTCCTGGCTGGGCACCACTTCCGTCAGGTTCCAGCCGTTGGTGTTGCCCACGTCCATGTATTCGATGAAGCGCAGGATGTGGCCGCTGTGGCGGAAGCGTTCGGCCATGGGCAGGATCTGCCCGTCGTTCAGGCCGCGTCGCACCACCATGTTGACCTTCACCGGCGCCAGGCCGGCCTCGGCCGCGGCGTCGATGCCGCGCAGCACGTCGTCGGGCGTGAAGCCGCTGTCGCTCATGTCCTGGAACATGGAGGCGTCCAACGCGTCCAGGCTGACGGTCACGCGCGTCAGTCCGGCCGCTTTCAGATCGGCCGCCTTGCGCGCCAGCACGCTGCCATTGGTCGTCAGGGTAAGGTCCAGCGGAAGGCCTGCCGGCGTGCGCAACGCCGCCAGTTGGCCCACCAGGTTTTCCAGGTGCTTGCGCAGCAGCGGCTCGCCGCCCGTCAGCCGGATTTTTTCCACGCCCAACTGCGTGAAAATGCCGGCCAGACGGCTGATTTCCTCAAAGGACAGCAGCGCCGAATGCGGCATGAAGGTATAGCTGGCGTCGAACACTTCGCGCGGCATGCAGTAGGTGCAGCGGAAGTTGCAGCGGTCGGTGACGGAGATACGCAGATCGCGCAGCGGACGCGCGCGCTGGTCCAGCGCGGGCTGGCCGTCCGGCGGCAGCTCGCCCGGCGCGGGCCAGGCCGAGCGGTCGGATCCGGGCGTGGACCCGGGCTTAGCCCCGGGCTTGGCCCGCTCATCGGCAAGGAATATCACTTTGCTCATGGGGCGATCATATATCGGCGGCCAGGGTCCGGGCGGCCCCGCCTACGCGAAAGCCTCTTCCAGGGTTTGCAAACGGCCGGTGTCCTGGGCGTCGTAGCCCACCAGTTGCCCCACATAGCCCACGTAATCGGCGCTGCGCATGATGGACAGCAGGTCCTGCATGGCGGGCGTCTCCAGCGACGACTTGCGGATGGCGAAGAAGTAGCGTTCGCGCACCAGCGGAATGAAGTCCAGCCCGAACCGGCAGGCGGCCGTCTCTACCCCCACACCCGTGTCCGCCATGCCGCTGGCAATGTGCGCGGCAATGGCCATGTGCGTGAATTCATTGGTTTCGTAGCCCTGGACCTCGCCGATGGACACCCCGGCGCGTTGCAGCATCAGACCCACCAGGTAGCGGGTGCTGGACCCGATCTGGCGGTTCACGAAGCGCACGTCCTGACGCGCCAGGTCGGCCATGCCACGGATCTGCTTAGGGTTGCCGGCCGTGACAAACAGGCCGGTATTGCGCACGGCCAGATGGATCAGCAGGTAGTCGTCGGCGTGCAGCCACTGCGCATAGCGCTCCATGATGGGCGACTCAAAATCGCCCAGCGGCACCTGAAACCCGGCCAGGTCGCACTCATGGCGCTCCAACGAGGCCAACGCCTCGATCGCGGTGCGATAACGCAGTTCCAGCCCGGGTTTTCGGTCGCCCATGTGCTGCATCAGCGATTCCACCGCGAAGCCGTGGCTGGCGTGCAGCCGCAGATGCGGGCCGCTTTCGGGCAGCAGCCGTTCCAGCTCTTCCTGTAATTCCGACGCCATGCTGTCCAGCGTGGGCATCAAGCGCGCCTCGATGCGGCGGTTGGCCCACAGCAGGCGCTGCGCGAACGGCGACAGTTGCGTGCCCTGGCGCCGATTCGTGATCAGCAACTGGGTGCCGAAGGTGGTTTCGAACCGGCGCAGCACGCCCCAGGCATGCCGATACGACAGCCCGCAGGCGCGGCAAGCGCCCGAGATATTGCCGGTGGCGTCAATGGCGGCAAGCAGCGCAAGCATGTCTTGCAAAGGCACGGGCGACGTGTCGTCACCCCCGCCCAAGGTCCACTGCGGCCGCAGGCCGATACGAAACTTATATGTCATTTCTTTCTTATTGAAGACAGCCAAGTACGTGGTTAGAGTACACAAATAACGCGGCGGCCGGGCTTTTATTATGTTTTTAATAACATATTAAAAGCCATCAGGACCTGACCCGAACCACAGACCCCTGAACGGGGCCCGCAACATTGGAGGAGATCACCGTGCATCAGCGCGAGGCAAAATCCGACCTGGCATCCAGCGGCGGCGCCCGCGGCGGCCCACTGGCGCTGGACGCCGCCCAGGCATCCGCCACCCCCGCCATCGCAGCCACCGCGCGCATTCTTGCGCGGCTGAAAGACCTGCCCGGCCCCCTGCTGCCGGTACTGCACGAGGTGCAGCATGAATTGGGCTGTATTCCGGCCGAGGCGGTGCAAACCATCGCCGAGGCCCTGAACCTGTCCCGCGCTGAAGTGCACGGCGTCATCACCTTCTACCCGCACTTTCGCAGCCAGCCGGCCGCGCGCCACACGCTGGAAGTCTGCCGCGCCGAATCCTGTCAGGCCATGGGTAGCGAGCCGTTGGCGGCGCATGCCCGCGCCCGCCTGGGCTGCGACTTTCATGCCAGCACGGCCGACGGCAACTTCACCTTGGAACCCGTCTACTGCCTGGGGCTGTGCGCCCAGTCGCCCGCCGTCATGATCGACGGCCAGCCGCATGCCCGCGTTACGCCAGACAAGCTGGACCGGCTGTTGGCGCGCACGCTGGACCGCGCTTCGGACCGAACTTTGGACCAAACGTTGAATCGCGCTTTGGATCGCACGCCGGAGGTCACGCCATGAGCGCCCCCGTCGTCATCTACGTGCCGCGCGACGCCGCGGCGCTGGCCATGGACGCCGATGCCGTGGCCCAAGCAATTGAACGCATCGCCGACGAACGCGGCGTGGCCGTGCAGGTGGTGCGCAACGGCTCGCGCGGGCTGTTGTGGCTGGAACCGCTGGTGGAAGTGACCACGCACGATGGCCGCGTGGCCTACGGCCCGGTGGCGCCGGAAGACGTGGCCGGTTTGTTTGACGCCGCTTGGCTGACGAACACCCGCACGGCCTCTCACCCCCTGTGCCTGGGCCTGACCGAAGACATCCCCTACCTGAAACACCAGGAACGCCTGACCTTCGCCCGCGTTGGCGTGATCGACCCGCTGTCCTTGCAGGACTATGCCGCGCACGGCGGCCTGGCCGGGTTGAAGCGGGCGCTGGCGATGGAGCCGGCAGCAATCATTGACGAAATGGTCACCTCGGGCCTGCGCGGGCGTGGCGGCGCGGCGTTTCCAACCGGCATCAAATGGAAGACGGTAGCGGGCACACCCAGCGACCAGAAATACATCGTGTGCAACGCCGACGAAGGCGACTCGGGCACGTTCGCCGACCGCCTGCTGATGGAAGGCGACCCCTACGTGCTGATCGAAGGCATGACCATCGCCGGCCTCGCAGTGGGCGCAAGCTATGGCTATATCTACGTACGCTCGGAATATCCGCACGCCATCGCCACGCTGGAAGCGGCCATCGCGCGCGCCCGCAGCGTGGGTTGGCTGGGCGCGGACGTGCACGGCAGCGGACGCCGCTTCGACCTGGAAGTGCGCAAGGGCGCGGGCGCCTACATCTGCGGCGAAGAAACCTCGTTGCTGGAAAGCCTGGAGGGCAAGCGCGGCGTGGTGCGCGCCAAGCCGCCGCTGCCCGCCATCTCGGGCCTGTTCGGCAAGCCCACCGTGATCAACAACGTGATCTCGCTGGCCACGGTGCCCATCATCCTGGCCAAGGGCGCCAACTACTACCGCGATTACGGCGTGGGCCGTTCGCATGGCACGCTGCCCTTCCAGTTGGCGGGCAACCTGAAGCAAGGCGGGCTGGTGGAGAAGGCCTTCGGCCTGAGCCTGCGCGACCTGCTCTATGAATTCGGCGGCGGCAGCGCCTCGGGGCGGCCCCTGCGCGCCGTGCAGGTGGGCGGGCCGCTGGGCGCCTATCTGCCCGAATCGCAATGGGACGTGCCGCTGGACTACGAGGCCTATATCCAGATCTCGGCCATGATCGGCCACGGCGGGCTGGTGGCTTTTGACGACACCGTCGACATGGCGCGCATGGCGCGCTACGCGATGGAATTCTGCGCCATTGAATCCTGCGGCAAATGCACGCCCTGCCGCATAGGTTCGACGCGCGGCGTCGAGACCATCGACAAGATCGCGGCGCCCGGGGCCGACGCCCGGCAGCGCGAACAGCAGGTGCATCTGCTGCGCGACCTGTGCGACACGATGATGGGCGGTTCGCTGTGCGCGCTGGGGGGCATGGCGCCCTACCCCGTGCTGTCCGCGCTGAACCACTTTCCGCAGGACTTCGGCATCGAGTCCTCGCAGTCTGCCGCGCACGCGGCCTGAACCCGAGAGGCGACCATGCTGGAAACCGTTATCAAGCGCGACCGCGACCTGGGCACACCGGCCCGCGTATCCGAGAACACCGTCACCCTGACCATCGACGGCCAGGAAATCCGCGTGCCCGAAGGCACGTCCCTGATGCGCGCGGCCGCCGAGGCCGGCATCAACATCCCCAAGCTGTGCGCCACCGACAGCCTGGAACCATTTGGATCCTGCCGCCTGTGCCTGGTGCAGATCGAAGGCCGGCGCGGCTATCCCGCGTCGTGCACCACGCCGGCGGAAAACGGCATGGTGGTCTTTACCGAAACACCCAAGCTGCACGAACTGCGTCGCGGCGTGATGGAGCTGTACATCTCCGACCACCCGCTGGACTGCCTGACCTGCCCCGCCAACGGCGACTGCGAATTGCAGGACATGGCCGGCGTGGTGGGCCTGCGCAACGTGCGCTACGGCTACAACGGCGCCAACCACCTGGACGCCAAGGTCGACGACTCCAACCCCTACTTCAGCTACGACGCCTCCAAGTGCATCGTCTGCAACCGCTGCGTGCGCGCCTGCGAAGAAACGCAGGGCACCTTCGCCTTGACGATATCCGGCAAGGGCTTTGAGTCGCGCGTGTCGCCCGGGCAGGACCAGCCCTTCCTGGATAGCGAATGCGTGTCCTGCGGCGCCTGCGTGCAGGCCTGCCCCACATCCACCCTGCAAGAAAAGACCGTCATCATGATGGGTCAGGCCGAGCACTCGGTGGTGACCACCTGCGCCTATTGCGGCGTGGGCTGCGGCTTCAAGGCCGAGATGAAAGGCCAGGAAGTGGTGCGCATGGTGCCCTGGAAAGACGGCCAGGCCAACCGCGGCCATTCCTGCGTGAAGGGCCGCTTTGCATGGGGCTACGCCACGCACAAGGAACGTGTGCTGAAACCCATGATCCGCAAGCACATCACCGATTCCTGGAAGGAAGTGTCCTGGGACGAGGCCATCAACTACGCGGCCTCTGAATTCCGCCGCATCCAAAGCGAGTACGGCCGCGACGCGGTGGGCGGCATTACGTCGTCGCGCTGCACCAACGAAGAAACCTGGCTGGTGCAAAAATTGGTGCGCGCGGCCTTCGGCACCAACAACGTGGACACCTGCGCGCGCGTCTGCCATTCGCCCACCGGCTACGGCCTGAAGCAGACCTTGGGCGAATCCGCCGGCACGCAAACCTTTGACTCCGTCATGCATACCGACGTGGTGATCGTGATGGGCGCCAACCCCAGCAGCGGCCACCCCGTATTCGCCTCGCGCCTGAAGCGCCGGCTGCGCGAAGGCGCGCGCCTGATCGTGATTGACCCGCGCCGCATCGAACTGGTCAGCTCGCCGCACATCAAGGCCGACTTCCATTTGCAAGTACGGCCGGGCACCAACACCGCGCTGCTGTCGTCGCTGGCCCACGTGATCGCCACCGAAGGCCTGATCGATGACGCCTTCGTGGCCGAGCGCTGCGAAACCAAGGCCTTCAATGAATGGCGCGACTTCGTGTCCTTGCCCGAGAATTCGCCCGAAGCCATGGCGGAAATCACGGGCGTGCCGGCGCAAGACGTGCGCGGCGCGGCGCGTTTGTTCGCCACCGGCGGCAACGGGTCCATCTATTACGGTCTGGGCGTGACCGAGCACAGCCAGGGGTCCACCACCGTGATGGCGATTGCCAACCTGGCCATGGCCACCGGCAACGTCGGCCGCGAGGGCGTGGGCGTGAACCCGCTGCGCGGCCAGAACAACGTGCAGGGCTCGTGCGACATGGGCTCGTTCCCGCATGAGCTGCCCGGCTACCGCCACATTTCCGACAACACGGTGCGCGCGCAATTCGAAAAGGATTGGGGCGTAACGCTGCAACCGGAACCCGGCCTGCGCATACCGAACATGTTTGAAGCGGCGCTGGGCGGATCCTTCAAGGGCCTGTACTGCCAGGGCGAAGACATCGTGCAGTCCGACCCCAACACGCAGCACGTGGCGGCCTCGCTGGCGGCCATGGAATGCATCGTGGTGCAGGACCTGTTCCTGAACGAGACCGCGAAGTACGCGCACGTGTTCCTGCCGGGTTCGTCGTTCCTGGAAAAGGACGGCACCTTCACCAACGCCGAACGCCGCATCTCGCGCGTGCGCAAGGTGATGGAGCCCAAGAACGGCAAGTCGGACTGGGAAGTGACGGTGGCCTTGTCCAACGCGCTGGGCTATCCCATGAACTACACGCACCCGCGCCAGATCATGGAAGAAATCGCGCGGCTGACACCGACATTCGCGGGCGTCAGCTACGACAAGCTGGACAAGCTGGGCAGCCTGCAATGGCCGTGCAACGACGACGCGCCGGAAGGCACGCCCATCATGCACATCGATACCTTTGTGCGCGGCAAGGGCAAGTTCATGATCACCAAGTACGTGCCGACCGATGAACGCAGCACGCGCCGTTTCCCGCTGCTGCTGACCACCGGCCGCATCCTGTCGCAATACAACGTGGGCGCGCAGACCCGGCGCACGCCCAACGTCATGTGGCATAGCGAAGACGTGCTGGAACTGCATCCGCAAGACGCCGAGGACCGTGGCGTGGCCGAAGGCGATTGGGTGGGCATTCAAAGCCGCGCGGGCGAGACCGTGCTGCGCGCCACACTGACCGACCGGGTGCAACCGGGCGTGGTATACACCACGTTTCACTTTCCCGAGTCCGGCGCCAACGTCGTCACGACGGATGCCTCCGACTGGGCGACCAACTGCCCCGAATACAAGGTCACGGCCGTGCAAGTCACGCGCGTGTCGCAGCCTTCGGAATGGCAGCGCCAATGGTCGCGCTTTGCCGACATCCAGCAAAAGCTGCTGCGCGAGCGATCGCGCGAAAACGAAGCGGCGCTGACCGGGAAATAACGCCCTACAGCTCTGGATGCCATGACCGCCCCCACGCCCCCGTCCTCTCGCCCCGACTGCACGCCGACCCAGGTTACGCGCGTGCGGGCCGGGGCCATCGCCCCGGCCGCCGAGTCTGACTTCGTTGCCGAGGAAACGCCGGTGGCGCTGGAGTTCAACGGCATCAGCCACGCCACCATGCTGGCAAGCCCCGCCGACCTGGAAGACTTTGCGGTGGGCTTTTCGTTGTCGGAAGGCATCATCGACAGCGTCAGCGATGTGCGCGGCATCGACGTGCTGCCGCCGCAGTGCGACGGCATCGTGGTGCAGGTGGAAATATCCAGCGCCTGCGAAGTGCGCCTGAAAACGCGGCGACGCGCCATGGCCGGACGCACCGGCTGCGGCCTGTGCGGCGTGGAGACGCTGCCCGAAGTGCTGCGCCCGGTGGCACCCGTAACGAACGGCTCGACCGTGCGCATCCAGGCCGTGCTGAACGCCATGCGCGACATGCGCGCGCGCCAGGCGCTGCACGACATCACGGGCGCCACGCACGCGGCGGGCTGGGCGGGCGCCGATGGCGCGGTGGCGCTGGTGCGCGAAGACGTGGGCCGCCACAACGCGCTGGACAAGCTGATCGGCGCGCTGGCGCGCCAGGCCATGCACGCCGGCAACGGCATCGTGCTGGTGTCCAGCCGCGCCAGTTTTGAAATGGTGCAGAAGACGGCGGCAGCCGGCGTGGCCGTGCTGGCGGCGGTGTCCGCCCCCACCGCCCTGGCCATCCGCCTGGCGCACGACGCCAACGTCAGCCTGGTGGGTTTCATGCGCGGTGACGACGCCACGCTGTATTCCCACCCTGAACGAATCATCCCCTGAATCGGGCCTTGAATTGGGCCTTGAACCGATCCATGAACCGGACCTTGAACCGGTCTCAGAATCGGACCCTGAATTGGACTTAGACACGTAATGGAAATCGGCAACCTGATCCGCATGGCCAACCGCATCGGCCAATTCTTTGACGCGATGCCGGACCGCCACGAAGCGCTGGAAGGCGTGGCCAACCATATCCACAAGTTCTGGGAACCGCGCATGCGCAACGAGCTGCTCGGCTTCCTGGCGGCCACCCCCGACGGCGACGCCGGCGACGAACAATTGCACCCGCTGGTGCTGGAAGCGGTCACGCAGAACCGCCAGCGCCTGACGCCCGCGCCCCGCGTGGGCTAGCGGGCGAGCAAAACAAAAAACAAACAAAGCGGCAACAAAGCCGCACCCCAGAGGAGACTGTATGGAAAGCACCGCCACCTTGGATTTGCCCGGCGCCAAGCCGGGTTTTTTTGACAAAGAACGCACCATCGCCGGGCCGGGTTTCTCGCGCTGGCTGGTGCCGCCGGCCGCCCTGGCCATCCATTTGTGCATCGGCATGGCCTACGGCTTTTCGGTGTTCTGGTTGCCGCTGTCCAAGGTGGTGGGCGGCGCCCAGCCGCTGGCCTGCCCCGCCGACATGAGCCTGGCCGCCGAGTTGTTCACGACCAGTTGCGACTGGCGCATTTCCACCATGGGCTGGATGTACACGCTGTTCTTCGTGCTGCTGGGTTGTTCGGCGGCGCTGTGGGGCGGCTGGCTGGAACGCGCCGGCCCGCGCAAGGCAGGCGTAGTGTCAGCGGTGTGCTGGTGCGGCGGGCTGGTCATTTCGGCCATCGGCGTGTACCTGCATCAGATGTGGATGCTGTGGCTGGGGTCAGGCGTCATTGGCGGCATCGGGCTGGGGCTGGGGTATATCTCGCCCGTCAGCACGCTGATCAAATGGTTTCCCGACCGCCGCGGCATGGCTACCGGCATGGCCATCATGGGCTTCGGCGGCGGCGCGATGATCGGCGCGCCGCTGGCCGACATGCTGATGCGCCACTTCGCCACGCCCACCTCGGCCGGCGTCTGGCAAACCTTCCTGACCATGGCGCTGGTGTACTTCGTGTTCATGATGTCGGGCGCGCTGGGTTACCGCGTGCCGCCCACGGGCTGGAAGCCGCAAGGCTGGACCGCGCCGGCCAAGCATGCCAACAACGCGATGATCACCAAGGGCCACGTCCACGTGAAGCGCGTCTGGGGCGTGCCGCAGTTCTGGCTGGTGTGGCTGGTGCTGTGCCTGAACGTCACGGCCGGCATCGGCATTCTGGGCATGGCTTCGCCCTTGCTGCAGGAAGTGTTTGGCGGCGGGCTGATCAACAAGCCCGAACTGGGCTTTGGGCAATTGGACAAGGAACAATTGGCCGCCATTGCAGCCATTGCTGCCGGCTTCACCGGCCTGCTCAGCCTGTTCAATATCGGTGGCCGCTTTTTCTGGGCCAGCCTGTCGGACAAGCTGGGCCGCAAGATGACCTATCTGATCTTCTTCGTGCTGGGCTTCGTGCTGTACGCCGCCATTCCCTGGACGGCGCACATCGGCGCGCTGGCCCTGTTCGTGGCCGCGTTCTGCGTGATCCTGTCCATGTACGGCGGCGGTTTCGCCACGGTGCCCGCCTACCTGGCGGACCTGTTCGGCACCCAGATGGTGGGCGCCATCCACGGCCGCCTGCTGACCGCGTGGTCGGCGGCCGGTATCTTTGGCCCGGTGCTGGTGAACTACATCCGCGAATACCAATTGTCGATTGGCGTGCCGCGCGCGCAGGTGTACGACATCACCATGTACATCCTGGCGGGCATGCTGGTGCTGGGCTTCCTGTGCAATCTGGCGATACGCCCGGTCAACCCCAAGTACTTCATGACGGACGAAGAACTGGCCCAGGAAAAGGCGCTGGCGCACGAGCGCGCCGTGGCCGCCGAAGCCCACGGCGTGGGCGCGTCCACCTTCCGCACGCCCATGGCGCTGGTGCTGTTCGCCTGGGCCTGCGTGGGCATTCCGCTGGCCTGGGGCATCTGGATCACATTGCAGAAGGCGGTGGTGTTGTTCCACTGATCCCGCCTGAGACCGGGTCTGCCCCCGGCCTGCCCCCGATCTGACCGCACGGCGCCTGGCGCGCCGTGCTCCGCCCCAGGGCGCGAAGCTGCTACATTGGCAGCCCGCGCCCTATCTTTTTTTATTGGTCCCCATGATTCTTACCCATTCCCCCGTCTTTGCCGGAGCGACACATTGAGCGCCCCCGAATTGCACTGGGAAGAAAACGACGTCTCCCATTCCGCCCGCTGGCGCTCTGAAACCGGCGCAACGCCGCCCAAGCGCGTGGTGGTGGTGGACGACAAGCTGACCGCCGACATGGCCTATCGCCAAGCCTGCGAAGGCGTCGGCCTGCTGTGGCGCGGAGACTTCCAGAACGCCCGCCAGTTGCTGCTGGCCGTGACCCGGCGCGTGGACAAGCGTCCGCGCAAGCCCGTCGAGACCATGCTGGAAGCCTTCAACCAGCACCGCCAGATCCAATCCCAACGCGCCCGCATCCTGGGCATGCTGCTGATTCCGTTTGACGCCGGCCACGGCATTTCGCTGCGCCGCGCGCCGGATGCGCGCCAGGCCTGCGAAGAAGCCCACGGCCCGGCCGACGAACCCTATGTGGCGTCGCTGCGCGAATTGCTGGGCCTGATCGGCGCCTTTGAATGGCGCAAGAAAGGCGTCGAGATCGCCGTCCTGAACAACCGCATCCACCCGCACTACGGCGTGTTTTCGCCGCTGCGTGGTGAATATGTCGACCTGGTGGCGAACACGCCGATGCCGCGCGGCAGCGTGGCGTTTGATATCGGCACGGGCACCGGCGTGCTGGCCGCCGTGATTGCGCGCCGGGGCGGCAAGCGCGTCATCGCCACCGATCTGGACCCGCGCGCGCTGGCTTGCGCCCGCGAAAACCTGGAACGACTGGGCCTGTCCAAGCAGGTTGATGTGGTCGAGGCGGACCTGTTCCCCGAAGGCCGCGTGTCGCTGGTCGTCTGCAACCCGCCGTGGCTGCCCGCGCGCCCCAGTTCGCCGCTGGAGCAAGCCGTGTACGACCCCGACAGCCGCATGCTGCGCGGCTTTCTCAACGGTTTGACGGCGCACCTGACGCCCAATGGCGAGGGCTGGCTGATCTTGTCGGACCTGGCCGAGCACCTGGGCCTGCGCACCCGCGAACAGTTGCTGGAAATGATCGACGCCGCCGGCCTGCGTGTCATCGAACGCATCGACACCCGGCCCACCCACAGCCGCGCCAAAGACCCCAGCGACCCGCTCTACGCCGCGCGCTCGAAGGAAGTCACGTCCTTGTGGAGATTGGGCGCCGCCGCCTGATTGCCAGCGGTGACCCATGCCCTCTAGGTGTGTGGGGCCTTGCCCCACACACTATGCTTTACCCGCCGCCACGTTCACGCTGATCGCGATGATGAACACATTGAAGAAGAACGCGATGACGCTGTGCATCAGCGCCATTCGGCGTACGCGGCGGTTGACGATCTGCACGTCGGACACCTGGAACGTCATTCCCAGCACCAGCGCGAAATACGCAAAGTCCCAGTAGTCGGGCTCCTGCGTACCGGGGAAATCCAGCCCCTTGTGCGCCCCCGTGCCATGTCCGTAATAGCCATGCGCATAGTGCAGCGCAAAGATCATGTTCATGTAGAGCCATGCCAGCACGATGGTCGCGCCGGCCGCCAACACCGCCAACGCGCCGCCCGGGCTGTTTTCGCCATGCAGCTCAACCCACAGCGCCATCAACACCATGCAGGACAGCGCCACGCTGCTCCACAACACGCCGACACGGCCCACGTCCTGCTGCTTGGCGCGTACGTGCAGGGACGCCGGGCTGGCCTGGCCGAATACCCGCGCCGTCAGCACCAGGAACACCAGCGCGGCCGCATCAAAACCCAGCAGCAGCGCCAGGCCGGCGGAACGGCTCCAGACGTAGGACGCGGCGCCCACCGCCAGGAATAACAGGCCACACAGCACCAGGCGCCGATGCGCGTGAAAGAAAGGCAAGCGGTCGACGGCCGTTGCGGCGTCGTCGGGCTGCGGTTCGTCCGGAATCGGCTTGGTCATGAAGGCTCCGAGTGCGGGTGGCCACGTGCGAAGGTCCCGCTTGCGACAAGAGCCCAACGCTAACCGAACGCCAGCAAACCCACCAGCGCGCCGCCGAACAAGAGCCACAAGGGATGGATGCGCGTGGCGCTGCCCAGCACGGCCACCACCGCCGTGATCGCGCCCAGCAGCCAGCTATGTACGGACGCCTCGGTGATCAGCGCCGCGCTGGCGGCTACCAGGCCCACCGTCATCGGGAAAATGCCCGCCTGGATCACGCCGCGCCACGGGCGGTCCTTGAAGCGTTCCCACAAGCCCAGCGCCAGGATGGTGATGAGCGACGACGGGCCGAACTTGGCGATGGTGGTCACCAGCATGCCCCACCACCCGGCCACGTGCCAGCCCACCAGCGTCACCACCATCAGGTTGGGGCCGGGCGCGGCCTGGCCCAGCGCAAACAGCGCGGAGAAATCAGCGGCGGTCATCCAGCCATGCACGTCCACGACCTGGCGCTGCATCTCGGGCAGGATGGTGTTGCCACCGCCGAACGCCAGCACGGAAAGCTGGGAAAAGATCAGGGCCAGCGCAATCAGGGTATGGATCATCGACGTTGCCTCCAGACCAGCAAAATGCTCAACGGCGTCAGCACCGCCATGGTGGGCAAGAGCGGAATGCGCAGCACGGCAATGGCCACGAAGCACAGCGTGGCCACCACGCCCGCCAGCCAGTCGCGCCGCTTGATGACCGGCACGCCGATCTTGACCGCCATCGAAATCAGCAGCCCCGCCGCCGCGGCCGCCAGGCCCGCGAACAGGTGCTGGATATGCGGGTCGTGTTGAAAGCGGTCGTACACCATGCCCAACAGAATGACGATGGCCGACGGCGCCAGGATCAGCCCCATCAAGGCCGCGAAAGCGCCCCGCGGCCCGCGAAATTTCATCCCCAGCGCGACAGACAGGTTAATGATGTTGCCGCCCGGCAGGAACTGGCACAGGCCCAGCAGGTCGGTAAACTCAGCGCCGCTGAGCCAGCCGTGCTTTTCAACGACCATGCGGCGCGCCAGGGGTAGCGCTCCGCCAAAAGCGGTCAGGCCCAGCATGAGAAAACCGGTGAACAACTGCCCACAGGTGGGTGGCGGCCGGTTGGCGGCCTCAAGGGTGGAGGGTGCTGCATTCATGGGACGAAGAGCCGGTGCATAGCCGGCGAGCAAGGGCTGGCGCATTGCAGCGCACAGCAGAAATAACAAGGCGGGAGCCTACTCTTGGCCCCGGATAATGTCTAATATATGACCCCATCGACACTCATATTCACTGCATATGGCATCAGTTGATCTCCGCCTGCTGCGCTACTTCCTGGCCGTTGCCGAAGAGGCCCACCTGACCAAGGCCGCGGCGCGGCTGGGCATTCGCCAACCTCCCCTTAGCCAACAGATTCGTGTGCTGGAACAAGAGCTGGGCGTAACCTTGTTCAACCGGTTGCCGCGCGGCATGGAACTTACCGAAAGCGGCCGCGCGTTGTTGGAAGATGCCCGCAACATCCTGGCACTGGTGGATCAGGCCGTGGACGGGGTGCGCCGCGTCTCGCAAGGCGAAGCCGGCCGGCTGACGGTGGGGTTTACCGGATCGGCCGCGTTCCATCCCTTCGTGCCCTCGGTCATCCGCCGTTTTCGCGAAAGCGCGCCCAACGTGCGGCTGGTGCTGGAAGAAAGCAGCACGGGCGAACTGCGCGACGCGGTCAGCGAAGGCCGCGTGGACGTGGCCTTCATTCGGGGCACGGTCCTGACCACGCCGGGCGTGTCCGAGGAAACCGTGCTGGAAGAAACCATGCTGGCCGCCTTTCCCGCGGACCACCCCTTCGTCAAGGGCCGCGACCGGCGGCAGATTGCGCTGTCGGAACTGGCCGAGGAATCGCTGATTCTGTACCGCCGCCACAGCGGCCCCGGCCTGTACGACGCCATCATCACGGCGTGCAGCGCGTCGGGATTCAGCCCGCGCGTGGTGCAGGAAGCGCCGCGCATGTTGTCCACGCTGAGCCTGGTGGCGGCGGGCCTGGGCGTGTCACTCGTGCCCGCGTCCTTGCGGCGGGTCAACATCGAAGGCGTGGTGTACGTGAACGTGACCGGCCCCGTGGCGTTGCGCGCCGGCTTGAACCTGATCTGGCGCGACGCGCCGCTGTCGGGCGCCACGCGCAAACTGATCGACGAAGTGCGCCGCCATCGCGCCGAGGGCCTGGACGAGGGGCATTCCCATCATGTCCAGTGATTCCCTTATCGGCGTGTACGACTCCGGCGTGGGCGGCCTGAGCGTGCTGCGTGCCATCCGCGAGGCGCTGCCGCAAGAACAGTTGCTGTACGTGGCCGATTCGGCGCATGTGCCGTATGGCGACAAAACGCAGGCGTTTGTCCTGGAGCGTGCCTACGCCTTGGCGGATTACTTCGTTTCGCGCCAGGCCAAGGCCATGGTGGTCGCCTGCAACACCGCCACCGCCGCCGCCATCGCGCCGCTGCGCCAGCGCCATCCCGACCTGATCATCATCGGCGTGGAACCGGCAATCAAACCCGCCGCGCACCTGACGCACAGCGGCGTGGTGGGCGTGTTCGCCACCACCGGCACCTTGGCCAGCCCCAAGTTCGCCGCCTTGGTCCAACGCGAAGCACCCGAAGTACGCATCGTGCTGCACCCCTGCCCGGAATGGGTGCGGCTGGTAGAGCAAGGCAAGCTGTCCGGCCCTGAAGTGGATGCCGCCGTGCGCGGGCCGGTGGCCGCCCTGCGCGCGGCGGGCGCCGATGTGTTGGTGCTGGGCTGCACCCACTTTCCCTTTCTGCGCGATGCCATCCAGGCAGCCGCCGGACCCGATGTGCCCTTGTTGGAAACGGGCGCCCCCGTGGCGCGCTGGCTCAAGCATCAACTGCACCAGCATGGCCTGTTGCGCACCGACGGCGCGGGCACGCTGCGCCTGGAGACCACCGGCCATGCACCCACCTTGGCGGCCTTGACCAGCAAGCTGCTGGCGCCGGGCCTGGACATCGGAGAAACGCCCGAACGCTGGCGCTAGGCGCAAGATTGTGAACGGGGGTTGATCAAGCGCATCTTTCGGTCGGCAAAACCGGCGAAACGGGCCGCTCGCTGGAAATTAATTCGAATACAGTAGAACGACCCGCCTACCCAGGCTCGCATAACAAAGGAGACGCGCATGAAACGCATCCTGATCCCCGTTGACGGTTCGCAGCCCTCGCTGCATGCCGTGCAAGCTTTACTGGCGGCGCGCGCATATGACCCGGTCGAACGGGTGGCGCTGTTGACGGTGCAGATTCCACTGCAATCCGGCAAGATCGGCCGTGGCCTGTCTCAGGCCGATATCGATGCCTACTACCAGGACGAGGGCGCCGCCGCGCTGCAAGCCGCCAGCGACCTGCTGTCCAAAGCCGGCGTGCCGTTCGACGTGCGCGTGGAGATCGGCGAAGCGGCCGAAACCATCGTCCGCGTGGCCGGTGAATCCAACGCCGATGAAATCTACATGGGATCGCGCGGGCTGGGCTCGGTGTCGTCGCTGTTCATGGGGTCTATCGCCACCCGCGTCCTGCACCTGACGGACCTGCCCGTCACGCTGGTCAAGTAACGCATCAAGGAGCAACCATGCTGAACATACTTGTCCCCGTCGACGGCTCCGAGAATGCCGACCGCGCCGTGCTGTATGCCCGCGAACTGGCCCAGGGCGCATCCGACGCGCGCGTCCATCTGCTTAACATTCAAACGCCCACGCACGGGCGCGCCGGCCTGTCGCGCTTGATCACGCAAGACATGATCGATGAGTTCTACCTTCGACAAGGCCAGGAGGCCACGCGGGAAGCCCGCAAACTGTTGGATGTGACCGGCACCCACTACACCAGCCACACGGCGTTCGGCCACGCCGCCACCGAAATCGCCGGCTACGCGCGCGACCACGGCTGCGCCCGCATCGTGATGGGCACGCGCGGCAACGGCACACTGACCAACATCCTGATCGGCTCGGTCGCCAATCAGGTGCTGCAACTGACGGATGTGCCGGTGACCTTGGTGAAGTAAAAGCTCAGGCCGTGGGCAGCCGCAGGGTGACGCGCAGCCCGCCCAGCGGCGAACGCCCCGCGTGCACCTCGCCGCCATAGGTGCCGGCAAGGTCTCGCACGATGTCCAGGCCCAGGCCGGAACCCGGCAGTTGCTCGTCCATGCGCACGCCGCGCAGAAAGATCCGTTCGCGCGCATGGTCGTCGATGCCCGGGCCGTCGTCGTCGATGTGCATCAGCAAATGCCCCGCGCCGGGCATTTCGCCCGTCACCCGCACGTGGCTGCGCGCCCATTTGCAGGCGTTGTCCAGCACATTGCCCAACATTTCCTGCAAGTCCTGCGGGTCGCCCCGAAACACCATCGCGTCGGACAAACCCTGCATCTCGATATGCAGGCCGCGTTCGGCATACAAGCGCTGCATGACGCGCACCAGCCCTTGCGTCGCCTCGCGCAGCGGCGCGCGCCCATCCGCGGCGCCCGATGAGGCTGCGGCGCGGGCGCGTGCCAGGTGGTGGTCGATCTGGCGGTTCGCCATGGCAACCTGTTCGTTCACCAAGGATGCCGGCACGCTGGCCTCGCGCGACGCGGCATTGGCCAGGATGGTCAGCGGCGTCTTGACCGCGTGCGCCAAATTGCCGGCCTGCGTGCGCGCGCGCTGCACGATCTCGGCGTTCATCGCCAACACCTGGTTGAAGTCGTCCACCAGGGGCTGGATTTCGCTGGGGTAGCGGCCGTCGATACGGCTGCTGCCGGCGTTCTGCCTGGCCAACTGTTGACGCAAGCGCGCCAAGGGCCGCAGGCCGACCACCACCTGGACCACCGCCGCCGCCGTCAACCCCGCAGCCAGCGCGCCTAGCGCCATGACCAGCATGCCGTTGAACCGGCCGATGGGCTCGGCCAGCACGCGGCGGTCGGCGGCCACCACCAGGCGCAACGGCGCGGCGTCTTCCTCGGCGGGTTTCAAGGTGCGCGCCAACGCGGTCAGCTCGCGTCCGGCCGGCCCCGTCGTGTCATAGGTTTGATCGCCGGATTCGGTGGCGTGCAGCGCCGACGGCGCAGGCGGGGGCAAGGTCTGGTCCCACAACGAGCGCGAGCGCGCCACGCCGATGGCGGCCGGACGCGCGCCATCCGCCAGCCTGTCCACCTGCCAGTACAGGCCCGACAAGGGCTGCTCCAGCCGGGGGTCGCTCAGCGGTGGGGACACCACCGGCCGCCCATCCGCGCCCACGTTCACGGCGGCGGTCAGTTGATTCAAATGCAGGGCAAGTTCGGCCTGGAACTGCTGCGTGACGTGCTGGCGGAACAAGCTGGCCAAGCCCCAGCCGGCCAGCACCACCGACCCCACGATCCAGGCCAGGGTGCCCGCCAGCAGCCGCAAGCGCAGCGAGCCCAGCATGCCGGCGCGGGCCGGCTTCATCCGCGCGCCGCCAGCCGGTAGCCCAGCCCGCGCACTGTTTCGATGGTGTCGGGCGGCAGCTTCTTGCGCAGCCGGCCGATGAAGACCTCGATGGTGTTGGAGTCGCGGTCGAAGTCCTGTGCGTAGATGTGGTCGATCAATTCCGTGCGCGACACGACCTCGCCCGCGCGTTGCATCAACACGGACAGCACCTTGAATTCGTGGCTGGTCAACGACAGCGCCTGGCCGTCGACCGTGGCCTTGGCCTGGCGCGTGTCCAGCATCAGCGGGCCGCAACGCCACTGCGCGCTGGCATGCGCCGTACTGCGGCGCAACAGCGCGCGCACGCGGGCCAGCAGCTCTTCCATGTGAAAAGGTTTGGTCAGGTAATCGTCCGCGCCGGCGTCGATGCCCGCCACCTTCTCATGCCAGTTGTCGCGCGCCGTCAGGATCAGCACCGGCATGTTGCGCTGCGCGGCGCGCCACTGCTTCAGCACGGTCAGGCCGTCCATGACGGGCAGCCCCAGGTCCAGCACCACGGCGTCGAACGCTTCGACGTCACCCAGAAATCGCGCGGATTCCCCGTCGCCGGCCTTGTCCACCGTGTAACCCGCCGCGTGCAGGGCATCGGCCAATTGGGCGGCCAGCGTGGGCTCGTCTTCCACTACCAGGATGCGCATCAGTCCTTGCCCTTGAATTTGATGTCGCGCCCCTTCACGGCCAGCAAGGTGCCGTCGCGCGCGTCGATCTTCAGTTTCAGGATGCCGCCGCCGCTTTGCAGCACGCGGATCTCGTAGATGAATTCGTCATCATCCTCTTCGAACTCCACCTTGACCACCTGGCCGGGGAACTCGCGTTCAACGATATCCAGCACCGCGCCCAGAGGCAGCACCTTGCCGGCTTCCAGCGCCTGGCGCGCGCGTTCGTGGTCATTGTCGTCGGCCAGGCCGCTGACCGGCCCCGCCATCAGCGCCAAGGCCAGCACGCAGCCCGACAACAGGATGCCGCCGCGTTTGCGCCGAAAGAATGGGGGTTGCCGCAATGCAGGGCCTTTGAAAAATGTGGGGAATGGACCGCCATTTATACCGCGCCGCCGATGAACCGCACATGAACAAAGGCTTCAGAAAAGGTTCATGCGGCGACCCCAATAATGGCCACAGGGTTAACGAAACGACCTGATTTTCTCACTACCTTTTTTCAGTTGCCTTTTTCCCCTACCCTTTCCATTATCGCTAGGAGCTACCCATCATGACGCGCATTCAGAAAACCTTGGCCGCATTGGCAATTGGCGCTTCCGCCCTGGTCGCCGGCACCGCCGTGCAGGCGCAGACCGCCGCGCCAGCGCCCGCCGCGCCCGCCGCCACCACCCCCGCCGCCCCGATGCTGACCATCCGCCAGGTCTACGACAAGATGGAAGCCGCGGGCTACCGCAACATTTCCGAGATCGAGCGTTCGCGCAAGCATGGCTACGAGGTCAAGGCCTATGACCCGCAAGGCCAGCGGGTGAAGCTCTACGTCGACCCGCAATCCGGCGCCGTCACGCGCAGCCGCTTCGACGACTGATCGGTCCGGCCGCGCGGCCCGCGCGGGTGAGTATGATGGGGCAGTCCAACCGCCTTGGAGTCGCCTCATGCCACCCCTGCGAATCGCGCGTGCCCTGGCGGCCGGCGTGGCGCTTGCCGCGCTTGGCGTCCTGGCCGCCTGCGGCGAAATGGCCACCCTGCCCGTGGAAGCGGGCATGGGCCCCGCGCCCACGCTGCCCGCCCCCAACACCACCCTGATCCCCACCGTCAACACCGCTCGCGCCGTCGGCTGGGCAGATGGCGCACAGCCCGTGGCCGCCGCCGGCCTGGCCGTGAACGCCTACGCCAGCGGCCTGGACCATCCGCGCTGGCTTTATGTGCTGCCCAACGGCGACGTGCTGGTCGCCGAAACCAACGCCCCGCCCAAGCCCGAAGGCGCCGGTGGTGGCTTGAAAGCATGGGCGGCGGGCATCGTCATGAAGCGCGCCGGCGCCAAGACACCCAGCGCCAACCGCATCACCCTGTTGCGCGACGCCGACCACGACGGCGTGGCTGAAACCCGCAGCGTCTTGCTGCAAGACCTGAATTCGCCATTCGGCATGGCCTTGGTCGGCAATCAGCTTTATGTGGCCAACGCCGACGCCGTGCTGCGCTTTCCGTACGAAACGGGTCAGACGCAGATCACGGCACCCGGCGTGCGCGTGACCGACCTGCCCGCCGGCATCAACCACCATTGGACCAAGAACCTGATCGCCAACGCCGACGGCAGCAAGCTGTACGTGTCGGTGGGTTCCAACAGCAATGTGGCGGAAAACGGCATGGACATCGAAGAAGGCCGCGCCGCCATCTGGGAAATCAACGTGGCCAGCGGCAACAAGCGGCTTTATGCCACGGGCCTGCGCAACCCGGTCGGCATGGCCTGGGCGCCAGACGGCAAGACCTTGTGGACGGCGGTCAACGAACGCGACGAGCTGGGCAGCGACCTGGTGCCCGACTACATGACGTCGGTGAAAGACGGCGGTTTCTACGGCTGGCCATACAGCTATTTCGGGCAGCACGTGGACACCCGCGTCACGCCGCAGCGCCCGGACCTGGTCGCGCGCGCCATCGTGCCCGACTACGCGCTGGGTCCGCACACGGCATCCCTGGGGCTGGTCTGGTCGGGCAAGACCCGGCTGCCGGCGCCGTACACGAGCGGCATGTTCGTGGGCCAGCACGGATCATGGAACCGCGATCCGCGCAGTGGCTACAAAGTCATCTTCGTGCCGTTTTCCGACGGCACGCCCAGCGGCCCGGCACGCGACGTGCTGACAGGGTTTCTGAACGAACAAGGCCAGGCGCAAGGGCGGCCGGTGGGCGTGGCCATCGACAGCCGGGGTGATCTGCTGACGGCGGACGACGTCGGCAATGTGATCTGGCGCGTCAGCCCGCAGCGGTAATTCGCACCGGCTTGCGTTGTATCAAATGCGCCCTTGCGGGCGTTGGCATTCTGACCGGTAGCGGGGTGAGAATGTCTTGAAACCGGTTCCGTGCATACATTGCACGGGCCGGACATCCGCTTTTTGCGAAACGTTGGAGGCACGAATATGTTGTTCAAGAAATTGTGCGTGGCAGCAGTCCTGGCTGTCGCGTCGGCCCCGGTCCTGGCCGCCGAATGCTCGGTGGATATCGCCGGCAACGACCAGATGCAGTTCGACAAAAAGGAAATCACGGTCAGCAAAAGCTGCAAGCAGTTCACCGTGAACCTGACGCATCCGGGCAAGCTGGCCAAGAACGTCATGGGCCACAACTGGGTGCTGACCACCACGGCCGACATGCAAGGCGCCGTGAACGACGGCATGGCTGCCGGGCTGGATAAGGACTACGTGAAGCCCGGTGACGCCCGCGTCATCGCGCACACCAAGGTCATCGGCGGTGGCGAAAAAGATTCCGTCACCTTCGACGTCAGCAAGCTGGCCGCCGGCACCGCCTACACCTACTTTTGCTCCTTCCCCGGCCACTTCGCGCTGATGAAAGGCAGCTTGAAGCTGGTCGACTAAGCCGGCGCGCAAGCGCTGCGCCGCACGGGCTCCGCCCTCCGGGAAATCCGGGGCGCGGGGCCCGTTTCAATGAAGGGGATCCCCCTACAATGGCTGCTCTTCGTACACCCCGACAGGAGCAGGCATGAGCACCGAAAAAGTAGCGATCGTGACGGCGGGCGGCAGTGGCATGGGCGCGGCCGCGGCGCGCAAACTGGCGGCCGACGGATATCGGGTCGCCATTTTGTCATCGTCCGGCAAGGGCGAGGCCCTGGCGGGCGAACTGGGCGGAATCGGCGTCACCGGCTCGAACCGGTCGACCGACGACCTGGCCCGGCTGCTTGAAACCACCTTGGATAAATGGGGCCGCGTAGACGCCGTGGTCAATAGCGCCGGCCACGGTCCCAAGGGCCCGCTGCTCTCCATCAGCGACGACGACTGGCATCTGGGCATGGAGTTCTATCTGTTGAACGTGGTGCGCATCACGCGCCTGGTCGCGCCCGTGATGAAGCAGCAGAAATCCGGCGCCATCGTCAACATCTCCACCTACGCCACCTTCGAACCCGAAGCGCTGTTTCCCACGTCGGGCGTGTTCCGCGCCGGCCTGGCCGCCTTCACCAAGGTGTTTTCGGATGAGTACGCCGAACACAATGTGCGGATGAACAACGTGCTGCCCGGCTTTATCGACAGCCTGCCCGAAAAAGAAGACCGCCGCACCCGCATCCCCATGGGCCGCTACGGCACCGCCGAAGAAGTGGCGGACCTGATCGCCTTCCTGGCATCCGACGCGTCGTCCTACATCACTGGCCAGAACATCCGTATCGACGGCGGCATCACGCGCTCGATCTGAGCCTCATGCTTTGGGATTAATCCTCTCGTCCGTATGACGGTATTGAAGCGCGCGGCGCGGTTCAGTACCGTAGTCAATCGCATACGACGAGAGGCTTGCGATGACAGTTACCCCCGGCCAGGCCTCGCGCTTTCTGGCGCAGGCCACGTTCGGGCCCACTCCCGCCCTGATCGATGCCGTGGTGCGCGACGGCTACGCCGACTGGCTAGATGCCCAGTTGGCGATGCCGCCTTCGCAGACGCACTTTGATTGGCTGCTGCAACAGCGGAAGAATACCGAAGCGTTCAAGGGCAACGGCATCAACGCGCCGCTGGAGTCCACGCTGTGGCGCAAGTTCATCAGCGCGGAAGACCAGGTGCGCACGCGCATGGCCTTCGCCCTGTCCGAGATTTTCGTGGTGGGGGTGCAGTCCATTACCGCCTCGTGGCCGCTGTTTGGCGCGGCGGGCTTCATGGACCTGCTGGCCGAACACGCGCTGGGCAGCTACCAGGCGCTGCTGACCGCCGTCACCAAGAACCTGTCGATGGGCTGCATGCTGACCTATCGCGGCAACCGCAAGGAAGACCCCAAGACCGGTCGCCATCCCGACGAGAACTACGCACGTGAGGTCATGCAGTTGTTCAGCATCGGGCTGTTGATGCTGGAGCCGGACGGCACCGTGAAGCTCGTGAACGGGGCGCCGGTGGAAACCTATACCAATGCGGATGTGCAGGGGCTGGCGCGCGTCTTCACCGGCTGGGACATCAACGGCCCTGAAACCAATGTGGAATTCCACCGACGGCCCATGGCGCTGAACAATGCCCTGCATTCGATGAGTGAAAAGCGGTTCCTGGGCGCGGTGATTCCGGCGGGCACCGACGGGCGTCTGTCACTGCAAAAAGCCATGGACGTGATTTGCGCGCATCCCAATGTGGGGCCTTTCATCGGCATGCAACTGATTCAGCGGCTGGTCACCAGCAACCCCAGCCCGGCCTATGTGCGGCGCGTGTCGGCGGTGTTCGACGACGACGGCAGCGGCGTGCGCGGCAATCTGAAGGCGGTGCTGCGCGCCATCTTGCTGGACCCCGAGGCGCGTTCGCCTGACCTGAGCGATCCAACCTGGGGCAAGGTGCGCGAACCCATCCTGCGCTTCTCGGGCTGGGCGCGCGCCTTTGGCGCCACGTCCGTCAATGGCGCCTGGGCCATGCCGGATACCACCGACAACACCATCCGGCTGGCGCAAAGCCCCATGCGGTCGGCAACGGTGTTCAACTTCTTCCGCCCTCGCTACTCGCCCCCGGTCACGGAACTCGCCAAGCGCCATCTGGTGGCGCCCGAGCTACAGATTACCGATGAGACCAGCATCGCGGGTTACTTGAATTTTCTGGCGATCTACGCGGATCGCGGGTGGGAAGATTTGCAGACCAGCTACGCGCCAGAGATCGCCTTGGCGAAGGACCCGCAAGCGTTGGTGGCGCGCGTCGTGCTGCTGCTGGCCGGCGACGCCTTCAGCGCGCGCACCGCCGAAGCCATCGCAGAGGCCGTCGCCACCGTGCCCGCCAATCGACCACGCGACCGCGTGCGGGCGGCCATCCTGCTGGTGGCCGCCAGCCCTGAATACCTGGTGCAGAAATGAAGCGATCCCACGACGCCGACCGCCGCGCCTTCCTGTTGCGCGCCTGCGCATTGGGCGCCACGGGCGCCGCCGCGCCGCTGGCCTTGAACCTGGCGGCCTTGGGCGCAGCGGCGGCGCAGTCCGCCCCGGCCTCGTACAAGGCGCTGGTCTGCGTGTTCCAGTATGGCGGCAACGACCCCTACAACACCGTCGTGCCCTACGACACCGACGCCTATCGTGCCTATGCCGCCGCGCGTGGTGATATCGGATTGAAACGCGATGCGCTGCAAGCGACTGTCTTGCGCGGCAAAGCGCCCGCCGCTGGTGGAGGGCAGTTTGCCTTGGCCCCCGCGCTGGCGCCGCTTGCGCCGCTGTATGAAAGCGGACAGTTGGCCGTGCTGCTCAATGTTGGGCCACTGGTCACGCCCACGTCCAAAGCGGAGTACATCAGCGCGCGCGTGCCGTTGCCGCCGAAACTGTTTTCCCACAACGACCAGCAAGCGTACTGGCAGGCGCTGGCGCCCGAAGGCGCGTCGTCTGGCTGGGCGGGCCGGCTGACAGATCTGTTTGCCGGCGCCAACGCGCAGCGCACCTTCACGGGCATCACGGCGGGCGGCAGCACGGTGCTGCTGGCCGGGCGCAAGGTGGCGGGGTATCGGGTGGGCATCAATGGGTCCACGTCGATTGATCTGTTGGGCCGGGATATGTATGGCTCCAGCGCCTGCACCGCGCTGTTGCGGCAGTTGATCACGCAACCACGCGAACACTTGATGGAACGAGAAATGGCGCGCATCGCCGCGCAGTCCATCAGCGCCGACACGCAATTGCGCGCGGCGCTGGCGGATGTGGCGGTGCCGGGGGATTTTTCGTCACCCTTGGCGCAGCAATTGAAGATCGTGGCCCGCATCATCGGCGCCCGCCAGGCTTTGGGCGCGCGAAGGCAGGTGTTTTTTGTGTCGCAGAATGGGTACGACAATCACACGGGTTTGAACGATACGCACCCTGCCCTGCTGCGCGAGCTGGGGCAAGCGATGGCGGCGTTCCAGCAGGCGCTTTCGTCGATGGGTGTGGCGGACCAGGTCACGACGTTTACGGCGTCGGAGTTCGGACGCACGTTGGGATCAAACGGCAACGGCTCGGACCACGGCTGGGGTTCGCACCATTTCGTGATGGGCGGCGCGGTCAAGGGCGGCCGCTATTACGGCACGCATCCGGAAATTGCGCTGGACGGCCCGGGGTTTGTGGATAACGGGCGGTTGTTGCCGACGCTGGCGGTGGATCAATTGGGGGCAGCGCTGGGCGGGTGGTTTGGTGCGGGGAAGGAGGAATTGGGGATGGTGTTTCCGAATTTGAGGAATTTTGATGCGGGTGGGGTGGGGGTGATGGGGGGGAGTGTTTGATGGGTTGCGCGCGATTGATGCCTGGGTTCTTTTTCCGGGCTGCGCGCGCTTCACCCATCCTACGATCCGCGTGTCATGCAGCCATCGTAGGATGGGTGAAGCGCGAGGATGGCCGTGGCAAGAAAAAGGCGCGGATCGCGCGCAACCCATCTGGCGCCATGGAACACCGCGTGGCTCGTTGGCGCTGTGGCTGGCGTTGCGTTGCGGGCGGCGCTGCTTGATGGGTTGCGCGCGATTTGCGCTTGGGTTCTTTTTCCGGGCTGCGCGCGCTTCACCCATCCTACGATCAACGTGTCATGCAGCCATCGTAGGATGGGTGAAGCGCGAGGATGGCCGTGGCAAGAAAAAGGCGCGGATCGCGCGCAACCCATCTGCCGCCATGGAACACCGCGCGCCATATGAACGCACGGCATCCGCGATACGTGCCGAAATCATCTCTCTATCGCGGCACGCGTTACGCCAATTCCTTATGCTTCCCTTTTCACTCCGGAGGCGGAAATGACTGCGTATCGGCGTTTGTATATCCCCGGTGGCACTTACTTCTTCACCGTCACCGCGCAGGATCGGGAACATCAGGATCTGATCGTTCACGCAGCCTGGCTAAAGGCCTGCATACGGGCTGAACAACAGATCGCGTCGTTCGCGGTGTTGGCGGCGGTATTGCTGCCTGACCATCTGCACATGATCTGGCGGCTGCCCGCAAGCGATGCCGACTACTCTGGCCGCTGGCGCAGGATAAAGACGCGGTGTTCCCGGGCGCTGCGCCCTTGCACCGTCCGCCGCAGCGTCTACCGCAAAGGCGAGCGCGGCATCTGGCAACGGCGCTTTTGGGAGCATGTCATCCGCGATGAGCGCGAGCTGTCCGCCTGCATCCACTACATCCACATGAATCCCATCAAGCATGGCCATGTGACCACGCCCGACGCCTGGGAGCACACGACGTTTCACGCTTGGCAACGGCGGCAAATCGCTTGGCGCAGCGCTTGCCGTCACACCCATAACTTGCGACCTACACCGTCAGCGTCCTAACGTGCCGCCATCCCACCGCTCGCGATCAGCGCAGGCCGCGTCCTGGCGTGCCATCACCCGCGCGCCTTGCGACAGGCGCATGCCAGCCCCTACCGCGTCGCCACACCCACGGCTTGCGACAGGGCGCCGCCGCCCCTACCGCGCCGCCAACTTTCGCTTATCGGCCAATTGTTTCCACCGCACGGCCTCGCTTTGCACGAACGCCCCCAGTTCAGCGGGCGTACTGCGGCGAACTTCCGCGCCTTGCTCAGCTATCTTCGTCGCGACAACCGGGTCGGACAATGCCTGATTCAGCGCCTTGTTCAGCTTATCCACCACCGCCAGCTCGACCTTGGCCGGAGCGAAGATGGCGTACCACTGCGGCACGTCCACGCCGGACACGCCGGCTTCTGCCAAGGTCGGCAGATCGGGCAGTGCCGCGATACGGCTTGACCCTGCTACCGCCACCGCCTGGATCGCGCCAGACTTCAGGTGCGGGTACACGCTGAACAAGCTGGGGAACATCACCTGCGTCACGCCGGCCAAGGTGTCGTTCAGCGCGGGGGCGGAACCTTTGTACGGCACGTCCAGCATGGCGATCCCGGTGGCCTGGTTGAAAAGTTCGCCCGCGATCGCCGGCGCGGTGCCGGGTCCGGCGGAGGCGAAGTTCAGGCCATCAGGATGCTCATGCCCGTACTTCACCAGGCCGGCCACGTCCTTCACCGGTATGCGTTTGGACACAACCATGATGGTGGGCGAATCGGCCACCATGCCGATGGGCGTGAAGTCCTTGACCGGGTCGTAGTTGAGCTTCTGCATGGCGGGGTTGATGCCATGCGTGCCGATGTAGCCCAGCATCAGCGTGTAGCCGTCCGCCGGCTGGCGGGCCACGTAGTCGGACGCAATCGCGCCCTGCGCGCCGGGCTTGTTCACCACGATGACGGTCTGGCCCAGGAGTTCGCCAACCTTCTGGCCCACCACGCGCGCCAGCACGTCGTTGCCGCCGCCCGCGGCAGTGGGCACGACCAGGGTGATTGCGCGTTCAGGGTAATCAGCCTGCGCCACGGCGCTTGCGGCCAGCAGCATGGCGGCGGCACAGAGGGCTTTGATGGGATGATGCTTCATTGCTTGTCTCCAGATATAGCGATGGCCGTGTTGTGACAGCCTCTTTGCGGGCCGCTTCGGCGGTAAAAAAATCGGGTTGATGGATAATTTCAAACTGGCGCGTTACGCAACCGCGCGCATCGGCTCGGCGCCGGCCAGCACATAGTGGCCGGGCACATACAGCAGCCCCTTCATGATCTTGCGCGCCGTCCGCACCAAGCCCGCCGCGCGCACCTCGCCACTGGCCGTGTCCAGATCGACATCGATGTCCATGCCTCCGGACGGATGTTCAATGCGCACCGTGCGATACCCCGCCACCACGGGCGGCCCGCCGCAAGCATGCGCCACGGTGCCCGGCATCAGAAACGCGCTGGCCACGCCCACTGCACCCGTTGCCGCGTGGGCGCGATGGCAGGCGCGAGGCGTGAAATAGCGTGAATGCAAGGCCAACGCACCCGCGCTATCGCATGGCGCCACCAGCACCGGTTTGGGTATGACGCTCTGCGACACGTCACCCAGCCCCATGCGCAGGCCCGCTTCCAGGCGAATGCGCTCCATGCGTTCAAGCAAACCCGCGTTGCCGTCCAATTGCGCGGACGTTTCGTCGCCACGCAGGCCGAAGTCCTGGGCGCGCATCAATACCATCGGCATGGCGGCGTCGATCAACGTCACCGCCACTCCATCAATGTATTCCTGCCGCTGCCCGGTGGGAAAAAGCTTGCCGGTGACTGCGCCCCAAGCCTCCAGAAAGTTCAGCCGCACCGGTGCCGCCGTGCCCGGCACGCCATCAATGCGCGCATCGCCTTCGTAGGTCAGGTGGCCGCCCGGCGTCTGCACCACGGCTTCGATCACCGCGCCGGTGTTGACGTTGTGCACCCGCACCGATGTGACGCCATCGCGCGGCACGACCAAGCCTTCGTCAATGGCAAAGGGCGCGGCGCCCGACAGCATGTTGCCGCAGTTGGGCCGGGTGTCGACCATGGCGCGGTCTACCGACACCTGCGCAAACAGGTAATCGATATCGCAGTCCGGCCGGGTCGAGCGCGACACGATGGCCACTTTGCTGGTCAGCGTGTTGCCGCCGCCGATGCCATCAACTTGCAGCGCATGGGGCGAACCCATGGCGGTCAACAGCAGGCGGTCGCGCTGCACCGGGTCGGCCGGCAGCCAGTCGCCCAGAAAAAAGGGGCCGCGCGACGTGCCGCCGCGCATCAGTACGCAAGGGATTTCGGTTTCCATGGAAGCCATTCTGCGACTTGGCGGCTATTATTTGAATTGCAACTTACGGATGGATTAATGCATGGCACGCATCAATTTCGATTTGCAGGAATTGCAGGCCTTCGTCGCGGTAGCCGAACGCGCCAGCTTTCGCGCCGCCGCTGAAGACCTGCATTTGTCACAGCCCGCGCTCAGCCGCCGCATCGACAAGCTGGAAAGCATCCTGGGCGCGCGCTTGCTGGAACGCACTACACGGCGCGTGGCCTTGACGCAGGTGGGCCGCGTATTCCTGGAGCGCGCGCGCAGCGCCATCGACGAACTGGAAAGCGCCGTGCTCAGCATCGGCGACCTGGCCGCGCAGCGCGGTGGACTGGTGACGGTGGCCTGTGTGCCCTCCGTGGCCTATTACTTCCTGCCGTCTGTCATCCGCGATTACACCGAGCGCTTCCCGCGCATCCGCGTGCGCATCATCGACGAAACCGCCAACACGGTGCTCAACAGCGTGGTGACGGGTCGCGCTGATTTCGGCATCAGTTTTTTCGGCACCCAGGAACCGGATGTGGATTTCAAGGCGGTGCTGCGTGAAGACTTCGTCTTGGCGGTGCGGCGCGACCACCCGCTGGCCGGCCGCCGCAGCGTGTCCTGGGAAGCGCTGTCGCAGGAACGCTTCATGACGGTAGCCAAGGAAAGCGGCAACCGCCTGTTGATTGACGATGCGCTGGCAAAGAGCGGCAAGCGTACCGTCAGCGCGTTTGAGGTCAGCCACGTGATGACCTTGCTGGGTCTGGTGGAAGCGGGCCTGGGCGTGGCCGCCGTGCCGCAGTTGGCCATGCCGCTGGCGGGGCATGCCACGCTGACGAGCGTCAAGCTGGAACACCCGCGCGTCACGCGCACGCTGGGCTTGATCGCCCGGCGCGGCCGCCCCCTGGCGCCCGCCGCGCAACAGCTTTATAACTTGATCCATCAGGCCGGCAAGACAGCCAAACGCAAAACGCCGTCTGCAGAACCCATTTCGAAACCCTAATTTCATGATGTCTAACGCCACCCCGGATCATTCCCTGGCGCTGCAACCCGCCACCGAAGAAGACGTGCCCTTTCTGCTGGCGCTGCGCAAAGCCACCATGCAGGAACATATGGAACGCGCCGGCGCGCCCGCAACGGACGCGCATCATCTGGCCCGCATCCAGTACCACTTCGACGACGCGCAAATTGTCTGGGTGGATGGCCGCCCCGCCGGCCTGTTCAAGCATTACCGCGATACGGACGGATGGCGCATCGTGCAGATTCAGATCGCGCCGGATTTCCAGGGCATGGGCCTGGGCCGCCGCCTGATCGAGCCCGTGCTGGACCGGGCGGACGCGGAAGGCGCGCCCGTCACGCTGAGTGTGCTGAAAGGCAACCCCGCCCAGCGGCTCTATGCGGCCCTGGGTTTCATCCCCGTCAAGGAGACCGACCTGGAGTTTGAAATGCGTTACGAACCCGGCGCCGTCCGGCCGGTCGGCTGAGCGTTGCAGAATATTTTGGGCTTGCGGGAATATTCCCGCCATGGCCGGCGTCTGTAGCGGGCAGTCATCCCTTTCCCCATCTACGTACGAGGCTCAACATGCGCACACATATCGCCGCCGCCCTGGTTCTTGGCTCCGCCGCCCTGTTCTCGGTCGGCGCCCACGCCCAAGCCGTCAAAACGCAAGACGGCATCCTGGTCAACAGCGCGGGCATGACGCTCTACACCTTCGACAAAGACGCCGCGGGCAAAAGCGCCTGCAACGACGGGTGCGCCAAGGTCTGGCCGCCCGTCGCCGCCCCCGCCGACGCCAAGCCCATGGGCGACATGACCGTCATCACCCGCGACGACGGCTCCAAGCAATGGGCCCACAAAGGCAAGCCCGTGTACCTGTACGTGAAGGACACCAAGCCGGGCGACAAGACGGGCGACAACTTCAAGGAAGTCTGGCACGTCATCAAGCCCTGATCCGCGACGGCTCCTGTCTGGCTGCCATGCGCGCCGACGACGAGGCCCTGATCCTGGCCTGCATCCCCAGCCTGCGGCGATACGCCCGCGGGCTGACGGGCGACCCGCATCGGGCCGATGACCTGGTTCAGGACACGTTGGAGCGCGCCTGGAGCCGCTATTCGCGATGGCAAAAACGCGGCGAGCTGCGGGCCTGGATGTTCGGCATCATGCACAACCATTTCATCGACGGCGTGCGCGCCAACAACCGGCGGGCGGATCAGACCGCCCCGGGCGACCTGCCCGACCTGCCGGTGCGCGCCACGCAGACCGACCAGTTGGAGGTGCGCGACCTGGACCGCTGCCTGCAAGCCCTGCCTCCCGAGCAGCGGGAAGTGCTGTTGCTGATCTGCGTGGAAGACCTGTCCTACCAGGACACCGCGCGCGTGCTGGACGTGCCCATCGGCACGGTCATGTCCCGGCTGTCGCGCGCCCGTGAGAAGTTGGCTGCGCTGATGCGCGGACACGATTCGGTCAGCCGCTTGCATCGCGTGAAATGACATGAACGAAAAATCCCTCCATCCGGTGCCCAGCTCGGGCAGTCCCATCACCGAAGCCGATCTGCATGCCTATGCGGACGGCCAGTTGGCCCCTGCCCGCCATGCCGAGGTCGACGCCTTCCTGGCCTCGCATCCGCAGGATCAGACCCGCGTGGCGGACTGGCAGGCGCAACGCCGCGCGCTGCATGCGCTGCTGGATCCGGTGCTGGACGAGCCCTTGCCCTTGCGGCTGCCTCTGAAGGCGCCGACACGGCAGTTGCCGTGGCGTGCATTGGCGGCCGGCGTAGCGATCGCGGCAGTCAGCGCGGGCGCGGCGTGGACGGTACGCGGCGCGATGGATGCGCGCCATCTGCAAACCGTGCTGGCCACCGCCGGCCCGGACCGCGCGGCGGGCGGTTACGCCCAACGCGCCGCCATCGCGCATGCGGTGTATGCCCCCGACATGGGCCGCCCGGTGGAAGTCAGCGCCGACAATGAAAAGGGTTTGGTCACGTGGTTGACCAAGCGCATGGGCGCACCGGTACGGGCGCCATCGCTATCGCAAGCAGGATATGAACTGGTGGGCGGCCGCTTGCTGCCCGGCGGTTCTGGCCCGGTGGCCCAATTCATGTACGGCGGGGCGGACGGCCAAAGGCTGACGTTGTACGTCACCCGCGAAGCCGCGGGCGGGCAGACCGCGTTCCAGTTCACGCAGGAAGGGTCGGTGCGGGTGTTCTATTGGGTGGAAGGCCAGTTCGGCTACGCCCTGTCCGGCGCCGTCAGCCGGGATGAGCTGCAACGCGTATCGCAAGAGGTTTATAGGCAGTTGCAGGGGTAGTGGCGGAGCCGATCCCGTTGGGCCTGTCCGTATTTTTGTGGGCGAGGCGTTTTAAAAGTTGTTATCCCCGCACCGCAGTAAACCGTTCACCGAACAGGATAGCAAACTGGTTCATGGCGGCTTTCCAGTCGAAGGTCGCCCTGACGGACTTGGCCAGCACATTGCGTAGCGCCAGCCATAGGAGCTTGATGGCGGCCTCATCGTTGGGGAAGTGCCCCCGCGTCTTGATGATCTTGCGCAACTGCATGTTCAAACTTTCAATGGCGTTTGTGGTGTAAATCACGCGTCTGATGTCTGGCGGAAAGACGAAGAACGGCGTGACGTTCTCCCAGGCCCGCTGCCAGGCCTGGACGATCGTTGGGTACTTGATCCCCCAGGGTCCATCGGCGAACGTTTGCAGCGCCTGCTCGGCCGCTTGTTCGCTGGCGGCAGCGTAGATCGGACGCAGGGCAGCGGCCACTGCCTTGCGGTCTTTCCATCCCGCGTAATCCAGGCTGTTGCGGATCAGATGCACGATGCAGGTCTGTACCGTCGTGCGCGGGAAGGCTGCGCCAATAGCATCGGCCAGGCCCTTCAGGCCGTCGACGACCGCGATCAGGATGTCCTGGCAGCCACGGGTCTTCAGGTCATTGAAGACCTTGAGCCAGAACTTGGCCCCTTCGGTCTGCTCAACCCATAGGCCCAGCACGTCGCGCTGGCCGTCGGCCTGCACGCCCAGCGCCAGATACACCGCCTTGTTGCTGACCCCGCCGTCGTCACGGATCTTGACCCGCAACGCATCGAAGAACACCACCGGGTACATCGCCTCCAGTGGCCGGTTCTGCCAGGCGATGGTTTCGGTCATGACCTCGTCGGTGACCGAGCTGATGAAGTCAGGCGAGACCTCGGTGCCGTAGCTCTCGGCCAGGAACGCCTGGATCTCGCGCACGCTCATGCCCCGGGCGTACATGGCAATGATCCGGTCATCGAACCCGGTGAAGCGCCGCTCGTGCTTGGGGATCAGGATCGGCGCGAAGGAGCCGTCCCGGTCGCGCGGCAGTTCCACGCGCACCGGGCCATGCTCGGTCAGCACCGTCTTGCCACTGGCGCCGTTGCGCTCGTTGGCCTGGCCTTCGGGCTTGTCCTCGCCTGGCCGATATCCCAGATGCAAATTCATCTCTGCGGCCATCGTCCGCTCGATCACGGCCTTCTGGAACGACAGGAACAGGTCTTGAACCTCGCTGGGCGTCATCGGTCCCTTGACCAGATGATCCAGCAACTCGGCCGGCACTTCAGGCAGCGGCCCGCGGGCCGCTGCCTGAGCAGCTGCTGTGCGTCTCTTCTTCATCGGCATATCCATGGTCTTTAGTCCTCATGATATGCCTCGCACACAAAATCACGGATAGGTCCATCCCGTTACGGCGCGAGCCCCGCCGATGGATGACGCCGCGGACACCCCCGCCCGATGGGTTTCTTCGCGAGCACCGTCCGATGGGTTACGCGCGATCAACACCAGTGTTTTTCAAAAGACATTCCCGCGCTTCACCCATCCTACATTCCCGGCACCGCATCGTAGGATGGGTGAAGCGCGAAAACCCCGCCGCAAAATCCCCACCCCCCATCGCGCGTAACCCATCAAACCGCCGCCCCGTAGGATGGGTGAAGCGCGAAATCATCTCCGCAAGGACTCCACCGCCAATCGCGCGCAACCCATCAAGCAACCGCGCATCGGGATGGATGCATCCCCCCTCACCGCCCCCCTTCCCTTGCCTCATGCAGCATATGCAGCGTGATCTTCCTTACTTCCGCCTTGCTCATCTCAATATGCGACTTCAGCATCCTTGCCGCCTCATCCCCGCGCCGTGCCAGCACGGCCCGCAAAATCGCTGCATGCTCGTCATACGTCGCATCCACCCGGAAATCCTTCGTGAAATCCAGCCGTCGCACAATACGAATCTTCTCCGTCACGTCCCGGTGTATCTGCGCCATCTCCGGATTCCCGGCCGCCGCCACCAATGAACAATGGAACGCCTCATCCAACTGCGCCACCAGCCGCCCGTCCAGAATCCGCTGAGGCGGAGGCACCAGCCACACGTCCTTCAGCGCACCCAGAATGCCGGATTCGTCCATCTGCTCGCGCGTGCACAGCTTGTCCACCGCCGCCTGTTCCAGCACCACCCGCACGTCGTATAGCGCTTCGAAGCGTTCAAAATCAAAAGGCCGCACCTGCCAGCCGCTGCGTGGGCTGGCCAGCACGAAGCCCTCGCGCTCCAGGCGGGCCAGGCCCAGCCGCACCGGTGTGCGGCTGACACCCAGCCGCGCCACCAGATCCGCCTCGGTAAAGCGTTCACCCGGCAGCATCCGGAAATCGAACAAATCGTCCTTGATGCGCTGATACGCCTGGTCAGCCAGTGACCCGGCCAGCGCCGGCGCCTGTCGGATCGCCGGGCTGACCTGGACGGATTCCAGGCGCATCATCCCGCCACGGTGCAGGTGGCGTCTTCCGCCAGCACCACCAAGGGGTCGCCCGCGTTCACCGGCTTGCCCGGCACACAGCGAATCGCCGTGACCGTGCCCGACGCGGGCGCAATCACCGACAGCTCCATCTTCATGGCCTCGACCACCACCAGCGTGTCGCCCGCCGATACGCTCTGCCCCACCTGGACCGGAATCTTCCAGATGTTGCCGCACATATCCGCGCTGACCAGGCGTTCGCCCTCGCGCAGCGCCGTATCGGCCTCGGCCTCTTGAGCCGGCGCCTCTTGCTCCACCGCCACGTCTTCGCTCTTCCACAACGCCACTTCGGCGTCGAAGGCGCTTTTCTGGCGCGTCTGGAACACGGCAATGCTGTCCGCCTGCTCGGCCAGGAAGCGCTGGTGCGCGGCGAAGTCAAACACTTCTTCTTCAATGCGCACCGTCGCGCGCCCTTCGCGGAAGTCTTCGCGCAGCACGTCCAGCTCGGCCTCGGTAACCGGGTAGAAGCGCACCTGATCAAAGAAGCGCAACAGCCACGGCTTGCCATCCTGGAACACCGGATTCTTCAAGAACTTGTTCCAGATGGGCAAGGTGCGGCCGACCAACTGATACCCGCCCGGCGAATCCATGCCGTAGATGCACATGTACACGCCGCCGATGCCCACCGTGCCTTCCGCCGTGAACGTGCGCGCCGGGTTGTACTTGGACGTCAGCAGGCGATGGCGCGGATCGATCGGCACCGCGCAAGGCGCGCCCAGATACACGTCGCCCAAGCCCATGATCAGATAGCTGGCGTCGAACACAATGTCGCGCACGTCGTTGCGGCTGGCCAGCCCGTTGATACGCTGGATGAAGTCCACATTGTTCGGCAGCCAGGGCGCGTTGGCGCGCACGGTTTCCTGATAGCGCTGCACCGCGCCCAGCGTGGCCGAATCCTCGAAGGCCATGGGCAGGTAGACCACGCGCGTGGGCACCTTCAGCGTGGCCACGTCGGCCAGGCCGGCCTCGATCTTCAACAAGCGTTCGATCAACGCGCCTTGCAGAATCTGGCGGCTGTCATAGCGGATCTGCAACGAGCGCACGCCCGGCGACAATTCCTGCACGCCCGCGATCGGGTCGGCGTTCAACGCCTCCATCAGCAAGTGAATGCGCATGCGCAGCGCCAGGTCCAGCACGTTGTCGCCGTATTCCAGCAGCAGGTAGCCGTCGCCCGCCTGGCGGTACGACACCGACGGGCGCGAGCCCTCGGCCGGCAAGGCGGCGACGATGGTTTCGGACACCGTGGCGGGCACGGGCGATGGCGCCGTTGCCGTAGGCGCTACCGCCGACAGCGCCGCCACGCTTTGGTCTTGCGCGGCTTCCAGCGCCACGGCTTGCGGATAGTCCATGCGCACGAAGCGGATGCGGTCGCCCGGCTTCACCTGGCCCACCTTCCACAGTTCGGCGCGCGCGATGGTGACGGGGCACACAAAGCCGCCCAGGCTGGGGCCGTCGCGCGTCAGGATGACGGGGCTGTCGCCCGTGAAATTGATGCTGCCGATGGCGTATTCGCAATCGTGGATATTGGACGGGTGCAGGCCCGCCTCACCGCCGTTCTCGCGCGCCCAGGTGGGCTTGGGGCCGATCAGGCGCACGCCCAGGCGGTTCGAGTTGTAATGCACTTCCCAATCCGCCGCGAAGAAGGTGTCGATGGCTTCGGGCTGGAAGAAGTCCGGCGCGCCGTGCGGGCCGTACAGCACACCGATTTCCCAGGTGTTGCCGTAGGTGGGAATCAGCTCGGCCGGTGCGGGCATCGGCTCTGCCACGGGCACGGCAGCACCCGCCTCGCCCAGCTCGGGCCGCACCAAGGGCAGCATGTCGCCCACGCGCAGCGTGCGGCCGGCGTGTCCGCCGAATTGGCCCAGCGCAAAGGTCGAGCGGCTGCCCAGGTAAACCGGCACGTCCAGCCCGTTGCGCACGGCCAGGTAGCTGCGGCAGCCCGACAGCGCGCGGCCGGTGGCCAGCACCTGACCCGAACGCACGGCAATCGGCTGCCACATCGGCACGGGTTCGCCGTCCAGCGTGGCGGCGCATTCGGCGCCGGTCAGCGCCACGATGGCGTCGCCGTGAAAGCGCAAGGTCGGCCCGATCAGCGTGGCCTCGATGCCGGCCGCGTCCGGCGCATTGCCGACGATGCGGTTGGCCAAACGGAAGGCATAGTCGTCCATCGGGCCCGAGGGCGGCACGCCGATGTCCCAGTAGCCGGTGCGGCCAGGATAATCCTGCACGCTGGTATAGGTGCCGGCCTCCAGCACTTCAATGGCGGCGGGCCGATACGTGAAGCTTTCCAGGAAGCGCGTGGACAGCTTGCCGGCGCGGAAGCGTGCGTCGGCAACGATCTGGCGCAGGTAATCCAGGTTGGTGGCAATGCCGTGCAGCCGCGTGCGCGCCAAGGCGTCCGCCAGCTTGTCCAAGGCCGCATCGCGCGTGTCCGCGTGCACGATCAGCTTGGCCAGCATGGGGTCGTAGAACGCCGGCACGTCGGTGCCGGTCGCCACCCAGCCATCCACCCGCACGCCTTCAGGGAAGGACACCTCGGTCAGCACGCCCGGCGACGGCTGGAACTGGCGCAGCGGGTCTTCAGCGTACAGGCGCACTTCGATGGATGCACCCTGCGGCGCGCGCGACATCGCGGCGATATCCAGCGCTTCGCCCGCGGCCACGCGCAGCATGCATTCCACCAGGTCCAGGCCCGTAACGGCCTCCGTCACCGGATGCTCGACCTGCAAGCGCGTGTTGACCTCCAGAAAATAAAAGCTGTCGCGGGCCGGGTCGTAGATGAATTCAACGGTGCCGGCGGAACGGTAGTTCACCGACTCGCCCAACTGCACGGCCGCCGCCAGCAAGGCCGCGCGTGTCGCGGCCGGCAGCAGCGGCGCGGGCGTTTCCTCGATCACTTTCTGATTGCGCCGCTGCACCGAGCAATCGCGTTCGCCCAGCGCCAGCACGCGGCCCGCGCCATCGCCGAAGATCTGCACTTCCACGTGGCGCGCGTTGTCCACATAGCGTTCGATGAACGCACCGCCATCACGGAAGAAGTGTTCGCCCATGCGTTGCACGCTGTCGAACGCCACGGTCAGTTCCGCTTCGTTCTCGCAGCGCGACAAGCCGATGCCGCCGCCGCCCGCCGTGCTCTTGAGCATGACCGGGTAGCCGATGCGTTCCGCGTGCAACAGCGCTTCACCCAGGCTGGCCAAGAGCCCCGTGCCCGGCGTCATCGGCACGCCCGCTTCGGCCGCCAGTTCGCGGGAACGGTGCTTCAGCCCGAACTCGCGGATCTGCAAGGGCGTGGGGCCCACGAACGCAATGCCCGCCGCTTCGCAGGCTTCGGCGAATTCCGCGCTTTCGGACAGGAACCCATAGCCGGGGTAGATGGCTTGTGCGCCGTGCTCGCGCGCGGCCGCCAGCAGCAGGTCCATGCGCAAGTAGCTGTCGACGGCTTTTTCTCCGCCCAAGGCCACGGCCACATCGGCCTCGCGCACGTGCGCGGCGTTGCGGTCGGGGTCGGAATACACGGCCACACTGCGGATGCCCAGCCGCTTCAGGGTGCGGATGGCGCGGACGGCGATCTCGCCGCGGTTGGCAATCAGAACGGTATCGAACACGGTTCGGCTCCCAGTGGCTTGCGGGGTTAGCGGGGGGTGGCGTTGGCGCCGGCGGCAGCACTGGGGGTAGCACTAAGACTCGCCAGATAAGCGCGCCAGCCGCCAAAGGTGGTGATGTCGCGCGCGCCATCCAGGCCGCGCGGTTCGCAGATGAAGCCCTTGACCAGGCGGCCGTCTTCCAGCTCCAGCGTGCCGATGCCCAAGGGCGCGGGAATCTCGGCCACGAAGGCGCCGAACGCCGTCACCGGCACATCCCACAGTTCCACTTCAATCGGCGCGCCGGACTCGGACTTCACCAGCCCCGGCTTGGGCGGCGTGGTGTTGGCCAAGGCATACAGGCGGTAGTCGCCCGCCGTGCGGGTCTTTTCCACCAGCACCGCATTGCGCGATGTCAGTTGATGGTTCAGCGGCATGCCGGTCAGGTGCGCGCCCACCACCGCCACGCGCACGGTGTCGGCGGGCGGGGTCGCCACGTCCATGCCGGCCGGCAGCGGCGCGCCCGTGGCGCCCAGCGGCAGGCCACGCTGCGCTTGCCACAGGCGGCCGAACTGCGCCAGCGCGCGGTCCTGCCAGGCCAGGCCGATCAGCGTGATGCCCGACGGCAGGCCGTCGGCGCGCATGCCGGCCGGCACCGCCAGCGCCGACAAGTCGGCCAGGTTGGCAAAGTTGGTATAGACACCCAGCCGCGAATTCAGCGTGACCGGGTCGGCTTGAAGCTGCGCGATGGTGTAGATGGACGGTGAGGTGGGCACCACCAGCGCATCAAAGCCCGCCAGCGCCTGATGGATGCGCCGCGTCAGATCGGCGCGGCGGTATTCTGCCTTGAAGGCATCCAGCGCGCTGTAGTTCGCGGCTTGCTCGACGATGCCGCGCACGACGGGGTTGATGACGTCCGGCGTCTGCTTCCACAGGTCTTCCACCGCCGCGAACCGTTCGGCCACCCACGGCCCTTGATACAGCAGCGCGGCCAGTTCATTGAAGGGCGCGAAGTCTATCGTTTCCACCTCGGCGCCGGTGGCCTTCAAGGCGCGCACGGCGTCGTCGAACACCGTGGCCGCCTGCGCGTCGCCGAAGAATTCCAGCGTGGCGGGGATGGCCAGCTTGGGCGCGCGCGGCCAGGGCAGCGAGGCGCCGGCAGGCATCTTGCGCGAATAGGGATCGCGTTCGTCAAAGCCGCCCGCCACCTCGGCCACCAGTTCGGCATCGGCCACGGTCAGCGCAAAGATCGACACGCAATCCAGCGTGCGGCACGCCGGCACCACGCCTGCCGTGCTGAGCCAGCCCTTGGTCGGCTTCAGACCCACGATGTTGTTGAAGCCCGCCGGCACGCGGCCCGAGCCCGCCGTATCGGTGCCCAAGGAAAACGCCGCGATGCCACGCGCCACCACCGACGCGGAACCGGAGCTTGAGCCGCCGCTGACGTAGTCGGCGTTGAAGGTGTTGGCCACCGCGCCATGCGGCGAGCGCGTGCCCACCAGGCCGGTGGCGAACTGGTCCAGATTGGTCTTGCCGATCAGGATGGCGCCCGCCGCGCGCAGGCGCTGCACCACGGTCGCATCCTCGCCCGGCGTGTAGGCAAATTCGGGGCAGGCGGCGGTGGTGGGCCAGCCGGCCGCGTCGATGTTGTCCTTGATGGCGAAGGGCACGCCATACAGCGGCAGGCGCGCCAGGTCGCCGCCGGCGGCGGCCAGCATCAGCCGCAGCCCGTCCAACTGTTCATCCAGCGTGACGCGGTCCACCCGCTGTATCCAGGCGTTGTCCACGGGCCCGTCTTGCGGCGCGGCGTAGTCCGCCAAAAGCGTTTCGGGCTGGGCCCCGCCTTCGCGATAGGCGGCTTGCCATTGCGCGATGGTCCAACCGATGGGGCTCGTCTGCGTTGCTGCGGCGTTCATGCTGGAATCCTTTCTTGTATACAAGTACGGATTCCCAAGCAATCTGCGTGCCATGTTTGGCGGCTGGTCGGCCTTCCCTATGGCGCCGTGCGCCGATGCCGTCAAACACGCATGGCACGCGGCTTACCGGCCGCTACGCCCGCACCGCAAGCGGGCAGGATGCGCACCTGTTTTGTGCATGGCGCACGGTTTTGATCCGACCACGCCACGCGCGCAAGACCCAGCCGTATTCGCGTAAACACCCCCTCTTCATACAGCGGCCCGCCCGGCCTTCGGCACTTGGCATGCCTTTTGCTTTGATGTCCTTGAAGTCCTTGTTGTCGACTGTTTTCAGAGATCGTTCCTGCCGGCCAACCCGGCACATACCAATCAGGAGTCACCATGAAACGCAGACTAGCCCTTAAGCAACTGACCGCCGTGAGCCTGTTGGCCATGTCCGGCTGGATGCCGCAGGTATTCGCCGCCGAAGACACCATCAAGGTCGGCATCCTGCATTCCTTGTCGGGCACCATGGCCATCTCGGAAACGTCGCTGAAAGACGTTGCGCTGATGACCATCGACGAAATCAACGCCAACGGCGGCGTGATGGGCAAGAAGCTGGAAGCCGTGGTGGTGGACCCCGCGTCGAACTGGCCGCTGTTTGCCGAGAAGTCGCGCCAGCTGCTGTCGCAAGACAAGGTGGCGGTGGTGTTCGGCTGCTGGACCTCGGTGTCGCGCAAGTCGGTGCTGCCGGTCTTCAAGGAACTGAACGGCCTGCTCTTCTACCCCGTGCAATACGAAGGCGAAGAGCTTGAGAAGAACGTGTTCTACACCGGCGCCGCGCCCAACCAGCAAGCGATCCCGGCCGTGGAATACCTGATGAGCGAAGACGGCGGCGGCGCCAAGCGCTTCGTGCTGCTGGGCACCGACTACGTCTACCCGCGCACCACCAACAAGATCCTGCGCGCCTTCCTGCATTCCAAGGGCGTGAAGGACAGCGACATCGACGAGGTCTACACGCCGTTTGGTCACTCCGACTACCAGACCATCGTCGCCAACATCAAGAAGTTCGCCACCGGCGGCAAGACGGCCGTCATCTCGACCATCAACGGCGATTCGAACGTGCCCTTCTACAAGGAACTGGGCAACGCCGGCCTGAAGGCCACCGACGTGCCGGTCGTGGCGTTCTCGGTGGGTGAAGAAGAACTGCGCGGCGTGGACACCAAGCCCCTGGTCGGTCACCTGGCGGCATGGAACTACTTCCAGTCGGTGAAGAACCCGGTCAACGAAGACTTCATCAAGAAGTGGAAGGCCTATGCCAAGGCCAAGAACCTGCCCAACGCCAACACGGTCGTGACCAACGACCCGATGGAAGCCACCTACGTCGGCATCCACATGTGGAAGCAGGCCGTGGAACAGGCCAAGACCACCGACGTGGACAAGGTGATCGCGGCGATGGGCGGCCAGAAGTTCAGCGCGCCGGATGGCTACACCATCGAAATGGACAAGAGCAACCACCACCTGCACAAGCCGGTCTACATCGGTGAAATCAAGGCGGACGGCCAGTTCAACGTGGTGTGGAAGAGCAAGGGCCCGATCCGTGCCCAACCCTGGAGCCCGTACATCCCGGGTAATGAAAGCAAGCAAGGCCTCTAAGCGGAGCTAGCATGCACATCGCGGCAATCGCCCATTTCTTGCGTCGTTTCATTCTTGCGTGGCTGCTGGCCATGCCACTGCTGACCGCGCCCGCGGCGGCGGCGGGCGTGGACCCGGCCCTGCTTGCGCCGCTGACCGGCGACGACACGGACGCCAAGCTGCAAGCGATTGCCGCGCTGGGCCAGTACCCTGACCCGGGCGCGGCCGCGGTCTTGCAAGCGCTGGGCAATGACCAGCTCTATGCAACGGCCGATGGCCGCGTGCTGATCGGCATCGACAGCACGCGCGCCACCGACCCGACGACGGGCGCGGCCGTGGATCTGCCTGCGGGTTCCGGCACCGTCAGCATCAACAACCGCCTGCGCCGCGCCATCCAGGCCGCGCTGGCGGGTTCGCGCTTGTTCTCGGACCAGCCAAACGAACGCCTGGATGCCGCGCGCCGCCTGCAACAAACGGGCGACCCGGCGCGTCTGCCCATGCTTGAAAAAGCATTGGCTACAGAAAAGAACGAGGCCGTGCGCGAGGCGCTGTTGATCGCGCAGGCCAACCTGGAATTGAAAAGCACCGACCCCGCCAAGCGTCTGCATGCCGTGGAGGTACTGGGCGAAACACGCAACGCCGCCTTCCGCCCCGTGCTGGCCTCGCTGACGCAGCAGCGCGACGGCGTCTACACGGAGCCCGATGCGACCGTGCGCGACGCGGCGGCCGCGGCGCTCAAGCAGATCGACCGCCATCTGGCCACCATCGAATGGGCGGGCAACCTCTTTTATGGCATCAGCCTGGGCAGCGTGCTGCTGCTGGCCGCGCTGGGCCTGGCCATTACCTTCGGCCTGATGGGCGTCATCAACATGGCGCACGGTGAATTGCTGATGATCGGCGCCTACGTGACCTATGTGGTGCAGACGCTGTTCCGCGCCTGGTTCCCTGGCTGGCTGGACTGGTATGTGGTGGCCGCGCTGCCGCTGGCGTTCGTGGTGACGGCGCTGGTCGGCATGGCGCTGGAACGCACGGTGATCCGCTGGCTGTACGGACGCCCCCTGGAAACGCTGCTGGCCACCTGGGGCATCAGCCTGATGCTGATGCAAGGCGTGCGCACGCTGTTCGGCGCGCAGAACGTGGAAGTGGGCAACCCCAGCTGGATGTCCGGCGGCATCAACGTGCTGGGCGGGCTGGTGCTGACCTACAACCGCATCGTCATCATCGGCTTTGCCTTCTTCGTGGTGTTCCTGGTGTGGGTGCTGCTGAACCACACGCGGCTGGGCCTGTTCGTGCGCGCCATTACGCAGAACCGACGCATGGCCGATTGCGTGGGCGTGCCCACCGGGCGCGTGGACATGCTGGCCTTTGGCCTGGGCTCCGGCATCGCCGGGCTGGCGGGCGTGGCCCTGTCGCAGCTGGGCAACGTGGGGCCGGACCTGGGCCGTGGCTACATCGTGGATTCCTTCATGGTGGTGGTGCTGGGCGGCGTGGGCCAGTTGGCCGGCACCGTCATCGCCGCGATGGGCCTGGGCGGCGTGAACAAATTCCTGGAGCCCTATGCGGGCGCCGTCATGGCCAAGATCACCATCCTGGTGTTGATTGTGCTGTTTGTCCAAAAACGGCCGCAAGGCCTGTTCGCCCCCCGCGGCCGGAGCGTTGAATGAAACAGACCGCGCTGACCGATCTGACCCTGCTGACCCGTCGCCCGCTTTTTTCGGGCCGCGCCTGGACAGCCCTGGCCGTGGCGGCCGCGCTGCTGGCGCTGCTGCCGCTGCTGAACCTGGTGTTTCCGCCGGGCCATGCGCTGCACGTGTCGGCCTACGCCGTGGCGCTGCTGGGCAAGTTCATGTGCTACGCCATGGCCGCGCTGGCCCTGGACCTGGTGTGGGGCTATGCGGGCATCCTGTCGCTGGGGCACGGCCTGTTCTTTGCACTGGGCGGCTACGCGCACGGCATGTACCTGATGCGCGCCATCGGCCGCGACGGCGTCTACCAAAGCAACCTGCCCGACTTCATGGTGTTCCTGGATTGGAAGAGCTACCCCTGGTACTGGTCCTTCACCGAACACTTCTGGTACGCCATGCTGCTGGTGGTGCTGGTGCCGGGCGTGCTGGCGTTTGTGTTCGGCTACTTCGCCTTCCGCTCGCGCATCAAGGGCGTGTACTTTTCGATCATCACGCAGGCGCTGACGTTCGCCGCCATGCTGCTGTTCTTCCGCAACGACACGGGCTTTGGCGGCAACAACGGCTTTACCGATTTCAAGCGCATCCTGGGCTTTGACATCACCGCGCCGGGCACGCGCGCCACCTTGTACTGGATCACGCTGGCCGCCTTGGCCGGCGCCTTGATCCTGGCGCGCATCGTCACGCAATCCAAGCTGGGCCGCGTGCTGACCGCCGTGCGCGACGCCGAAAGCCGGCTGCGCTTCATCGGTTACGACCCCTTGGGTTTCAAGCTATTCGTGTGGACCTTGTCGGCCGTGCTGTGCGGCATCGCGGGCGCTCTGTACGTGCCGCAGGTGGGCATCATCAACCCCAGCGAAATGTCCACCGAGACCTCGATTGAAATGGTGATCTGGGTGGCCACGGGCGGGCGCGGCACGTTGATCGGCCCCATCATCGGCGCGGGCGCGGTCAATGGCCTGAAGACCTGGTTCACCAGCGTGTTGCCCGAATTCTGGTTGTATGCGCTGGGCCTGATCTTCGTGCTGGTGACGCTGTTCCTGCCCACCGGCATCGTCGGCCTGGCCCGCCGCATCACGGCACGCTTGCAGGAGAAGAAGGCATGACCAGCACGCACACCGAACTGGCCACGCTGGACGGCGGCCCCAGCGGCGACGCCGGCTACGGCCGCGTCAGCCCCAAGGGCCTGGACACCAGCCACGGCGCCATCCTGTATCTGGAAGGCATTACCGTCAGCTTCGATGGCTTTAAGGCGCTGAACGACCTGACGCTGGACATCGGCGTGGGCGAACTGCGTTGCATCATCGGCCCCAACGGCGCGGGCAAAACCACGATGATGGACGTCATCACCGGCAAGACGCGACCCACCGCCGGCACCGCGTTCTTTGGCCAGAGCATCGACCTGACGACCTTGAACGAAGCGCAGATCGCGCACGCGGGCATCGGCCGCAAGTTTCAGCGGCCCACGGTGTTTGAACAGCACAGCGTGTTTGAAAACCTGGAGCTGGCGATGAAGACGGACAAGCGCGTGCGCCCCACGCTGTTCTCGCGCTTGACCAGCGAACAGGCCGACAAGATCGGCGAAACGCTGGACTTGATCCGCCTGCGCCCCGAAGTGCAACGCCCTGCCGGCCTGCTGTCGCACGGCCAGAAGCAGTGGCTGGAAATCGGCATGCTGCTGATGCAGGAACCGCAGTTGCTGCTGCTGGACGAACCGGTTGCCGGCATGACCGACGCCGAAACCGAACGCACCGGCGAATTGCTGAACGAACTGCGCGGCCGCCATTCGTTGATGGTGGTGGAACACGACATGGACTTCGTCAACCAGATCGCGGGCGACGGCAAGGTGACGGTACTGCACGAAGGCTCGGTACTGGCCGAAGGGCCGATGAGCAAGGTGCAGGCCGACCCGCGCGTGATCGAAGTCTACCTGGGGCGCTAAAGATGCTGGACGTAAGCACGATCAACCAATACTACGGCGGCAGCCACACGCTGCGCGGCGTGTCGCTGTCGGTGCGCCAGGGCGAATGCCTGGCGCTGCTGGGGCGCAACGGCGTGGGCAAGACCACGCTGCTGAAATGCGTGATGGGCGTGCTGCCCGTGGCCAGCGGCAACATCGCGTTCGACGGCGCCGACATCACGCGCCTGGCGCCGCACCAGCGGGCCGCGCGCGGCATGGCTTATGTGCCGCAGGGCCGCGACATCTTTGCGCGGCTGACGGTGGAAGAGAACATCCTGATGGGCATGGCGACCAAGCCCGCCGCGCGCGCGCGCCGCATCAAGGAAGAGGTCTTTGAACTGTTTCCCGTGCTGAAAAGCATGTTGTCGCGGCGCGGCGGCGACTTGTCCGGCGGCCAGCAGCAACAGCTTGCGATTGCGCGCGCGCTGGTGGCCGAGCCCAAGCTCATCATCCTGGACGAACCCACCGAAGGCATTCAGCCGTCCATCATCAAGGACATCGCGCGCGTGATCCACATGCTGCGCGAACGCGGCGACATCGCCATTCTGCTGTGCGAGCAGTACTTCGATTTCGCGCGCGAGCTGGCGGACCAGTTCGTCGTGCTGTCGCGCGGGGAAGTGGTGGCCAGCGGCGACCGCAGCACCATCGATGGCGAGGACGTGCGCCGGCACTTGTCGGTATAGCCGAGGGCTAACGGAAACACCATGAGGAAAAAGACGCGGGCGGGCGTCTTAAGATTTCCTTGATACTGCGCACGCATCGGAAAACTGCTCCGATATAATTCCGCTCCATGTGCTTCGCTACTTTCCTGACCCGCCCCAACCTGTGGATCGCGCTTGCCGCGATCCTGTGGGCGTCGTTGGCGCCGTCGCTAGCCCATGCCTTGAGCCTGTCGCCCGACGGCCATCACATTCATCGCATCAGCGTGGAGTACTGCGCCAGCGAAGGGGACGCCAGCGGCACCCTGACGCTGGAAGTGCCGCACAACGAATCGCACAACGACCTGCACGATAGCCCGCACGGCAGCAAGGCCGATGACGCCCATGGCGACCATCATTGCCCGCTGTGCCGCAACCCCCAAGCCGACGTGAGCATCCTGCCTGCGCCCGTGCCCGTGGTGCCCGCCCCCGTGGGCCGCGCCATCACCTACCCGCCGCTGTTCTTCCTGGCGGAAAACTCCCTTCATGCCTGGAGCGCGGTACAGCCGCGCGCACCGCCCGCAAACTGAGCTGGGCTTCGGTTGTTCGCCGCATTGGTTTTCCGACACGTCGGTTTTCCGTCATTGCTTGCGGCAGCGCCATGCGCCCACGCCACCGTCTTCCCCTGACACGCACGACTAGCGGTTTCGGCCGCCAGGCTTAGCGCCGTCGACATCAGCCCCTTGCGACTCGTCGCGCCCCGCTTATCGCTAGCGGCGCGCTGGATGCGCTCGCTCGTTTGCTCGTTTGCTCGTTTGCCGACCTCCGACATGAAACACACGACTCTCTACACCTTGCTGCTGGGCGCCATCGCCGGCAGCCCGGCCCTGGCCGCCGAACCCGCCGTGAAGACCCTGGCGCCCACCACCGTCTACGGCGCGGGCTACGCCGCACCCGCGCCCAATGGCGTGATCGACCTGGACGCCCACGACAATACCGGCAGCCGCCTGGGCCTGACGCTGCGCGAAACGCCGGCCAGCGTCACCGTGATCTCGCGCGAGCAGATCGAAGCGCGTGGTTCCTTGAACACGCAGGAAATTGCGCGCGGCATCCCCGGCGTGGACAACGCCTCGCCCCCGGGCAATGCCGGCGCGGTCAGCTATCGCGGCTTTTCAGGCGGCCAGGTGTCGCAACTGTTCAACGGCATTTCCGTGCAGTACGACGCCATCGCCGGGCGCCCCATCGATAGCTGGATCTACGATCGCGTCGAGGCCATCGGCGGCCCCGCCACCTTTCTGTTCGGCGCGGGCGCGGTGGGCGGCGCCATCAACTACGTGACCAAGCTGCCCGAGCGCGACACCTTCTATGACGCCCAGTTCCGCCTGGGTTCGTTCGACAGCCGCCAATATTCCATCGGCCTGAACCAGCAATTGGCGGGCGATGCAGGCGGCCAAGGCCACTACCTGCGCATTGACGCCAACACCGGTTCCAGCCACGGCTGGGTCGACGGCAACCATAGCCGCGCCACCCAGGTGGCCGCGTCCTTGCTGTCGGACCTGGGCGCCGACGTGACCCAGACCTTCGCCTTTGAGTTCCAGCGCGAACAAGTCGACCGCCCCTACTGGGGCACGCCGCTGAAGACCAACGCCAACGGCGTGGTGCAAGGCGCGGGCCACATCATGGATGGCACGCGCTTCAAGAACTACAACGTCAACGACGGCCTGTACGAGCAGTCGGTGCTGTGGGCGCGTTCCGTGACCGAATGGCGCGCGGGTTCGAACCTGACGTTGAAGAACACGCTGTACCACTACCGCGCGGACCGCGACTTCCGCAACCTGGAAAGCTATCGCTTCAACGCCGACAACAGCCTGGTGCTACGTTCGGGCGCGTTGCTGCAACGGCACGAACAGCGTCTGGTGGGCAACCGCGTCGAAGGGCTGTATCGCTCGTCCATCGCGGGCCTGCGCAGCGATTGGTCGTTCGGCGCCGACATCAGCCAGAACAAGGTCACGCGCTTTCCCACCAGCCTGTCCGGCACCGTGGACGCCGTGGACCCCTACGATTTTTCGGCGGGCGATTTCTACGACATCCCCGGCATGACGCGCGGCCACAAACCCGACCGCGAGAACCGCATCCGCACCTTTGCGCTGACGCTTGAAAACCGCACGCAAGTGCTGCCCGGCGTGGCGATTGTGTCGGCGCTGCGCAAAGACTTCATCGACCTGGACCTGACCAACCGCCGCGCGGTCACCGCCACGTCACCCGCCAGCGCGCAGCGCAGCTATTCGCCCTTGACCGGACGTCTGGGCGTGAACTGGGAGATCAGCCCGGAAGCATCGCTGTACGCGCAGTACGCGACGGCGGCGGATCCCCCGTCGGGCCTGATGGCCACCGCGTCATTCGCCGACGTGCTGAACAACGACAAGCTCACCACCGGCACGCAGGCCGAAGTCGGCGGCAAGTTCAACTTCTGGGATGGGCGCGGCGCGGCCACCGTGTCGGTCTACGAGATCAAGCGCAAGAACCTGGCGACGTCTGACCCCAACAACCCCGGCGTCAGCGTGCCGGTGGGTGCGCAGTCCGCACGCGGGGTGGAGCTGGCGGGCGGTTTGCAACTGACCTCCAAGCTGTCGCTGCAAGGCAACGTGGCCTTTGTGGACCCCAAGTACGACGACTTCACGCAGTCGGTCGGTGGGGTATCGGTATCGCGCAACGGCAAGGTGCCGACCAACACGCCGCGCCGCCTGGCGAACGTGTGGGTGGACTACGCCTTCGTGCCGGACTGGAACGCCAGCGTCGCGGCGCGCTACGTGGGCCGCGCGTATGCGGACGCGGCCAACACGGTGTGGGCGCCGTCCTACATGGTGTTTGACGCGGCGCTGTCGCACCGGATCAACCGCAACGTGGACGCCACCTTCCGCGTACGCAACCTGACCGACAAGGTCTACGCCGCGAACAGTAGCCCCACGATGTACTACCTGGGCGCGCCGCGTTCGGTGGAACTGACCTTGCAAATGCGGTTCTGACGAACGCGCCTAAGGGGAATGCCATGAGCGCCACGTCCACACGCCAAGCCGCAAGTACGGCCGCAGGTAAGCCCGCAAGGGCGCCCGCAATGAAGCCGGAAGGGAAGCCCACCCGCCGCGCCGGGCCGCCGCTGTCTTCCCGCCTCAAGCGATGGCTCTACCTGACCCATCGCTGGGCCGGCATCGTGCTGTGCCTGTTCTTTGCCATGTGGTTTATTTCCGGCGTGGTGATGATGTACGTGGGCTACCCCAAGCTGACGCCGCAGGAAAGGCTGACGCACCTGGCGCCGCTGGATGCCGCCGCGATCGCCATTACGCCCGCCCAGGCGCTGGCGGCGGCGGGCGCCCGTGACACAAGCGGTTTGAGCCTGGCCGCCACGCGTGCCGGCGCGCCGGTCTATCTGGTGCCTGGCGCCGCGCGCACGGCGCCCACGGTGGTGGATGCCGCCAGCGGCGCCCTGCTCCCGCCCGCTGATGCCGCCGTGGCCAAGGCGTCAGCGCTGGCGTGGTTCGGCGGCCAATACGCCGCGCGCCATCAGGAGACGCTGGACGAAGACGTCTACACCCACTCGGGGTCGCTGGATGTGCACCGGCCGCTGCACCGCATCGACATGGATGACCCGGCGCGCACCCGGCTGTACGTCTCGTCGGCAACCGGCGCGGTGGTGCTGGACGCCACTCGCAACGAACGCGCGTGGAACTACGCAGGCGCGTGGATCCATTGGCTGTATCCGCTGCGCGGCAATGCGCTGGACCGCTGGTGGCACGACGTGGTCGTGTGGCTGTCGGTGGCCGGTGTCGTGCTGGCGCTGACGGGCACGGTCGTGGGCATCCTGCGCTGGCGCTTTTCGCGCCCCTACGCCACGGGCAGCCGTTCGCCCTACCGCGAACGCATGATGCGATGGCATCACATCAGCGGCCTGCTGTTTGCCGCCATCACCATTACCTGGATCTTCAGCGGCCTGATGTCGATGAACCCGTGGAAGCTCTTCACCAGCACGGCCGCGCCGCTGGCACACAGCGCCTACGCCGGCCCCCCGGCCGACGCGCCGCTGGCCGCGCCGCGCGACCTGATCGCCGCCCTGCCCAGCGCCCCCCGCGAATTGGTGTGGACCCGCGCGGCCGGCCAGGACGTGGCGCTGGCGCGCACCACCGCAGGCACGCCGCGCGTGCTGTCGGCCACCAACGCCACACCCACCGCGTTCGCGGAAAGCGACTTGCGCGAGGCCGCCACGCGCCTGCTGCCGGGCGCAACGGTGCGTGATGTTCAGGTGCTGACCCACTACGACTTCTATTACTACGCACGCGACGCGCACGCCATGCTGGGCCATGTGGAAAAGCCGTTGCCCGTCTGGCGCGTGATCTACGACAACCCGCAAGCCACCTGGGTCTATCTGGACCCGGCCACCAGCCAGATCGTGGGCCGCCAAGACCGCAGCAACCGGGTCAGCCGCTGGCTGTTCTCGTTTCTGCACAGTTGGGACTGGACCGGCCTGTTGTCACGCCGACCTCTATGGGACGTCTTGCTGATCGTCCTGAGCGTGGGCGGCGCGGCGTTGAGTCTGACGGGTGTTGTGATTGGGTGGCGTCGGCTGGGCAAGAAGCTGCGAGGCGGATGAAGCAGCAGGATGAAGCAGAAGTATCAAGCAGATGGATGAGGCTGAAGTCTCATCCCGAAGCACGGTTCAGGTAAATCGCGAAGCGCGTGTCCAGAAGTAAAAGCCCGCATTCAGCCGCATTTTGTAAGCGAACTGACGGGTAAGCCCACTACCATCGCGGCTATTGATTATTACGCTTCGATGACGTGTCATGAATGCTCTGGATGCTTTGAACCATGCCCTGTTTCTGTCGATCAACGCCGACCCGGCCACCGCCGCCTGGCAGATCCAGGCCGCCTTGCTGCTGGCCAACCGCTTGATCCTGTTCGTGCCGGCCGCGCTGGTGGCGATGTGGCTGTGGGGCGGGCAGGCGCAACGCAGCCTGGCCCTGAAGGCGCTGACCAGCATCGGCGCCGCCTTGTTCATCAGCTACCTGTGCGGCGCGCTGTGGCCGCAGCCGCGTCCCTTTGTGCTGGGCCTGGGCCATGCGTTTTTCCCGCACAAGGCCACCTCGTCATTCCCCAGCAACCACACCATCATCATCGCCACGTTTGCGTTCGCGCTGATTTTTGACCGACGTTGGGCGGGCTGGGGTTGGGCGGCGCTGCTGGCCGCCTTGGTCGTGGGCACGTCACGCGTGTACCTGGGCGTGCACTTTCCCCTGGACATCGCGGGCGGCCTGATCCTGGCGCCCATCGTGTCAGCGGCCACCGCGGCGGTGTGGAACCGCGTCGGCGCGCCGCTGACCCAGGCCGCGCAAGCCCTCTACCGCAAGCTGCTGGCCATGCCGATTGCGCGCGGCTGGATCCGCGCGTAGCGGCTTCAATTGCCGACCGAGCAGCGGACCGAGCAGCGAACCCGCAAGCTCAGTTGATCGCCACCTTCGCGTCCTTCACCAGCTTGGCGTAGTTGGCGGTATCCGTGCCGATGCGGGCGCGCATCTGCTCCGGCGTGTCGCCGATGGGCACCGCGCCAATCTCGGCCATGCGGCGCGAGAAATCGGGCGACTGGATGATCTTCACCATCTCGGCGTTCAGGCGCGTTACCACGTCCTTGGGCGCGCCCGCCGGCGCCAACACGCCGAACCAGGTGCCCATGTTGAAGGGCTTCAGACCGGCCTCTTCCATCGTCGGCACGTTGGGCAGCGCCGCTGAACGCTGGTTGGTGGTGACGGCCAGCGCCCGCAACTTGCCGCTTTGTATATGCGCCAGCACGGGCGTGATGGTGTCGAACGACATATCGATCTGGCCGCCCAGCAGGTCTGTCGTCAACGGCCCGCTGCCCTTGTACGGCACGTGCAGCAGCTTGACGTGACCTTGCTGCTCAAACTGCGCGCCAATCAAATGCTGCCCGGTGCCCATGCCGTTGGACCCGAAGGTCAGCTTGCCGGGCGCGGCCTGCGCCAGTTTCAACAAGCCTTGCACGGTGGTCGCGTCCAGCTTGGGGTTGACGACCAGCACGTTGGGCACCAGCGCCACCGTGGTGACCGGCGCGAAGTCCTTCTGGAAGTCGTAGTGCAGGCTCTTGTAGACGCTGGTGGCGATGGTGTGATGCACGGCGCCCATCAGCAAGGTGTAGCCGTCGGGCGCGGCCTTGGCAACGTAGTCCGCGCCCAGGGTCGAGCCCGCGCCGGGCTTGTTTTCCACCACCACCGGCTGGCCCAGGCTTTTGCTTAGCTCCTGACCCAGCGCGCGCGCCAGCACATCGGTGGTGCCGCCCGCCGGAAACGGCACCACCAGGCTGATGGGCTTGGCGGGATACGTCTGTGCAACGGCCATGCCGCCTGCCAGCGGCAGGCTGAACAGGCACGCGAACGCCAACGCGCGCGCGCGGGTAATTTGCTTGGACATGCTTGTCTCCTTGGACTACGAATGGACTTCGCTTCTTGTTGTATTGCCGGCCAGGCGCCCTCCAGCGCTATGCCGCTTTCACTGCCCTGCCCTGCGCCAGCCGCGCGCACACCGCGGCCGTGACAGCTTCGGTGGTGGCCTGGCCGCCCAGGTCGCGCGTGTGCAGCGCGGGCGTGCCCGTGACTTGTTCTATGGCTTGCATCAAGCGTGCCGCCGCATCTAGTTCGCCCAAGTGCTCAAGCAGCATCACCACCGACCAGAACGTGCCGACCGGATTCGCCAAGCCCTGGCCCATGATGTCGAACGCCGACCCGTGGATGGGTTCGAACATGGACGGGTAACGGCGTTCGGGGTCGATGTTGCCGGTGGGCGCAATGCCCAGGCTGCCGGCCAGGGCCGCGGCCAGGTCGCTGAGGATGTCGGCATGCAGGTTGGTGGCGACAAGCGTGTCCAGCGACGCGGGCCGGTTGACCATGCGCGCGGTGGCCGCGTCCACCAATTCCTTGTCCCAGGTCACGTCCGGAAATTCACGGCTGACTTGCAGCGCGATCTCGTCCCACATCACCATGGCATGGCGCTGCGCGTTCGATTTGGTGACCACGGTAAGCAGCTTGCGCGGCCGTGATTGCGCCAGCTTGAAGGCAAAGCGCAGGATGCGTTCGACCCCGGCGCGCGTCATGATCGACACGTCGGTGGCAGCCTCGATGGGATGGCCCTGGTGCACGCGCCCGCCCACGCCGGAGTATTCGCCTTCGGAGTTTTCGCGCACGATGACCCAGTTCAGTTGCTCGGGCGTGCAGCGCTTGAGCGGCGCGTCGATGCCGGGCAGGATGCGCGTGGGGCGCACGTTGGCGTACTGGTCAAAGCCCTGGCAGATCTTCAGGCGCAAGCCCCACAGGGTGATGTGGTCGGCAATGTCGGGGTCGCCCGCCGAGCCGAACAGAATCGCATCTTTGTCGCGCAAGGCGTCCAGCCCATCGGCCGGCATCATCACGCCGTGCTGTCGGTAGTAGTCGCCGCCCCAGTCGAAATTCTGGAACTCGAAATGCAGTCCGCCTTCGTCGGCCAGGGCCTGCAAGACGCGCTGGCCGGCCGGAATGACTTCCTTGCCGATGCCGTCGCCGGGAATGGTTGCAATGCGATAGGTCTTCATGGCCGACAGGGCTCCTTGCTGATAAGGGTCTGTCGGCAATGTACCGAGCGCCGCGCGCCGTGCGCGCAGCGCCATTCACAACATCTTCAACTTCAGGTTGAAGATGTTGTGCCGGGGATCAGCAGCGGCTGACGTTCAGGTTGTTGATCAGGTTGTTGAATGTCTGACGCAGGCTGTAGGCGTCGTCGACGATGGTGGGGCGCATCATCTTGAAGGCGCCCGTGCGCGCGGCGTCTTCCTTGTAGCGGCCGCTTTCCGTGTGCTCCAGCACCTTGCGTCCCGCCGCCAGGAAGGCGTTGGCTTGCATCATCGTGCTGGCGCAACCCTTGGGGTCGGCTTCGCGGGTCTTCTTGTCAAAGCCCAGCGCCATCTCGTTGAGCTTGTCCAGGTCTTGCTTGAAGGCGTCCTTCTTGTCGCCCAGGCCGGTGCCGTCAAAAATGCCGGTCGCCTGATTCAGCGTGGACTTGCCGTAATACACCATGCCGGCGCGGTAGTAGGCCACCGTGTCCTTCTTGGCCTTTTCAAACGCTTCCTTGGTGTTGGCGGTGTCCTTCACGGAAATGCCGTGATAGAAGGCGCTTTCCGCCTTGGCCACCTCGGTCAGCGCAGCCACGTAGGCCGGGCTTTTCTCGCGCGCCAGCGCGCCGTTGTCAGACAGGAAGGTCTTGGCGGCGGCGTAGTTCTGCAGGTCGGTGCTAAGCGGGGCGAGCTTGCCCAAGGCCTGCGCGAAGTCCTTGGCGGCAGCGTCGATCTCGGGAATGGCGGGCTGCATCGCCAAGGCTTTTTCCAGCTTTTCCTTGGTGCGCAACACCATGATGTCGTTGCCGATGACGTAGTCCTTGACGGGCTTCTTGTCGGCCAGCTTGGGCACCATGTACTGCTCGTACTGGTCCAGCGTTTCTTCAAACGACTGGTTGATGCTGTTGGCCGCATCGACGTACTGGTTGTACTTGACGATCTCGGCCTGGGCGGTGCTGGCTTCGGCGGTTTTCGCTTCCGGCTTGGCGTTGTCGTCGCCGCACGCGGCGAGCATCAACGTGGCGGCTAAAAGGGCGGACATGCACAAGGGGCGCGACATAAACATCTGTTCTCCGAAAAAGGGAACGCATCATATGCCGCCGCCATCGTTAACACGCTACAAAGTCATTCAGACCTGTCACAAGGGTTTGCAAGATACGACCTTCTGCTGAAAACCCGATCGCGCTAGCATGGCCCGCATGACATTCGCCCCCGACATCCACGAAGAATCCATACGGCTTGCCTACCGCCCGCCCTACGACTGGGAGGCCATGCTGGGCTTTCTGCGCCTGCGCGCCATTCCTGGCATCGAGCGGGTGGACGGCGACCGTTATTCCCGCACGATCAGCCTGGATGGCATGCAGGGCACGATCCGCGTGCAGCCTGCCAAGGGCAACGCGTTGCAGGCCACGGTGCGCGTGGCGCGCGCGGATGCGCTGCCGGCCATCGTTGCGCGGATACGGCGGGTGTTTGATCTGGACAGTGATCCGGTGGCGCTCGCCGCGCGGTTTGCGCACGACCCGGTATTGTCCGCGCTGATCGCCGCGCGCCCCGGGCTGCGGGTGCCGGGCGCGTGGGACGGCTTTGAATTGGCGATGCGCGCCGTGCTGGGCCAGCAGATCACGGTGTTGGCGGCCATCCGGCTGGCGGGCAAGCTGGTGGCCGCGCACGGCGCCTTGCTTGCGCAGCCCGAAGATGGGCTGACACATGTATTCCCCACGCCCGAGGTGGTGGCGCCCGCCGAGCTGGCCGTGCTGGGCATGCCGCGCAGCCGCGCGGCCACCTTGTCCGCCGTGGCCGCGGCGGCGGTGGCCGACCCGCAATTGTTCGAACCCGGCAGCAGCCTGGAAGACGCCGTCACGCGGTTGCGCGCCATCCGGGGCATCGGCGAATGGACGGCGCAATACATCGCCTTGCGGCAACTGCGTGAGCCGGATGCGTTCCCCAGCGCGGACATCGGCCTGATCCGGGCCTTGGAAAAATTGGAATCGCGCGCCTACACGCCCAGGCAACTGCTGGCGCGTGCCGACTCATGGCGGCCCTGGCGGGCCTATGCCGCGCAGCATTTGTGGTCGGCGGGCTGAGGGTTGAACTGCATCCGGGCTGAACCGCATTGGAGCTGAACCGGATCCAGGCTGAACCCCATCCGGCCTACCAGCGCGCTTGCGATTCCTGCTGGAAATAGCCGACCAGGAAGTCCACGAAGATGCGGACCTTGGCCGATAGGTGATGGCGTTCGGGGAACACCGCGTAGATGTCCGCCTGCGGCAGCGCGTAGTCTTCCAGCACGCGCACCAGCCGGCCGCTGCGCAGGTAGCGCGCCAGATCCCATTCGGCACGCTGCAAGATGCCCAGGCCCGCCAGGCCCCAGGTCAGCGTCACTTCGCCATCGTTGCTGCTCAGCGCGCCGCGCACCTTCACGGTTTCGCTGCGGCGCCCCTTGGTAAACCGCCACAGGCTGTAGGCATCTTCGTTTTGCCGCAGCACGATGCACTGATGGCGCGCGAGGTCATGCGGCGTGGTCGGCACACCATGCGTCTTCAGGTAGCCGGGGGACGCGCACACCAGTCGGCGGTTGGGCGCGATCTTGCGGGCGATAAGACGTGTATCGGGCAGGTCGCCGAACCGGATCGCCACGTCGAAAGCATCGCGCACGAAGTCGGCGGGGCTGTCTGTCAACTGCAATTGCAGCGTGACGTCGGGGTATTTCTGCGCGAATTCGGCGATGGCGGGTGCGATGTAGCTGCGGCCAAAGCCCAAGGGCGCGTTGACCTTCAGGCGCCCGCGCGGGCTGTCCTGGCGGCTGGCGATAAGCTGGTCCAGGTCTTCGATTTCATCCAGGATGCGGCGCGCGCTTTCCAGGTAGACCTCGCCTTCGGCGGTCAGGCTCAGACGGCGGGTGCTGCGGTTGAACAAGCGCACCCCCAGCCGCGCCTCGATCTGCGCAAGCCGTTTGCTGACGGCCGCCGGGGTCACATCCAACTGCCGGGCGGCGGCGGACATGCCGCCCGCGCGCGCCAGCTCAACCACCAGTTGCAGTTCGCTGGAGTGCCCCATGGCGATCGGCCGGGGCGCCTAGTCGCGGAAGTTCTCGAACTGCAGGGGCAGGTCTACGTCGGTTTTTTTCAGCAGCGCGATGGCGGCTTGCAGGTCGTCGCGCTTCTTGCCGGTGATGCGCAGCTTGTCGCCGTTGATCTGCGATTCCACCTTGAGCTTGGCGTTCTTGATGGCGGCGATCAGCTTCTTGGCCACGGGCTGTTCGATGCCCTGCTTGATGGTGACTTTCTGGCGCGCGCCGCCCAGGTTTTCCAGCGGGTCGGCCACGTCCAGGCAGCGCACGTCGATGCCGCGCGCCGACAGGCGGCCGCGCAAGATGTCGAGCATCTGCTTGAGCTGGAACGCGCTTGTGGCAACCTGGGTCACGACAAAGCCATCCAGTTCGAACTTGGCCTCGGTGCCCTTGAAGTCGAAACGGGTGGCGAGTTCACGGTTGGCTTGGTCGATGGCGTTGGTGAGTTCGTGTTTGTCGACTTCGGAGACGACGTCAAAAGTAGGCATGACACGGGTCCTGTTGGTGATGAGTGAAATTAAGCCGCCTATTTTACCGGCCCTGGAGCGGGCTTCACATCGTCAACACCAACAGGCGGTCCGGTTGCAGTGGATGCGGGATCACCTGCGCGTCGATGCCGAACGCCAGGTACAGGTTGGCGGCGCTCAATACGTCCCCCGGCCTGCCCTGCGCGATATCGCGGCCCCCGCTCAGCAGCAGCAGGCGGTCGCACCAGCGCGCGGCCAGGTTCATGTCATGCAGGATCACCAGTACGCCCGTATTGCCGGTGTGCGCCAGTTGCCAGGCGCGGCGCAGCAAGTCGGTTTGATGCTTGGGGTCCAGGCTGGCGGTGGGCTCGTCCAGCAGCAGGTAGCGCGCTTCACCGGGCGCGCGCGCGGCGTGGCATTGCACCAGTACGCGCGCGAACTGCACGCGCTGCTGTTCGCCGCCCGACAGTTCGGGATAGCGGCGGCCGCCCAGGTGGGCCGCATCGGCCAGGTCCAGCGCCTGGGTGACCAGCGCATCGACCTGGGCGGGCGCCAGTTCGGGAAAGGGGTACGCGCCCATGGCGACCACTTCGCGCACGTCCAGGTCGAAGGTCAGGCCCGGCTTTTGCGGCAGGACGGCGCGGCGCCGTGCTTGCCGTGACAAGGCCATGTCGGCAAGCGCCGCGCCGTCCAGGCTCAACTGGCCGGCCTCCGCCGACAGCTCGGCCGCCAGCGCCCCCAGCAGCGTGGACTTGCCCGCGCCGTTGGCCCCCAGCAAGCCCACGACTTCACCGGGGCGTACCGCCAGCGACACATCAGTCAGGATGCGCGTGCCACCGCGCGACAGCGTCAGTTGGTGTGCGGCAAGCGTCATCCCAGCCTCCGTCCGCGCGCCAGCAGCCACAGGAAGAACGGGCCGCCCACCAGCCCCGTGACCAGGCCGATCGGCAATTCGGCGGGCACGACCACCGTGCGGGCCATCCAATCGGCCAGCACCAGCGCCAGGCCGCCCGCCAGCACCGTGGCGGGCAGCAGCCAGCGGTGATTGGCGCCCAGCGTCATGCGCACCAGATGCGGCACCACCAGCCCTACAAAAACGATGGTGCCGGTAGCCGCCACCAGCGGGCCGACGATCAGCGCGCTGGCCAGCACCAGTTGCGCGCGCACGCGCTTGAGCGCATAGCCCAGGTGCTGGGCCTCGCGCTCGCCCAGCAGCAAGGCGTTCATCACGCGCCATTGGCTGATCAGCCAAGCGCTCATCAGCAGCACCCACGGCCCCAGGAAGGCCAGCACATTCCAGTTGGCCCCGCCCAGGCTGCCCATGTTCCAGAACGTCAGGTCGCGCAGTTGCGCATCGGTGGCCACGAAGGTGAACAGCCCGATCACGCTGAACGACATCGCCGTGATGGCCACGCCGGCCAGCAGCAGGCCCGCCACGCCCGGCACGCGCCGGCCCACGGCGTAGGCGCACATTGTGGCCACCAGGCTGCCGACGAAGGCCGACGGCGCGGTGATCCAGAAGCCGCCCGAAGTCAGCACGATGGCGGCCACCGCCCCCAAGGCCCCGCCCGCGGAAATGCCGATCAACCCGGGCTCGGCCAGCGGGTTGCGAAACAGCGCCTGCATGGCCGCGCCCGATATCGCCAGCCCCGCGCCCGCCACCACCGCGAACAGCACGCGCGGCAGGCGGATGTCGACGAGCACATTGCGCCACAGGGCGTTGTCCGGCGTGGCCGGCCCCCACAGCAGCGCGGGCAGTTCGCGCAGCGGTATCGACACCGCGCCGTGGGCGCTGGCGGCCAGCACGGCCATTACCAACGCCACGGCCAAGAGGCCCAAGGCCAAGGGCGCGCTAACGCGCCATGACATGGGCAACCTCTTGCTTGAGCTGGGTCAGCGCCAAGGGCAGGCGCGGCCCCATGCCCAGGATCAGCAGGTCGTCCATGACCACCACGCGGCGCTTGGCGGCCGCCTGCGACCCGGCGATACCCGGCTGCGCCAGGAATTTTTCCATGCCGCCGCCGGCGTCCAGCGACGCCTTCGTCACCACGATCAGGTCCGGCCCCAGCGCGCCGATGGCCTCGGCGGACAAGGGCTTGTAGCCTTGCTGCCCGTCCAGCACGTTGACCAGCCCCGCCAGATGCATGACTTCGTTGGCAGCGGTGTCGCGGCCCGCGCCCTGCGGCGTGCCGGTGCGGTTAAGTAGCAGCAAGGCGCGCGCGCGCGTGGCCGGGATGGCTTCGGCGCGCGCGAGTTCGCGGGTGACCTCGTCCACCATGCGCTCGCCCGCGGGCGCGACGCCCAGCGCCTCGGCCACCGCGCGGATGCGCGCCTTCAGTGAATCCACCGACGGCGCATCCGATACGGTGACCACGCGCACGCCCACGCCGGCCAGCCGCTTGAGCGCGTCCGGCGGCCCCGCCTGTTCGGACGCCAGCACCAGGTCGGGCTTGAGCGACAGCACGCCTTCCACCGGCACGGCGCGGTAATAGCCCACGCGCGGCAGCTTGGTGGCGGCTTCGGGATACAGGCTGGACAGGTCGTCGCCCACCAGCCGGTCGCCCTCACCCAAGCCATAAACGATTTCCGTGACGCTACCGCCCAGGCTCACCACCCGGCTGGGTTCGGCGGCATGCACGCCCACCGCGACGACCCAGCCCAACGCAATTGCCAACCATTTTTTCATCAAGCGTCCTTGGATTGTCTTCAAACCGCCAGCGGCGCGCCGCACAGGCCCACCATCAATTCGCGCCAGCCCGTCAGTTCCGGCTTGCCGGGCTTGCGCTCGCCAAAGAACTGCACGATCAGGTCGCCCGTGGCGGCATACACCTCAAGCGAGGTCACCCAGCCGTCGGACGTGGGCTTGTTCACCACCCAGGCCGACGCGATGGCGGTGGTGTCCAGATGCAGGTTGAACTTCGGGTCCAGCACGTTGTACCAAGGGCCGGTGCGGCGCAGTTGCTGGACGGGGCCGGTATGGATCTGGATCATGCCGCGATTGCCCACGAAGCACATGATGGACAGGCCCGATTCCGCCGCCGACTGCAACATGCGTTCAACCGATTCCGCCGGCACGGGCTGCGCCAGGTCTTCACCGGCCGCCGCCAACGCCGCCAGGCGCGACACCTTGAACTTGCGCAACAGCGGGAAGAATTCGTGCGTGTCTTTCATGCCCAGCCAGGCTTCGCGCCAGCTTGCCGCGTCATCAACCTCGTCCGCATCCGTGGCGGGCGCATAGGCTTCGAGGGTGGGCCATTGCGCGTCGCCCGCGAACTTTTGCACCAGCGCGTCGTAGGCAGCGGCATTGGTGGCCTCGGTGCGGTAGACCTTGTGCACCGCCACGCCGGCGCCGTCGAAGAATTGCAGGCTGTGGCGGCCGTCCTGCTCAACCGCCCAAGCGGATTTCCACGCGGTGAAGAACACGCGCAGGTCAATGTCGGGCCCCAGCACCAGGCCCACCGGGCCGTCGGCCTGGATATCCAGATACGCGCCGTGGCGCTCGTGCACGCACCAGTCGTTGCGCGTCAGGGCCATTACTTCGCCCAGCGTGCCCAGTTCGCGGAAGATGTCTTGCGGCGCGCCGTGCAGCGCGGTGGACCTCACGCCGCCACAGCCCGCCGCAATCCACTCCGCCTCGGACACGCCCAGCGCCTGCGCCAGGTTGCGGGCGCGCAGGCCCGGTTGCGACGCGGCCAGCGTTTCGTTGCGGGCGCGCAGTGCTTCAGCGCGGGTGTTGAAATCTTGATTCGTCATCGTAGGCCTCCAGCCTTGGGTGTCGCTTTCGCTTCGATTTGCAAACTGCCGCCGCCTGAAGCAAGTGCCAGGCGGCGGCGCGAGATCAATACTGGTACGTCAGCGACACGCGCACGCTGCGTCCCGGTTCCGTGTACCAATCCACCGTGCGCGGCAAGGCGAGCGAACCCGCCGTGGGCACATTGATGGCTTCCCAGTACTTCTTGTCGAACAGGTTGAACACGCCTGCCTGCACTTGCAGCCCCTTCACGGCGGCGGGCCGCCAATAACCCATCAAGTCCACCACACCATAGCCCGGCGCTTGAAAGTCGGCATTGGGCGCGGTGGCCGATGCGTCCGGGTATTCGACCTTGTCACGCTTGAGCGCGGTGGTCAGCATGGCGTCCACGCCCCACACATCCCGGCCGTAGCCCACGCCCAGAATGGCCTTCAGCGGCGCCACCGAATTCAGGTATCGCCCGGTGCCTTCATCCTTGCCCACGGCCCACGCCAGCGAACCCCAGGTGCGCCAACCCGGCGAGAACTTCCAGTGCGCGCTGGCCTCGGCGCCATAGATGCGCACCTTGGCGCGGTTGACGTTGCCCGTGATTCCCAGCGGATATTGCCCCGCCCAACCCGCCTGCCATTGCGGCGAATTGGGGTCCAGCGGCTGATTGCTATCGATGAAGTTCTGATAGCGGTTATCAAAGAACGATACCGCACCACCCAGCGCGTCAGACCCGATCTTGGCGCCCAGTTCCCAGCCCTTGCTGGTCTCGGGTTTCAGGTACGGATTGCCCACGCGCAGATAGGTGCCGGGGCCGCCGTAGTTGGTGTAAAGCTGGCTGGCGCTGGGCGCCTTGAAGCCGTAGGCGTACTGGGCATAGACGCTCAGTTCGTCCATCGCCTTCCACGTGGCCAGCAGCTTGGGCGAGAAGCGGCTGCCGCTGTTGGACGGCGGCAGCGCGCCCGCGTTGGGATTGCTGTCGTAGCTGTCGGTGGACTGCGGCTTTTGTTCGTAGTGGTCGTAGCGCAGGGCCGGCATGACGGTGTAGCGGCCGTCGGCAAAGCTGAACTCGTCTTGCACCCACAGCGCCCATTGGTCACCCTTGGACTGCGGCACGTCGGCCTGGTTGGTGTGCAGCATGTCGCAGGCACGCGGGCCGAATCGTGCGGGGAGGCCCGGGCGGATGGTCGGGCAATTGTCGTAGCCGCTGGAATTCTGCTCGGTCTTGTTGCCGTACCATTCGCCCCCCAGCGTCCACAGTTGCGACACGGACGTGCCGGCAAAGCGCTTGGTCAGTTCGCCGTTCACGCCGAACAGCGTCTGCTGGATGGAGTTGCTGCGCCCGTAGGGGCCGCTGGGAAAGCCGTAGCGGAACGGATCGCCGGGAATGATGCGGGCGCGCGAATCCACACTGCGCACGCCGTCCAGTGAATTGTCCAGCCGCACGCGCTGCCAGTAGACGATGGCGGTGGCCGTGTCGATCAGGCCACCCGCGTTGGGCGCCTGGTAGGAATAGTCGAACGACACGCGCTCGCGCTCGGTTTCTTTCTTGGTGCTGTTTTCGCCGTACAGGTAGCTGGTGCCCGCACCTTGCTCGTACATGTTGTCGATGTCGGCATTGCGCTTGAAGGTTTCGCCCGTCAGGCCGAAGCGGTGGCCGCCTTCCACGCGCTGTTGCAGCTTCAGCAGGAAGCTGCGCTGGTCGTAGTTTTCGGGGCTGGGTTCGCTGCGCTGCGGGCCGTAGCCGCCCACGTCGCCCCGGTTGTCCAGCGCGTGGCCGTTGCGCACGCCGGCCTGCACCAGCCAGAAGGTATTGCTGTGGATCTGCCCCGCCAGCGCCGCGTTGGCGCCCCAGCTTGAATCTGCGGAATCGTAGTCGGTCTTGGCCAGCGCGCCGAAGGTCTTGCCGTCGGTGAGCAGGTCGGACGGGTCCAGCGTGCGCAGGTCGGCAATGCCCGAGATGGCGCCGGAACCGCCGCCGGTGGCGTCCGCGCCGCGCACGATGTCCAGCCGCGACAGGCTGTTGAAGTCCACGGCTTCCAGGCCGCCCTTCACGCCACGCGCGCCGTCATCCAGCCATGGCAGCCGGATGCCGTCCACGCGGGTCAGCACGCGATCTTGGTCCAGGCCGCGAATGTTGATGCTGTTGGTGGTCCGGTTGAAGCTCACGCCGGCTTCGGCGCGCTTGCCCAGGTCGCTCCAGTTCTTGATCTGCAAGTCGTCCATGCGCTGGCGGTCGGTGCTGGTTTCCCAGGCGGGCGTGATCAATGCCCCCTCGCCTTCCACCTTGACGGGCGCCAGTTGCGTCACGCCGGCCTGCGGGGCGGCGCGCAGCACGAAGACGCCCACGCTACGTTCCTGCACGGCCAGGCCGCTGCCCTCCAGCAAGCGCGCGAAGCCGTCCGCCACGGAGTAGGTGCCTGACAGCCCCGGCGTGCGGCGCTGGCCCACCAGCGCGCCATCGAACAACACGGTCACGCCCGCGCTGTCGGCAAAACGCGGCAGCGCCTCGGCCAGCGTGCCCGCCGGAATGCGATAGCTGCGCGCGGCGCTGGCGCTGGCTTGCGTGGATTGCGTGGATTGCGCCTGGGCGGCGGCCAGCGGCAGCGTCGCGGCGGACACGGCGGCAAACGCCAAGGCGGCACGCACGGCGCAAGTCAGGTGAGTGACGCGATGCGCAGCCTGCGCGGGTCGGGAGCCGCTTGCGCGGCCGGCGGGAAGATAAGCCATGGTCGTCCTTTCGATCCAACGGGTATCGGCATTCGTTTGCCTATACAGACCATGACCCGCGTGATTTGGAAATCGGACAGCGCGCGCGCGGGTATTTTGTAACAGAGACTCATTCACGCTGAAGACGCGCGCGGACCGATGGTCACCCAATAGGGCGTGCGATAGCGCACCTGCACCGGCAGGGTCGCGGGCAAGGCGGCCAGCACGGCGTCGGTGTCGTTCAATTGGAAGGCGCCGGATATCCGCAGATGCGCCACATCGGGGTCGCAGCGCAACACGCCCGGGCGATATCGGCCCAGCTCCACGGCGAAGGCATCCAGACGCAACTGGCTGGCGTGCAGCACGCCGCGCATCCAGTCCGCGGCGTGCGGATCGGCGGGCGACGGGTCGGACACGCCGGCATCGCTCAGGCTGCCCTGCTGGCCCGCCGCCAGGTTCAGGATTTGCCCGCCCCGGCTGAGACGCACACGGCCTTCCTGCACGCTGACCTGGCATTGCACGCCGTCCTGCCGCACGCAAAAGCGCGACGGCGGGGCTTCGATATCGCCCAGGCGGGTGCGGACGACGAAGGGGCGCGGTTGGGCAAAGGGGGTTCCCATGGAATTGGCCCCGGGATATGCCCCGGCATCGGCCACGGAATTTGCCACTGAATTGCCCACTACGTCAGCCACAACATGCACCGCAATTTCGCCTGCGCGCAGCCGCAGCAGGCGGGTGGTGGCATCGAAGACCACGTCCACCGCGCTGGCGGTGTTCAGTTGCAGGGTGGACCCGTCGGCCAGCCCCACGTCGCGCCGCTCGCCGGCGCCGCTGCGGTAGTCGGCCGTCCAATTCATGGGGTCGGCGCGCCACGCCGCCCAGCCCACCGGCCCCGCCACCACCAGCGCCACCAAGGTCTTCAAGGCCGCGCGGCGCGATGACAGTGCGGGCCGGTTCAAGGTGGCCATGCCCAGCGCAGACGGGATCAATCCAAAACGTTCGTTGACCCGCTGCGCGCGCTGCCAGGCGTGTTCGTGTTCGGCCTTGCTGGCCCGCCATTGATCGCAAGCATGCACATCGGCATCCGTGGCGCGCCCCGAGCTCAAGCGCAGCAGCCAACGCGCGGCTTCGCGCGCCACATTGCGTTCGACGGCGGGCAGTTCGCCGCCCACGCCGTTCAACTCACCGCCATGATGCATTGCTCGAACCCTCGGGCGATATAGCGGTGCACGGTGCGCAGCGACACGTTGAGCCGCTGGGCGATTTCTCCATGGCTCAGGTCTTCCAACTGCGCCATCAGGAAAGCCTGGCGCGCGGGCAGCGATAGCCCTGCCAGCATTTCGTCAATTTCCTGCAGCGTTTCCAGAATGATCAGGCGCTGCTCGGCGGGCGGCGCAATCTGTTCCGGCATCAGCGCCAGCGCTTCCAGATAGGCGTTTTCGACCGAGCGGCGCCGATGATGATTCAGCAGCAGGCGCTTGGCGATGGTGGTGAGATAGGCGCGCGGTTCACGCAGCGCGTCCAGGTCGTAACGATGGCGCAGCACACGCACGAAAGTGTCCTGGGCCAGGTCGGCGGCGTCGAAGGTGTTGCCCAGCTTCGCGCGCAACCAATTTTGCAGCCACCCGTGGTGGCTGCGGTACAGACATTGGACGGTGTCGCCTGAAGCGAGCACAGGGTTCGGCACGACGGGCTCCCAGTACGCTAAAACACAAATAACAATCAATCTCATTCTAATTGCAAAACCAGGTTTCCGGTCAAGTCCAAGCGAAACACGGCGGCGGGGATATCATGCGGACAGACCGGCCGCGCCCCGCGGCCCCCTTACCGACCGAGCTGGCTCCATGATCTATAGCGTCTTGAAATTCATCCACGTGATCGCCGTGATCCTATGGGTGGGCGGCATGCTGTTCGCGCACTGTTTCCTGCGGCCGGCGGCCGCGCAGTTGGAACCCAAGACACGCCTGACGTTGATGGCCTCGGTGCTGCGGCCCTTTCTGAACGCGGTGCTGGTGGCGATCGTGCTGATCCTGCTGACGGGCGCATGGATGATCGGGCAGTCAGCCAGCCAGGCGGTGCAAAGCGGCGGCACGTTCTTCATGCCGCGCAGCTGGACGCTGATGGCCACAGGCGGGCTGGTGATGATGGCCATCTTCGGCCATATCCGATTCGCGTTGTACAAGCGCCTGGCGCTTGCGGTGGCCGCGTCGGACTGGCCCAAGGGCGGCCAGGCCATGACGGGCATGCGCCGCTGGGTGGGCGTGAACCTGGTGCTGGGCATCGCCGTGGTGGGTGTGGCGTTCCTGGCGTAGCCAGCCATCGGCCGGGCAGCGGCTGGTATCGGAATTCTTTCGTTTGGTGCAATACGCCGTACATCCGTGGCGGACACACTGGGCATGACTCTCGCGGGTCACGTCAACAACGATAAGGGATTCCCCATGATCAAACGCGCATTGCACCTGGCCGCCCTCGGCCTGTTCGCCACCTCGTTCGCTGCCCCGTTCGCCACCCACGCCGCCGACGCCATCGACAACAGCTCGCTGGACAAGCCCGAGTTCCGCAGCCACAAGGCCACTTACGGCGTGGTGTACCGCCTGCCGCAAGAGGTCAACGCCGTGCTGGACGCCAAGGTGAATGGCGCCTTGAAGCAGGACCTGCTGGCGCTGGGCCTGAAAACCGAGGCCGACACGCCCAACCTGCCGCACGTGACGGTGGTGCATATCCACAGCGCCGACCCCGCCACCCCCGCCCGCATGCTGAAAGCGCTGCCCAAGCCGCCCGCGCCCTTGCAGGTCACGCTGAAAACCTTCTACCCGACCGAAGCCGCCAAGGACGCGGGGCACCCGTGGTGGCTGGACCTGGGCGTGGTCAAGAGCGGCCAGGGTTTCGAAGACATGATGCGCTACAACACCGTGGCCACCGCCGCGCTGGCGCCCTTGCGCGACGGCCCCTTGCCGCGCGTGACCGGCCCCGTCTACGCCAAGATGAGCGACGCCGGCCGCGCGCTGGTCAAGACCATGGGCGTCAGCGGCGTCAACGTGATGCAAGACGGCAAGGAACTGCGCGCCCACAACCCGCACACCACGCTGGTCTACAGCATGGCGCGCTACGACACCCGCTTGCAGGACGCCATGAAGCAGGAATCCGCCAAGTTCAACGCGGTGCTGCCCGACGGCATCAACACCACGTTCAAGGACGTTTCCATTGTGGAAATCGGCTTTGCCGGCAACGTCGTGCGCGAGATCTATCGCGTCAGCCTGGAAAACGGCTCGGTGATTGACGTGGCCACTGGCAAGAAGATCGGCGCCTGAACGCAGTCAGGCCGGCGCAGGACGGGCCGGATCGGGTTGGGTTGGATTGGGTCGGCCACGGCATGGGCTGCTTTGGGCAAGGAACAGGCTGCCGACTGCTGCCATTCCGTGGCAGCATTACGCCATCCCCGTCACGCGCCCTTTCCCCATGTCCCGCACCGAACGACTTCTGGACCTGCTCCAGACCCTGCGCCGCCACCGCCTGCCCGTCAGCGGGCATCGGCTTGCCGCCGAAATGGGCGTCAGCCTGCGCACGCTGTACCGCGATATCGCGACGCTGCAATGCCAGGGCGCGGAAATCGAAGGCGAGCCGGGCGTGGGCTACGTGCTGCGCCCCGGCTTCATGCTGCCGCCGCTGATGTTCAGCACCGAAGAAATCGAGGCCTTGGTGCTGGGCACGCGCTGGGTGGCCGGGCGTTCGGACGAGCGCCTGGGCATGGCGGCGCGCAACGCGCTGGCCAAGATCGGCGCGGTGTTGCCGCAGGAACTGCGCGATGAATTGGACGCCATTCCGCTCTTGGTGGCGCCTAGCGCCATCGCGGTGGTGGACCGGGTGGACGTGGCGCAGATCCGCCAGGCGATACGCACGGAACACGCCCTGCACATCAGCTACCGCGACGACAAGGGGTCGGACTCCGACCGGGTGATATGGCCGTTTGCCCTGGGCTTTTTCGACAGCGTGCGCATCGTCATGGCCTGGTGCGAACTGCGGCAGGACTTCCGCCATTTCCGCACCGACCGCATCGCCACGCTGACCCCCGGCGAGCGCTATCCCCGCCGCCGCCACGTGCTGCTGAAAGAGTGGCGCGCCATCTCGCACGATACGCAGAATTGCTGAATGGCTGAGTTGCTGAATTGTTGATTTGGCGACGCACGCTACTGCCAAAAACTGACAGTACCCCTGCCTAAGATACGTGCATCCCTCACCCAGGAGCGCGTCATGCCTCGCACAAACCCCGCCGACACCAATCTCGTCATCTTCTACGTTGAAAAGCCGCAGACCAGCGCGGCGTTCTACAGCGCCCTGCTGCAACGTCCGCCCGTTGAAAGCTCGCCCACGTTTGCGCTCTTTGTGCTGGACTCTGGCTTGAAGCTGGGCCTGTGGTCGCGCTACACGGTGGAGCCAGCCGCGGCGGGCCGGGGCGGCGCGTCTGAACTGGCGTTCTGCGTGGCGGATGCCGACGCGCTCAACCAGCGCCACCTTGACTGGAGCCTGCACGGCCTGCCCATTCTGCAAGCGCCAACCAACATGGATTTCGGCCGCACCTTCGTGGCGCTGGACCCCGACGGTCACCGCCTGCGCGTGTTTGCGCCGGCACGCGAACCGGCCACGGTGGCGGAACCCGCCGACACCGTGGCCGCGCATGCCCTCTGATACCACGCAGGCGGCCGATCAGCCGCGCTGCTGGCGGGCCTGAAGCACAACGGCTTCGCCGCGCTTCTTGAACAGCACCCCGTAAAGCACAGCCAGGATCAGCAGGAACGGCACGCCGAACACCAGCGTCATCTGGAACACGTTGGTGAAATAGGTGGTGACCAAAATCGCCAGCATCGCCACCGCGCCCAGCAACGTCAGCACCGGAAAGCCGGGCATGCGGAACGACAGCGCGCCGCCGCCTTCGCGTGCCCAGCGGCGGCGGAAGAAGTAGTGCGTCACGAAGATCATCATCCAGGTGAACAGCGCGCCGAACATCGAGATGGCCATCATCAAGGTGAAGGCCGTGTCGGGGTACATCACCTTCAGCACCACGGCGATGGCGATGCCGCTGGTGGACAGCAGCAGCGCGTTCAGCGGCGTGCCGCTTTTGGTCAGGCGGCCGAACAATGACGGCGCATGGCCCGCGCGCGACAGGCTGAACATCATGCGCGTGGTGATGTAAAGCTGGCTGTTCATGGCCGACAAGGCCGCCACCAGCACGATGAAGTTGATGACGCCCGCCGCGCCCGGGATGTCCAGCGCCAGCATCACCTTCACGAAGGGGCTGCCTTCCTTGCCGGCTTCGTTCCAGGGCACGATCGCCAATATCAACGTCAAGGTCAGCAGGTAGAACACAACCAGCCGCACGATGGTGGCGCGAAACGCTTTCTTCACGGCGCGTTCGGGGTCTTCGGCCTCGCCCGCGGCCACCGCGATCATCTCGACACTGAGGTAGCTGAAGATCGAGATCACCACGGCAATCCACATGCCCCACAGCCCATTCGGAAAGAAGCCGCCGTGCGCCGTGTACTGCGCCACGCCGTACTGCGGGTTGCCCCACACGACATACGCGCCCAGGATGATGAAGGCCACGATGGCGGTGATCTTCACGGTAGAGAACCAGTATTCGATGGTGCCGAACGCCTTGACGCTCATCGCGTTCACCAGGATCAGCGCCCCCGAGAACACGCACACCCATAGCCAACCCGGCACATCCGGGAACCAGAAATGCATGTACTCGGCCACGGCGGTGACCTCGGTGCCCACCGCCAGCACCACGCAGGACCAGTACGCATAGCGCACCAGAAAGCCGGCCAGGGGGCCTATGTAGTGTTCGGCATAGGCGCCGAACGACCCCGAGGTGGAATGCGCCACCGTCATTTCCGCCAGGCAGCCCATCAGCAAGAGCGTGATCAGCCCGCCAATGGCATAGCTGAGGATGACGCTGGGCCCGGCGAAACCGATGGCGAATTTACTGCCCAGAAACAGGCCCGTGCCAATGGCCCCGCCGATGGCGATCATGCTCATCTGGCCCGAGGTCAAGCGCCGCTTGAGCCCCTGTTCGCGTTCGGCGATCTGGCCGAATCCTTGTGGTTTTTTCATTGTCTCCTCCTGTATTGCGCTCGCTTTATGGTTGTGATGCCGGTTCGGCCCAGCGAGGTTGGGCCACGCTCTCTGGCGTTCAGGTCACGCTTGAGCGTTGCTTGTATTGCGGCTTGTCCCAGGCGCGCGTGTCCAGCACGTCTTTCAGGATGTCCACGGCGTCCCAGACGTCGGCATGGCCGAAGTACAGCGGCGTCAGGCCAAAGCGCAGCACTTCGGGCTCGCGGTAATCGCCGATCAGGCCGCGCGCGATCAACGCCTGCATGACTTCGTAGCCATTGGGATGCAGGAAGCTCACGTGGCTGCCGCGTTCGGCGTGCGTGCGCGGCGTGACAAGCGTCAGCGGGTGGTCCGCGCAGCGTTCCTCGACCAGCTTGATGAACAGGTCGCCCAGCGCCAGCGACTTGGCGCGCACCTGCGCCATGTCGGCGGCTTGCGCCACGTCCAGCCCGCATTCCACCAGCGACAACGACACAATGGGCTGGGTGCCGCACAGGTAGCGGCGGATGCCGCCGGCCGGCTCGTAGGCCACGGCCATGTCGAACGGCCGCGTGTGGCCCCACCAGCCGGACAGCGGCTGCCAGAAGTCTTTCGTGTGGCGCGGGGCCACCCAGATGAAAGCCGGCGAGCCGGGGCCGCCGTTCAAGTACTTATAGGTGCAACCCACGGCGAAATCGGCGTTGGCGCCGTTCAGGTCCACGGGCACCGCGCCGGCCGCGTGCGCCAGATCCCAGATGGTGAGGGCACCACGCTCGTGCGCCAGCGCGGTCACCGAGGCCATGTCGTGCATCTGGCCGCTGCGATAGTTGACGTGCGACAGCAGCATGACGGCAACCGAGTCGTCCAGCGCCTTGTCCAGCGGCAGTTCGTCATCGATCAGGCGCATCTCGTAGCCCTGCTGGAGCAGGTCGATCATGCCCTGCACCATGTAGAGATCGGTCGGGAAGTTGTCGCGTTCGGACAGGATGACGCGGCGTGCCGGCTGCTGTTGCTGCTGGATGCGCAGCGCGGCGGCCAGCGCCTTGAAGATGTTCAGCGAGGTGGTGTCGGTAACCACCATTTCGCCGTCGCGCGCGCCCAGCAGGCTGCCCAGCTTGTTGCCCAGGCGCGCGGGCAATTCGAACCAGCCGGCCGTGTTCCAGCTACGGATCAGGTCGGTGCCCCATTCCTGCGTAATCACGCCGGCGGCGCGGGCGGCGGCGCCCTTGGGCATCACGCCCAAAGAATTGCCGTCCATGTAGAGCACGCCGGGCGGCAGCTCGAAGCGGTCTTTCAGGGGGGCCAGGGGGTCTTTCCGGTCTGCGGCGACGCAGTCTTCGCGGGTAGTCATGCGGTGCTCCTTCGGGCAATATGCTGCAAACAGGATAGCAGCGCCATGGGGCCTGAAAATTGCAAAACCAGGCGTGGCTTACCCTAGGATTCCGCATTCAATTGCGCCAGATTTCCATTATTCGAATTGGATTGCACCATGCATCTAGATGCCACCGACCACCGCATCCTGGTCCGCCTGCAAGAGAACAGCCAGATCAGCAACCAGGACCTGGCCGAGCAGGTGGCGCTGTCGCCATCGGCTTGCCTGCGTCGCGTGCGGGCGCTGGAAGAAGCCGGGTTCATCCGCAACTACCGGGCCGTGCTGGACGCCGAAAAGCTGGGGTTTGAACTGGAAGCCATCGTCCACGTATCGCTGGACCAGTCCCGCCCGGGATGGCACGAGGCCTTTCTGGCCGGCATCGCGGCGCACGACGAAATCACTGAAGCCAGCATCGTGACCGGCGCGTCGAATTACATCTTGTCGGTGCGCACCCGCAACCTGGCGGCGTTCTCGCAGTTTGTCGAAGACAAGCTGAGCAAGATCGCGGGGGTGCGCGATCTGTGTTCGCATATCGTCATGCGCAAAGTGAAAGACCGGGGCGGCATGCTGCCGCTGGCGGCGTGGCGCTAAGCCGCACCGAATCGTAAAAATCCGAATACCACGACGAAGTGGCAGGCCGAGCCCGCCATCACGAACAGATGCCAGATGCCGTGGGCATGCCGCCAGCGCTGGTCTTTCACATAGAACAGCGTGCCCACCGTGTACGCGGCCGCGCCCGCCAGTAACCAGGTCAGGCCCGCCGACGACAGAGCGCCCGCGATCGGGGCGGCGAATATCACCCCCAGCCACCCCATGGCCAGGTACAGCGGCAGGGCCGGCGCGGCACCGCGCGCCCACCACAGTTCACGGCTGATGCCGATGGCCGCCAGCAGCCATATCGCTACGCCCATGGCCGCGCTCCAGGCGTGGTCCACGGGCCCGAAGGCAAGCGGCGTGTAGGTGCCCGCAATCAACAGGTAGATGGCGCAGTGGTCGGCCTTGGCCCAGCGCGCCTTGTAACGGCCGCGCGTGCAGTGATACAGCACCGACGAGGCGTACACGGCAATCATCGACGCCGCGAACACGGCGCAACTGATGATCTGCCGCGTATCCACTTTCAGTTCCGCCGCGCGCGCGATCAGCGCGCCGGACGCGGCCACGGCCATCGCCAGACCCGCCAGATGCGTGGCGCCATTGAATCGTTCGCCTTCGTACATGTGTCCTCCCAGCGCGCCGGTGCCATGCCGGCCCCGGACATCATGTGCCCGCCGTGTGACAGCTTGAGGTCACCGGCGGGCCGCGCCCGAAGGTCAGGCGATGAAATCCACCGCGGCGGGAAAGCCTTCCACCGCGCGCGCCGCCAGGATGGCGCGCTGCACCGCGATGGCCATGGCTTCGGCCGCCATCACGCCCAGCAGCATGACGTTGCCCGGCTTGCCGGACGTGCCGGTGCCCAGCGCAAAAATGGTGTCGCCGTCCAGCATGGTGTGGATGGGGTTGATGCTGCGGGCCAGGCCATCGTGGGCCATGCCGGCGATTTTCTGCGCCTGCGCCTTGGTCAGCGTGGCGTCGGTGGCCACCACGCCGATGGTGGTGGCCGTGCCCGCGCGCATCGACCGGGGCAGGTCGCCGGCCAGGATGGCCGCGCGCGTATCCAGAAATTGCTTGCCGTCCGCCGTGCGCGCGCCAGCCAGGATGCGGCCGGTGGCGGGGTCCAGCACGTCGCCCACCGCGTTGACCGCCACGATGGCGCCCACCGTCACGCCCGCCACCGTCAGCGACGCGCTGCCGATGCCGCCCTTCATGGCGCGCTTCGGTCCATACAGTTTGCCCACGGTAGCGCCCGCGCCCGCCCCGACGTTGCCTTCTTCAGGCGCATCGGTCGACGCCGTTTTGCACGCCTGGTAGCCCGCTGCCGCGTCCGGGCGGATCGACGCATCCCCCACGCCCAGATCGAACAGAATGGCCGACGGCACGATGGGCACGTGCGCCACGCCCACGTCAAAGCCGATCTTTTTTTCTTCCAGGTAGCGCATCACGCCGCCGGCGGCGTCCAGCCCGAACGCGCTGCCGCCCGACAGGACGATGGCATGCACTTTTTCCACCATGTTGACGGGGTTGAGCAGGTCGGTTTCACGGGTGCCGGGCGCGGCGCCGCGCACATCCACGCCGCCAATCGCGCCCGCTTCGGCAATGATGACCGTGCAGCCGGTGGGGCGGCGCGTGTCGGTGTAATGCCCCACGCGCAGGCCCGCAACCTGGGTGATGCTGCCGCCCCCGGGCAGCAGCCGCGAGCCATTGGCTTGGGCGGGCATGCCGCCCGCCAATGCCGCCGCGCCCGCGGCGGCCGCCATGAAGGTCCGCCTGTTCCATTGCTGTTCCAAACCCATCTCCCTTTGCTTGCCGTTTACTTGAAGTTCACCTGCGATTTCGCTGTCTGCGCCCGAACCGCCTCATGCCGATCGGGAACTTGTTAATGACTGGAAGCTATATTTTTACTATTCCTTATGCTTTGTGGAAAAATAGGCGCGTTGCTAGAGTGCGGCTATGACGGGGGCCCCGTGCATCACGGTGCCCTTCAAAATGACACCGATCTTCCGGAGCATTGCCATGAAACTCTTACGCTCGTTGTTCATCGCCGGCCTGATCCAGGCCACCGCCCTGGGCGCCGCCCATGCCCAATCCGGGTTGGACCAGATCAAGTCCGCGGGCACCTTCAAGATTGGCACCGAAGGCACCTACGCCCCCTTCACCTTCCACGACGCATCGGGGCAGCTTACCGGGTTTGACGTAGAGATTGGGCGCGCCATTGCCGAACGCCTGGGCGTCAAAGCCCAATTCGTCGAAGGCAAATGGGACGGCCTCATTGCCGGCCTTGACGCCAAGCGCTATGACGCCGTGATCAATCAAGTGGGCATTACCGACGCGCGCAAACAAAAATACGACTTTTCTGATCCCTACATCTCGTCGGCCGCCGTGCTGATCGTGCGTGACGACAACACAAGCATCAAGTCGTTCGCCGACCTGAAGGGCAAGAAGTCGGCCAACACGCTGACCAGCAATTTCGGCAAGCTGGCGCAAAGCCACGGCGCGGAAGTGGTCGCGGTGCAGGGCTTTAACGAAGCCATCGACCTGCTGACTTCGGGCCGCGTGGAAGCCACGGTCAACGACAACCTGTCGTTCCTGGACTTCAAGAAGCAAAAGCCGAATGCCAAGGTGAAAATCGCCGCCACCGACAAGACCGCTGAATTCAGCAACTCGGGCGTGCTGATCCGCAAGGGCAACCCCGAACTGCAAGCCGCCATCAACAAGGCGCTGGCGGACATCAAGGCTGACGGCACCTACAAGACCATTTCGGTCAAATACTTCGGCACGGACTTGTCGGCGCAGTAAGCCGCGGACACGCACATGACGCTACCTACCTGGCTCCAGGCCGTCATCCCCGATTGGCTATTGGCGCAGATCGGGTCATGGACCGTGCCGGCCTGGGTGCAGTTGATGGCCGATTCGTTCTGGCCGCTGCTGCACGCGGGGCTGGTATTCACCGTGCCGCTGACCTTGATGTCGTTCGCGCTGGGCCTGGCGCTGGCGTTCGTGGTGGCGCTGATCCGGCTGTTCGGGCCGGCGCCGCTGGTGGCGCTGGTGCGATTCTATGTGTGGCTGATCCGGGGCACGCCGCTGCTGGTGCAGTTGTTCGTGATCTTCTACGGCCTGCCCAGCGTGGGCATCGTGCTGGATCCCTTGCCCGCCGCGCTGATCGGCTTCACGCTGAACGTGGGCGCCTACAACTCCGAAGTCATCCGGGGCGCCATCGAATCCATTACCAAGGGCCAATGGGAAGCCGCCTACTCGCTGAGCATGACGCGCGGCCAGGCGTTGCGCCGCACGATCCTGCCGCAAGCCGCCCGCGTGGCGGTGCCGCCGCTGTCGAACTCGTTCATTGCACTGGTCAAGGACACGTCGCTGGCGGCGGTGCTGACGGTGCCCGAGATTTTCCAGGCGGCGCAGCGCATCGCGGCGGTTACGTATGAACCGTTGATCCTCTATACCGAAGCCGCGCTGATCTACCTGGTGTTCAGTTCCGTGTTGTCCGCCGCGCAAGTGCGCCTGGAACGGCGCTTTGGCCAGCACGCGGTTTTTTCCGAGAAGACCCGATGATACGGCTGCAGAAAATCGAAAAGGCGTTTGGCGGCAATCCGGTGCTCAAGCAGGTGGACGTGAGCATCGCCGAAGGCAGCGTCACCGCGCTGATCGGCCCGTCCGGCAGCGGCAAGAGCACGCTGCTGCGCTGTGTGAACCTGCTGGAAGTACCTGACCGAGGCACGCTTGCCATCGGCCCGGAAACCATCGACTTCGAGCCCGGCAAGAAGCTGACGCGGGAACAGGTGCAGCGCGTGCGCAGGCAGACCGGCATGGTGTTCCAGAACTTTCAGTTGTTTCCGCACCAGACGGTGATCGGCAACGTCATGGAAGGCCTGCTGACCGTGCAGAAGTGGCCGCTGGACAGGGCTCGCGCGCGCGCGGAAGAATTGCTGAAGAAAGTGGGCATGTCCGAAAAGGCCGACGCCTGGCCCGCCAACCTGTCTGGCGGACAGCAACAGCGCGTGGCGATTGCGCGCGCGCTGGCACCGGCGCCGCGCGTGCTGCTGTGCGACGAACCCACGTCCGCGCTGGACCCCGGCCTGGCGGCCGAAGTGGTGGATGTGCTGCGCCAGTTGGCCACCGAAGGCATGACCATGCTGATGGCCACGCACGACCTGCGCCTGGCCGCCAGCGTATCGCGCGAGGTGGTGTTTATATTGGATGGCGTGGTGGTGGAAGCCGGAGAATCCCGCACGCTATTTTCCCGGCCAAAGGATCAACGGACGGCGGCGTTCATTTCAACGCTGACGCAAGATAATCCCTCGTAGGATGGGTGCAGCGCGAACGGCCCGGCCCAAGAACACCATTACCGTTCGCGCGAAACCCATCAACCGGCGGTGAACGATGAACCGCCCTTAAAAAAACCTGCGTGATGGCCGCGGTGGTGAAGAACACCATCGTTGCATGATGGGTTCGCGCGATTCATGATCGTGTTCCTGGCCACAGCCTGCCGCGCTGCACCCATCCTACCGGTAGGAGCAGCCGCTCGTCCGTCGTAGGATGGGTGCAGCGCGAACAACCCTGTCCAAGAACACCGTTGCCGTTCGCGCGAAACCCATCAACCGGCGGTGAACGATGAACCGCCCTTAAAAAAACCTGCGTGATGGCCGCGATGGTGAAGAACACCATCGTTGCATGATGGGTTCGCGCGATTCATGATCGTGTTCCTGGCCACAGCCTGCCGCGCTGCACCCATCCTACCGGTAGGATCAGCCGCTCGCCCGTCGTAGGATGGGTGCAGCGCGAACGACCCTGCCCAAGAACACCATTGCCGTTCGCGCGAAACCCATCAACCGGCGGTGAACGATGAACCGCCCTTAAAAAAACCTGCGTGATGGCCGCGATGGTGAAGAACACCATCGTTGCATGATGGGTTCGCGCGATTCATGATCGTGTTCCTGGCCACAGCCTGCCGCGCTGCACCCATCCTACCGGTAGGATCAGCCGCTCGTCCGTCGTAGGATGGGTGCAGCGCGAACAACCCTACGCAAGAACACCGTTGCCGTTCGCGCGAAACCCATCAAACGGCGGTGAACGTAGAACCACCCTGCAAAAAAACATGCGTGGTGGCCGCGATGGTGAAGAACACCATCGTTGCATGATGGGTTCGCGCGATTCATGATCGTGTTCCTGGCCACAGCCTGCCGCGCTGCACCCATCCTACCGGTAGGATCAGCCGCTCGTCCGTCGTAGCTGCACCCATCCTACCGTTCCCCGACCGCCCGCATCATCGTGGCGGCAAATTCCCTGCCGGATCAACCGCTTGGCCGTTGTAGCGCAGCTCGAAATACAGGCCTACCTGCTTGCTGTCGCTGTTGCCCATTTCGGCGATTTTCTGGCCTTGTTTTACGCTCTGGCCTTCTTTGACCAGCAGCTTGCGGTTGTGCGCGTAGATACTCAAAAAGCTTGCGTTGTGCTTGACGATCACCAGGTGGCCATAGCCGCGCAGGCCGCTGCCGGAATAGGCCACGGTGCCGCTGGCGGAGGCCACCACCGGCGTACCCGAGCTGTTGGAAATGACGATGCCGTTGGAGCCGCCGCCGTCATACCCGCGCGTGACCTTGCCTTGTGCCGGCCATACCAGCGAGATCGCTCCGGGTGGCGCCGTGCGGCGCTTGCCGGACGATGCGGATGCGCGCGACGAGCCGGCGGGTTTTGATGCCGACTTACTGGGCGTGGAGGTGCGGGCCTGTCCGGCGGGTGGTTCCACCCGCAGCATCTGCCCCACTTCGATCGTGTTCGAATTCGACAGGCGGTTCCAGCGCACCAGGTTGCTGACGGAGGTGCCCTGCTTGCGCGCGATCTGAGTCAGCGTGTCGCCCGACTGCACCCGGTAGTAGCCAGGCTGGACCTTGGTGGTGCCGCACGCCGACAAGAGCAAAGCCAGGACCACGATGCAGAGGCCAATCCATAAGCGCGCCCAGGTCCGCGTCGGACGGAACTGCGCCGTCGAGGACGTTGCAAGAACAGGCACGGACACGGTCGGGATGGACAGGGAAAGCACTGAAACTTGGGGCACAGAGATAGGCAATGGTTGGGGCTGAACGATCGGATAGGAACGAGCAAGAACGGCAAAAACCCGCTAGACACGCAGAAATCAACGTACGCGCGTTAAACAATAGCAAGCGCGAGCAAGCCGGTTGACAAGCGGGACAGCCAGCCGGCTAGCAAGAAGGGTACCAAGATTTTTGCGTGGCCGGTGCCGCGCCGGGCCATGCTGTGCACTGGGCCATGCTGTGCGCTGAGCCGTGCTGTGCGCCAGATCTTGCCGTGCCAAGCCGCGCCGGGCCGCGCTCCGGGCCACGCAGGCCCGCACCGAGCATCGACTAGAATGCCGCTATGTCCGAATTCACCCACCTCTTCCGCTTCAGGAGCGCCGTGCGCGCCCGGGGTGTGTTGTGGCTGGCGCTTTTGGCCTTGACCTTGCGAGCGCTGGTGCCTACCGGCTACATGCCGGATGCCAACGCGCTGCATGAAGGCCGGCTGGAAGTCACCTTCTGCTCGGCCGCCGGCGAATTGTCCACGCTGGATCTGGTGCTGGACAAGCGCACTCCGGGTGGGCCGACCTCGCACGATGCCGCCGAAACCGGCGCGCAATGTCCCTTCGGCTTGCTGGCGCATGTGGCGCCGGCACCCACCCCCACCGTCACCCCCATTCTGTTGCCCGTTGGCCGGCCCGCGCCGCCCGCCGCCACGTATCGCGCCCTGCCTCCACTGGCCGCCCACGGCCCGCCGCTGGGTTCGCGCGCCCCGCCCTTCTTGGCTTGACTCCGACTGAACGCGCGGCCCCGCCGCGCGCCTAGCCACACGTCAACCCAAGAGGTTTTCATGCGTTTCCCGCGCTCTATGTCATTGCGCGCGCCCGTTGGCGCCGCGCCTTCCCACGCGCCCGATCCCCGGCGCCGCCTGCTGTTGTCTTCCCTGGCCCTGCTGGCCCTGACCGGCTGCGGCCCCGACGCCCCCAAGCTCCATGGCATGGACTTGTCCGGCATGCCCACGGGCGATTTCCAATTGCAGGACAAAACCGGTCAAGCGCGCACCTTGGCCGACTACCGTGGCCACCCCATCCTGCTGTTCTTCGGCTTTACCCAATGCCCCGACATCTGCCCCACGGCGCTGACCCGCGCCCTGGAAATGAAGGATCTGCTGGGCGCCGATGCCGACAAGCTGCGCGTGCTGTTCATCACCGTCGACCCCGAGCGCGACACGCCGGAGATCCTCCGCGCCTACACCGAGGCCTTCGACCCCGGCTTCGTGGGCCTGCGCGGCACGGCGGAACAAACCCGCGCCGCTGCCCAGTCCTTCAAGGTGTTCTATCAGAAGGTTCCCACCGGCTCGTCCTACACCATGGACCACACCGCGCTCACCTACGTGATCGACGCCCAGGGCAAGTTGCGCCTGGCGCTGCGCCACGCGCAGACCGCCGCCGAATGCGTGGAAGACCTGCGCACCGTGCTGTAACGCCGCGCGCCGACTGCGCCCAGGGATCCCTATGGATGCCCTATCCCCATATCCCTACGAATCCCCAGATCCATATAAATACAGAGACCCCATCATGAAGAACTTCTCGCTGCGCACGTTTGCCACCGCCCTGTCCCTGTCCGTGCTGACAGGCTTTGCGTCCACTTCCCTCGCTGCCGACGCCACCATCAAGGTGGAAGACGCCTGGGTCCGCGCCACGGTTCCCAACCAGCACGCCACGGGGGTCTTCATGCGCCTGACCTCGCCGGACGCGGGCCGCCTGGTGGCCGTGGAATCCGATGCCGCCAAGCATGTGGAAGTCCACGAAATGGCGATGCAGGACAACGTCATGAAAATGCGCGAAGTGCCCGCCATCGACTTGCCCGCCGGCCAGGCCGTGGACCTGAAGCCGGGCGGCTACCACGTCATGCTGATCGACCTGGCCCGCCAGATCACCCCGGGCGAGCACGTGCAACTGACGCTGATCGTCGAAGACGTCAAGCAGCAACAGCACCGCGTGCCGGTAACAGCCGAAGCGCGCGCGCTCAACGCGAAGGCCGGCGCCGCGCCCGCAGCCGGCCACGGGCATGGCCACTGACGCGCTCTATATATAGAGGGCATTCAGCTAGACGAGGATAGTCGGCGGCAAAAATCGGGGACGCACACGGCCCCGCCCCGCCAGCGTGTCGCGCTGAATCGCCATACAATGCCTGCACGTCCACCGTCGGCGCCTGACCTCCAGGCCCGACGGCAGCCGGCCACTTGCGCCGCGCGCCGGATGCCTGCGTTCCGCGCCGCCGGGCGCTTGACCCGCCGGCGGGCCGCCGGCAACTCTGTGTCTGGATATGCCCGGTAGTTCCGCTTTTTCATTCCTGCGTACCCTTTGCAGCCTGCGCTGGCTCGCCATCGCCGGCCAAGCCGCCACCATTCTGCTCGCCAGCAGCGTGCTGGGCATTGCCCTGCCGCTTGAGCCTCTGTGGATCGGCGTGGGCGTGCTCATCGGCTTCAACGCCTACGCCAGCCTGCGGCTGCGCCATCCCCGCGACCTGTCCCACGCCACCGCCTTCGGCCATCTGTTGGTGGACATGGCCGCTTTGTCATGGATGATTGGCTGGAGCGGCGGCATCAGCAATCCGTTCGGCATGATGTTCCTGATCCTGACCGCGCTGGCGGCCCTGGCGCTGCCGCGCAATTGGGCGCTGGCGGCGGCGCTGGCCGGTATTTGCGGCTACGCGGCGGCGGGCATCTTCGGCCAGCCCTTGCGCGGCGATGTGGACACGCACACCCTGCTGCTGTGGGGCCTGGGCGCCAATTTCCTGATTTCGGTAGTCGTGGTGCTGGTGTTTTCCACCCGCCTGGCCTCTGACCTGCGCGCCCGCGAGCGCGAACTGGCCCGCCTGCGCGAACGCTTCACCCGCAACGAAGGCATCGTTGCGCTGGCCACCCACGCCGCCGCGATGGCGCATGAACTGAACACCCCGCTGGCCACCATGACCTTGCTGGCCGACGAGATCGCCGCCGAGGTCAAGGACGAAGACCTGCGCGAAGATGTGTCCACCCTGAGCCAACTGCTGGCCCTGTGCCGGGAACGCATTCGCAATCTGGCGGTCCCAACCGCCGTGGACCTGGTTCGTGTGGTGGGCCAGTGGCGCTTGATCCGGCCAACGATCGACCTGCAACGCTCGGGCGCCTTGCCCCCCAGTCTGCGGGTGGATCCGGCGATCGCCCACTTGTTGCAGGCGCTGTTGAACAACGCGGCGGACGCCGGCGAAGCCGCCGAGACGCTGCGCGTGGACCTGCATCTGGAATACGGCTATGGCGCCTTGCGCGGTGAAGTGCGGGACTACGGGCGGGGCTTCGACCCTGACCAGACCCTGCTGCCCGTGACCAGCCTGTTCAACAGCGGCAAGCCGGGCGGGCTGGGCGTGGGCCTGGCGCTGTCGCATGCCACCGTGGAACAGCTAGGCGGCGAAATGACCATGACCGCCGCCGTTGGGGGAGGCACCCGCATCCGCTTTTACCTGCCCCTGGGCAACCCCGGAACTTGATTGTGATGAACCCTACCGACCTTGGCCTGCTGATCGACGACGACGAACTGTATGTGCGCACCTTGCAGCGCAGCCTGTCGCGTCGCGGCCTGGAAACCCGAACCGCCACGGGCATCGCCGAAGCGCTGCGCGTGGCCGAGGAAATTCGTCCGGCGTTTGCCCTGGTGGACCTGCGCCTGGGCGAAGACTCCGGCCTGACGCTGATCCGCCCCTTGCGCGCCCTGCGCGCGGACATGCGGATCCTGCTGGTCACCGGCTACGCCAGCGTGGCCACAGCCGTCGAGGCCATCAAGCGCGGGGCGGACGACTACCTGCCCAAGCCCGCCACCGCGCCGATGATCCTGCGCACGCTGGGTTTGGTGAAGCCAGAATCCGTTACCATCGAAACGACCATGACGCCGTTGCACCGCCTAGAATGGGAGCACATTCATCAGGCCCTGCACGAAACCGGCGGCAATGTTTCGGCGGCGGCGCGCCTCTTGGGCATGCATCGGCGCTCGTTACAGCGCAAGCTGGCCAAGAAACCGGGGCCGGAACGCGAAGTGATCGTCGACTGATTTGTGCGGGTGCGACACATCTTTACAACACCCCATTGTGCAGGTGCGACATAACGTCGCACCCCCTGCATCTCCTCCGGGGCAACTGCCCCCCTAGGAAAACCCTGAATCTGCCCCGCTGGGGGCTGATTCCTTCCAGGCAATGCGACCATGTGTCGCATGCTTGACGGATATCAAGCCGATAGGATGGACGTTGCTGCTTGGCAGCATTTCGCCCCGCTGCTACGCAGCATTTCCAACCCTCCATCCAAGGCTGTACGTGAAACACCCCCTCCTTGCGACCCTAACGCGCATTTTTGGCGTCGGCGCGGTCATGCTGCTTGGCGGCTGCAACATGGAAATTCTCTCGCCCAAGGGAGATATTGGCGCCCAGGAAAAGACTTTGCTGTTCACGGCGACGGGGCTGATGCTCATCGTTGTGATTCCAGTACTGTTCATGATCGTGGCGTTTGCGTGGAAATATCGCGCATCCAATACCAAAGCTGACTACCAGCCCAAGTGGGCCCATTCCACGGCGATTGAAGTCGTGGTCTGGACCGTTCCTTGTATCATCGTGGCGATTCTTGCCGTGATCACCTGGCGCTCCACGCACGCGCTGGATCCCTACAAGCCGCTCGTTTCCGAACACAAGCCCGTCACCATCGAGGTGGTGTCGCTGGATTGGAAGTGGCTGTTCATCTACCCCGAATACGACATCGCCACGGTCAACGAGATCGCGTTCCCCGTGGACGTTCCGGTCAACTTCCGGATCACGTCGGCCTCGGTCATGAATTCGTTCTTCATTCCGCAACTGGGTAGCCAGATCTACTCGATGGCCGGCATGGAAACGAAGTTGCACCTGAATGCGCGCGAAGCCGGCACCTACGCCGGCATCTCGGCCAACTACAGCGGCGCCGGTTTCTCCGGCATGCGCTTCAAGGCCATCGCGATGCCGCAAGAAGGGTTCGACAACTGGGTCAAGGAAGCCAAGGCTTCGCCCACGGCCCTGACCCCCGAGGTTTATGCCGAGCTGACCAAGCGCAGCGAACGCAACCCGGTCGTCAAGTATTCGTCGGCGCCTCCCGCCATGTTTGATTTCGTCTTGGGCAGCACGATGTCCA